>CAYJAL010000339.1:0-1035 GCA_964367875.1 uncultured Desulfovibrionaceae bacterium | reverse complement strand
TTATCTTATCCCCTTGATTGAGTTGTAAATACTCACGTATGGCAATGGGGATGGTGATTTGTCCCTTGGACGATAATTTTGCTATTTCCATGTCTTCCTCTCTTTAGTCTTTACTTTTCTTACTTTCCTTACCTATGTTTTAAGCTTTTGCAGAAAAAAGGCAAGCGTAAAGAGAGGACTTGTTTTTATGCTTATTTCTTATGTGCTTGGGTCAAAAATAGGCACGTTGGATAGGCCATTGGTGATGATGTGGATGATTTTCTCCACAGCTTCACTGTCCCCTTGACGAGCTTTCTTGGCTAAATCTAAGGCTATGAGCAATTCCTTTGCTGTGAAATTACAGGCAGGAAAACGTATGCCCTCAATGACATAGGTAGGCGTAGAAAATATCTTCCCTTGCGCCGCCATGATGTCGGCATCGATGACTTTGGTGGCGTGACCACTAAGCGCAGCGGCAAAGGCTTCTGCCTCCATATTGGCTTCTTGAAAAGCCAGCAAAAGAGATGACTCATAGGGCACAGGAATGGCTAGGGAGGTTTTGGGGATGACTTTATCCCAAAAAGTATTGGCGGCATTGGCGGAGAACTTTTTGAGGGCTTCATAGCTCAAGGCTTTTTTGAGTGATTCGCCGTAATTTTTAGTGGGGATATGACGCACCACAATACGGATGTTTTCATTGTCACGCTGTGCTTGTAATGGTTCTGAAACCCTGCAGTAGGTGCATTCAAGGTTTACCCAATATTCTATGATGTCACCTTTAAAATCTGTAAGAGAACGCCCATCAATGGCTGTGTGTTCAAGCGTATAGCTAGAAACAGAGTAGGGGAGTGCAAGGTCTTTTTTGACCTCTAGCTCAACTTTGGCTTTGGTGGCTATTCGCGCTGCTTCTTTCGTATTTGCAAAGGAAAATGGCGTAGAAATATTCAAAGCAAAAATATTCAAAGTAAAAATAAGCATAAGGAGAAAGATATTCTTTGTTTTCATGATATTATTCCTGTCCTAATTGTAAGAGTTGTGGCACTCGAAGCTGTGCGC
>CAYJAL010000338.1:0-1041 GCA_964367875.1 uncultured Desulfovibrionaceae bacterium | reverse complement strand
GTGTACTTACAAAACAGGAAAGGAAGTGAAACCCCATGGCAAAACGCAGGCCGGCAGGCGATGGTATGATTCGCAAAAAGGATGATGGTCGTTGGGAAGGTAGGATTGTGGACGGGCATAAGGCAAACGGCAATCCTATTTTCCGCTATGTTTATGCAAAAACCCAAAAGGAATTGCTGGATAAGCTGCATAAACAGAAGGAAATTTATCGGGATATTGAGCTGAATGAGGATTGCCGGATAACGCTTGCGGCTTGGCTGGATAGGTGGCTAGATGATTACATGGTCAATCGTGTTCGGAAAAGTACCCTTAATGGTTATCGTATTTATGCAGATAATTATATTAAGCCGCACCTTGGCGACAAAGTTATTTCTAATATCACAACTACTGATATTCAGAAAATGTATACCAAGCTGAAAAATGAAGGGCGAATTAATCCGCATCCTGAACTGGGATATTCGCTATCGGATAGCATGATTCGCAGCATACACACTATGCTGCATGGGGCGATGAAGGCGGCGCAACAGGCTTGTCTTATCGCTATCAATCCTACCGAGGGAGCTGTTATTCCTCGAAAAAATCATAAGCCTAAGCAGGTTTTTAATGAAGCTGAACTGGATATGTTTATGAACGAGATCAAAAAGGATAAACTGTGGCATGATTTTTTCTATACCGAGCTGACTACTGGATTAAGGCTGGGTGAAATTTGTGGCTTACAGTGGCAAGATTTTGATATCGCCAGTGGCATTTTGCATATTAGGCGCACTATTCATATTGAAAGTGGCGGCAAGGTTTATGCCGGAGAACCAAAAACCGGCAACAGTGTACGGAAAGTTCATCTTCCTACCAGTGCCGCTAAATTGCTGAAAGAACGTAAGAAAAGCTCAATTAGCGATTGGATTTTCCCAAATCTTATGCGTCCTGAAGAACCGTTAAAGCCGCCAACGGCTTACAAAAAATTAAAGCTTATCTTGAAAAGTGCTGGTTTGCCAAGCCTCAGATTCCATGATCTTCGACACACATTTTGCACAAATGCCCTGG
>CAYJAL010000337.1:0-1042 GCA_964367875.1 uncultured Desulfovibrionaceae bacterium | reverse complement strand
CATCAGATACTACTTTTACATGGATAGTGTTTTGACTATGATAGCTATGATCATTATATGGATTTTTATCATAATCTACAGTTATTTTTGCTGCATTGCCGTTTCCTGCCTTGATTTTGACTGTACTTGAAAATGTATAATGTCCTTCAGTACCTATAGCTGAAGATGTAGTAGTAATTTTCTCTGCAAAATAAAATATCGCATCATGGTCTACTCTCCAATTCACACCTACAGTAGAGTCATTTACGTCGCCTGGTGAATCACTCTTTTTATTTGTCACAGAAATCGTCATTTCATCATCAGCAGAATACAAAATATAAGGGTCACCCTCAGTTCCCGAACCACTTCTTGCCCCTTCGACAGTTACTTTGCCGTCAGTATCTGGACCAAAAATTCGCGGCATCACATTTGTAGGCATTTGCACCAATTCTGTGGCAAAAGAATACGTTGCAGTCTTCTCTTCTTCAACTACTTCGATTGCAGTTGGAGTCGTGGAGTTTCCATTATTTTCTGGAGTCGGTTGAACTTCAACTTCTTTTTCAACCATTGTTTTGTAAGTTACCAAAAAATCATGCTCTTTGTTTTCTGTAGCTACATAAATTGCTTCTACAGTTCCAGTAGCATTATCATATTTTTCTACTTCACCATCTGGTAAAGTGATTGAAACAATCTTATTATTATTGTTTGGAGTAACCATAAAAGTTACTTTTTCGTTTCCATTTTCAACAACTGACGAAAAACTAGTCGTTATAGGTTCAACTTCATCAGTGTTTGCAAAGATTGACGTAGTCGGTAGATTTTGCAAAACTAAACATATTACCAAAATCCACGTAATGAACCTCTTTGAAAATAGATTGAATTCTTTGATTTTTTTCATTAATATTTCTCCTTTTTATCTGCTAACTGACTTGGTAATTTATTAGCCAGCTAGATAGCTTTCTAACATCATCCACTATCAAAATATGTATCTCACGAAGCGAATGAAAAATAAGCAATTAAATTTTCAACTCACATATCTTAACATCACATTATAAAATTTGCA
>CAYJAL010000336.1:0-1045 GCA_964367875.1 uncultured Desulfovibrionaceae bacterium | reverse complement strand
CTTTTAAAGGAAGCCCTTACCGAAGCCCATACAGGCTATAATCTGCCAAGCTTCTTCCCCCTAAAGGACGACTATAGCAAGGAACATGTACAAAAAGCTCTTGATGCCTTGATTCATAGGCATGAAATATTGCGCACACGCTTTGTTCATATGGCAGAGCTGGCCCCGCGCATGCGCATACTTGACAGTGCTCAGTATATTATAGAAGAATATCAATTTGATACATTAAACGATGCCCTAGGTCTTGTGCAGGCTTTTGATTTTAAACAAGGCCCTTTATTCCGTATGGCTATCTTGCATATTGCGAGGCTTCCCCATAATGCACGTCAGGATACGACGAATCAAGAACACAACACAAAGTCAGGCAAGGTACTCTTTTTCGACCTTCATCATAGCTTAAGCGATGCCAAGGGACTTGGCATACTTATATACGAATTTTTTGCCCTATTACGAGGGGAAAATTTAGCCGCGGTAACAAGGCATATGAAGGATGCTGCATGGCAGCAGCATATTAATAAAGAGGCAGAAGTAACATCTCGTGAGTATTGGCTTAATATCTTTGCTGATGCACATAGTAAACATGCGCAAGGGTGCTTAAAAACAACCTTACCCGAAGATTTTGCGAGGCCGGATTTTTACACCTTTAAGGGCAATAATGCAGACTTTTTTATGGCTGCTGAAGAAACCAAGGCCATACAAAATTTTGCCAAAGCACAAAAAATAACACTCAATGCGCTTATTCGCTCCATCTGGGGTCTGCTTATCTATGCCGACACCAAGGCCACGGACATTGCCTTGGGTCTTGCCACTGACACACGCCAAGCCGGTTTTGAGCAATGCGTAGGCATGCTCGCTTGCCTCTTGCCAACGCGCATAAACATTGCCCCCCATCAAACCTTAAGCCAATATGTGCGCCAAGTGCAGGCCAATGATGCCACGGCCTTGGAACATGCAGCCTTTTCTGAAGCAGATGTTTTATCCGAGCTACGCCTGCCCGCTGATCCGTCACGCCTTGGGCTTTCAGAAATCATTATATCCTTTATGA
>CAYJAL010000335.1:0-1046 GCA_964367875.1 uncultured Desulfovibrionaceae bacterium | reverse complement strand
GCTTTGTCCTTTTGCTTTTGAGAGTGCTATTGGACTTTTGCCAAGTAATACCGAGCCAATACCACAAGATATTGTTTATGCAGAATATCCATCAGTAGATTTACCTTTCCCCACTATCAACGAGGTAATCAACGAAAGTTTGCCACAAGGCGAAGAACAACTGGTAGCTGACCCACTAGAAGCTCCTGTAGTAATCGGAACTTTGATTTGGGCTTTGGGTGTTTCTATGATGGTAATTTATAGCATCGTTTCACTTATAAAGCTAAGACGAAAAATAATTGGCGCAACACCGCTTGCCAAGGGCATCTATATCGCCGACCACATAGACTCCCCCTTCGTGCTGGGATTGATAAAACCTAAAATCTATCTTCCCTCAAATCTTAGCCAAACCGAGCAAGAATTTATTATCAGCCATGAGCAAACTCATATCAAAAGGCTTGACCATATTACCCGAATACTGGCCTTTATTGCCTTGAGTATACATTGGTTTAATCCTCTTGTCTGGCTAGCTTTTGTGCTATCTGCCAAGGATATGGAAATTTCTTGTGATGAATCTGTGATCAAGAAAATGGATACCAATCTTAGAGCGGATTATTCAGAAGCCTTGCTAAAATTTGCGACAAGTAAAAAGCTAATTGCCGCCACACCGCTAGCTTTTGGTGAGGGTGATACCAAAGGCAGGGTGAAAAATGTGCTGAAGTATAAAAAGCCTGTGATTTGGCTGAGTGCAATTTGTTTGGTTTTAGTGGGAATAATAGCGGTTGCGCTTATGAGCAATAGCGGGGCAGAAACTATTGCAAGCAGCATTAGTTTTGGTGACAATGAATTTGAATTCACTCTATATGAGGAAAATACAAGTGCCGGTTTAGGTAATACTGCTTTGGAGCAGGGTGATGAAGTAATCATATCCATATCGTCTGAATCTGCAGCTGAAATTCAAGTAGGTATTATGCCAATTGATGAATTTGATAATGGCAAACCCGAAGAATTCATCGGTCAAACAATTATGCTAACAAAAGACCCGCAAGAAGTGGTAGTACAAGTTC
>CAYJAL010000334.1:0-1050 GCA_964367875.1 uncultured Desulfovibrionaceae bacterium | reverse complement strand
AATACATCTATTTTACTACCTACTTCTGCTTTTTGGCTTCCAAAAAATCATTAAGCTCGGCATTCACTATATCTGTAATAAACATATGCCCCGGAGAATGGGCAATAACTAAGGGCGGCGCGGCCTTTTCTATGACCGATTGCGGTGTTACGCCGCAAGGCCAAAATACAGGGATTTCCCCCTCACGAATTTCCACAGCATCGCCATAATCAGGCTTAGACACATCGGCAATGCCAATGGCCGCAGGATCGCCCATATGCACGGGGGCGCCATGAACATTGGGTAATTGCGCCGTAATATCATAGGCAATTTTAGCATTTTCCGCAGTCATGGGGCGCATACTGCACACCATAGGGCCTTCAAAGGGGCCCACTTTTTCCGTGGCAAAGTGGGTTTTGTACATGGGCACGTTACGCCCTGTGGCAATGTGGCGCATTTCAATGCCGGCCTTAATAAGCGCCTCTTCAAAAGAAAAGCTGCAGCCAATAAGAAAGCCCACAAAATCATCTTGCCAGTAGTGCATGGCATTGTGGCAACGTTCCACCAATTTACCGTGGCGATAAATAAAATATTCCGGAATATCCGTCATAATATTGCCGCCTTCGCCCATATCCTTAGTAAGAGGGCTGCCCTCTACAGTTTCAATAACAGGGCAAGAAAAAGGATTGCGTAAGGCAAATTCTTTAAAATCTTGGGCATAATCTCCCGGTAAAACCACCAAATTTGCTTGCGCATACCCACGACACATACCAGCTGTGGGGAAGGTGATTTCTTCTTCGCGCACGCATTGACGCACATCTTTGGGCGCCATATCTCTATATTTACTAATGTCAAAAAAGGCCATATTGTATTCCTTTTATATAACGCTTGGTCGTCAGCGCCGCAAGTGGACTACATCTTACCTTAGGCTTTCCCCCTTGCGCCTGCGGCCTGTAGTAAGAATTCCACACGTAACAAGTCAAATTATTAAAACATTTCATAGTTACTAAAAAGCTATCACCATGAAAGTTTTTTGGAAAGGGGGTCTGGGGGAAGAACCTTTTTTTCAAA
>CAYJAL010000333.1:0-1056 GCA_964367875.1 uncultured Desulfovibrionaceae bacterium | reverse complement strand
GAAAAAAAGGTTCTCCCCCCACACCCCCCTTCCAAAAAACTTTCATGGCGGCGTATACTTATCATTAAAAGTAAATTTTCGCCGCAACGTAATTCTGTCACATATATTTTAAGAAAGCATATAACGTGCAATACCTTGCGCATGCAATCGTGTGGTATCAAAGACAGGTATCTGCACATGGCTTTGCTCTATAAGTAAGCAAATCTCTGTACAGCCTAAAATAACGCCCTCAGCGCCGCGCTCTTGTAATGCAGCTATGATTTCCACATAACGCTGCCTAGAGCTTTCTTTCACAACGCCAAGGCATAATTCCTCATAAATAATGCGATTCACATCGAGTACGCCCTCTGCATCAGGAATAAGCACTTCTATGCCCATATCCACAAGACGCTCCTTATAAAAATTCTGCTCCATGGTGTACTTGGTGCCTAACAAGGCAATCTTAGACAGGCCTTGCGCTTTAATACATTGCCCTGTCATGTCCGCAATATGCAATATGGGTGACTGGACTCGCTGCTGCATATAGGGCACCACCTTATGCATGGTATTGGTGCAAATGGCTAGTACCTCAGCCCCTGCCCCTTCAAGGCGCTGGGCAATATCTGTAAGTAATTCATTACAGCGCTGCCAATCACCTACGGCTTGGAGTTTTTCTATGTCGGCAAAATCCACAGAATACAATAATATTTTGGCCGAATGCAAAGCACCAAGTTTACGCTTCACAGCTTCATTGATGAGCGTATAATACAGGGATGTACTCTCCCAGCTCATGCCGCCTATAAGCCCTATGGTTTTCATACCTTTACCTCATAAAAAAAGTTCTGCGCTAAATAATATATTTTGTCTTAAAGCAGTAAAATACAATTGGTATCGCCGCAGGTGATGCCAGTATTTTATGATTTAAGACAAAATACAATCACAAGTAATATTAAAAATGTTAGCTCTACCAAAACCCTACACAAAATAAAATAACTTAATTTGTATTTTATGCTTTAAAACATAAAAAAGGGAGAAAAAGGTTTCCCTCTCTCTCCCTCAATAATCGCTTTTCGCTTA
>CAYJAL010000332.1:0-1067 GCA_964367875.1 uncultured Desulfovibrionaceae bacterium | reverse complement strand
GTCTGTTATTGCCATACTCCCATGCGCTATTTGTGGGATTTTTACCCCCAATACCTTGCGGCGGCCTCGCCCTTTATACGCTGTGTTATGCGCGTACTTTTTACCTCCTTACGTCAATGGGATGTGACTTCTGCCCACAGAGTCGATCATTTTGTGGCCAATTCCAAAACCGTGCGTGCGCGTATTGCCAAGCATTGGCGCCGTAAAGCTCATGTGGTGCATCCGCCTGTGGATGTAGCGCGCTTTACGCTTTCCACGCAGCAGCGTGAAGATTTTTATTTTTGCATGGGGCAATTGGTGGATTATAAGCGCGTGGATATTGCCATAGAAGCCTGCTTATGTTTGCAAAAGCGCCTTATTATTGTGGGCGATGGAGAGATGCGCAAACGCTATGAAGCCCTTGTGCACAGCCTTGCCAAGGACGCTGCCCATGCCGCCCTGATAGAATTTCGTGGGCGCGCCGATGATGCCACGGTGCAGGATTTATATAATCGCTGTGCGGCCTTGCTCTTTCCCGGAGAAGAAGATTTTGGCATTGTGCCCCTAGAAGCCATGGCCACCGGCGCCCCTGTGCTGGCCTATGGTAAGGGCGGCGCCACGGAAACCGTGCTGGAAGGGCAAACGGGGCTTTTCTTTTATGAGCAAAATGCAGAGGCTTTATGCGCTTGTATGCAGGCCTTTGAAGAACAGCGGCATAGCTTTGAAGGGCAGCGCATACGTGAGCATGCGATGAGCTTTGATGAAGAGCGTTTTATGCGTGAAATGTTTGCTGAGGTGGAAGTGGCGCGCCAGCAAGTAGCAGAGTATTAGCAGGCTATTGAAAAAGGACTGCCTGCTACAAGACCGCAGGACGCGGGCTCGCCCCGCAGGGGAGCAAGCCAAAAGCAAGCATGGATTTACTCCATGCGCCGCTGACGCTTGCGAGAGCTTGTGTTGCACAGGACGTGCAACCAAGCGTTATCTAGCAGGCTATTGAAAAAGGGCTGCCTGCTACAAGGCCGCAGGACGCGGGCTCGCCCCGCAGGGGAGCAAGCCAAAAGCAAGCATGGATTTACTCCATGCGCCGC
>CAYJAL010000331.1:0-1068 GCA_964367875.1 uncultured Desulfovibrionaceae bacterium | reverse complement strand
TTGGCGCAATGCTGTACGCTGTAGCCGTGGGGGGTGTAGTGTAAGCGGCCTTGTATCCTTGAAAGCCTGTGTAAAGGGCTACCACAAGGGCAGGGGCCGGCAAGTAAAGAAGCCACATCGCCAGTTCTATAGCGTATAAGGGGCATGGCTTTACGTGTAAGTGTGGTGAGAACAATCTCCCCTTCATGTCCGTAGGGCAAGGGCTGTAAGGTTTGTGGATGAATAATTTCTATATAGAGATCTAGTTCGCGCATATGGTAGCCGCATTTGTGCGCACATTCCACTCCGCCTCCATAGCCTGCCTCGCTAATTCCATAATGGTCTAGTAGCAAAAGCCCTTGCTGTTGTAAACGGTGCTCAAGGTCTTGAGGTAAGTATTCCGCACTGGAGAGCACTGCGTGCAGGGAGCCTTTTTCCAGTCTTTTACTTTCTAATAACTCTACTAAAATAGCCAGTTGACGCGGCGCGGCCACAAGTACATGGGGCTTGAATTCTTGGAATTCTTTTGTAAGGCTTTGTTCTGTGCTCATGGCCTGTCCGGCAAACACCTCAACGCCATTATCTTTGAGGGCTTCGTGTAAAAGAGCGCTGACGCCGTGGGGGCGCATGGCACCCGGCCAGAGGGAAAGTAAGCGTTGATTTTTTTGCACAAGCTGTGACATACCCACAGCAAAAAAATCCTTGGTGGCGGCGAGATCTTCATGGCTAAAGGCTAGGCGTTTGGGAGGGGCTGTGGTTCCGGAGCTTTGCAAGGTTACCATGCGAGCCACTTGCGCCTTGGAAACGCAGAGTAATTGTTCCGGATTTTGTAAATCCTCCGCTGTGGTGAAGGGCAGGGTGGCAAAGCCTTGCCAAGTAAATGTCTCTACAGCAAAATCTGCAAAACGCTGCGCATACAAGGTGCTGTGCTGCTTGGCGTAATGTAACAAAGCCTTACAACGCTGCTCTTGTGCAGCTTTGATGGCAGAGGGCAGATTTTTTATGGAAGAGCTAAGCTCATGGGTCAGCCATGTATCTAAAATGCAAGAAGGCATGGGAATATTATCCTTTATGTAGGGAGCGATACAA
>CAYJAL010000330.1:0-1085 GCA_964367875.1 uncultured Desulfovibrionaceae bacterium | reverse complement strand
TCAGCATAGCCGGAAAAGATAACCGTATGAATGGCGCCAATGCGTGCGCAGGCTAACATGGCAATGACCAGCTCCGGAATCATGGGCATGTACAGGGCTACTCTATCGCCCTTACGCACACGTAAAGAGCTTAAAGCGTGGGCAATGCGGCACACTTCGGTATACATCATTTGGTAGGTGTAACAACGAACCTCATGCTCGCCTTCACCTTGCCAAATAAGAGCGGCCTTATTGCGCTTTCCATTGATTAAGTGCCTATCAATACAGTTATAAGAAGCGTTGAGCTTACCACCCTTAAACCACTTATACGAATGCTCTTCATAATTAGCATCTAGGACAGAATCCCAAGGCTTAAACCAGTGCAGTAATTGCTTAGCACGTTCCCCCCAAAAGCCTTCCGGATCGTCTAACGCCTTACGACAAATGGCTTCATATTCTTCTTCACTACGCACCCAAGCTGTGTCTTTTTTGTGCTTGGGGGGAATATAAGAGCGCTCCTCATTGAGTAAGGTGATAAAGCTGTCTTGTGCCATAATATTTTTCTTCTCCTTTTAAGTAGATGCTAATCATGGGAAGCGAGTTTCCCATTTTGGCAACCTACACAGAGCGAATACACTCGTCAAGGGCTTAAAATTGATTGTAAAAACAATCAACGCCCATTTTTTCATGTACTTAAGTCATTGAGCAAACACTTTTTTTTATAATGGCCTGAAAATCTATTTAAATATTTTTTTCACAATTTAAAAAGGAAATGAAAAAAATTTCAAAAAAAAAAGGAATGTTAAAATACATTCCCTTCAAAAATATATAAAATGCATCTCTCAGCTTGTTAAAAAACTCCCTATGTCCAAATGTACTCAAGATACGTCTCTTTTACAAAGTGACTACAGGCTGTTTAAAAAAGTTTGGATACACGGCAAGCGAAATTTTTTGCGGAGGGAGTCCGCCCTAGAGGGCGCCGAAGGCGTTTGCCTTTGCAGGTACGAGCAATTACATAAATCGAGAGCAACGCAAAAAGCAAGCGTAACGAAGCAGGCAGCCCTTTTTCAATAGCCTGCTAGATAACGCTTGGTTGCACGTCCTGT
>CAYJAL010000329.1:0-1085 GCA_964367875.1 uncultured Desulfovibrionaceae bacterium | reverse complement strand
CGCAATTTGCTTTGGCCTATGGTGTGCCTTGTGTGTCCGGTAAAGACTCCATGAAAAACGATTACACCGGTGGCGGTGAAAAGATTTCCATTCCGCCTACTTTGCTCTTTACTGTCATGGGCGTTATTGAAAATGTGTTGCGTACGCAAACTTCGGACTTCAAGAAAGCCGGTGATTATATTTATCTTATAGGTGGAACACGCCGCGAAATGGCCGGTTCTGAAGTGGCGCAAGAGCTCAATGTTTCTTGTAATACTGTGCCTCATGTGGATGCTTCGGCAGCCCTTGCTTCTTATCGCGCCTTGCACCGTGCCATTTATGGTCGCCTTGTTTCTGCATGTCACGATCTTTCTGATGGTGGTCTTGCAGTGGCTTTGGCAGAAATGTGCATTGGTGGCCGTTTAGGCGCAGAGATGGATATACAAAAGGTGCCTGTGCTGGAAGCTATGAGCACAGCGGAGCTGTTGTATAGTGAATCTGCCAGCCGCTTATTGGTATCTGTAGCGCCGGAAAAGGCAGCAGAATTTGAAGCTACCATGCGTGGCAGCATTTGTGCGCGTATTGGTGTGGTGACAGAGGATGTGACCTTGACACTGAAAGATGGTGAGGCTGTGCTTTGTGCTGAGCCTGTACGCGAATTGGTGACAGCTTTTAAGGCTACGCTAGATTGGTAGGATTGGTAGTGTAGTTTTAGAAATATAGAAATATAAAGCGCGGGAGTAAGGCTTCCGCGCTTTTTTTGTTTGTGAGTAGGGGAGCCTTGTTAATGGTCAGTTAATTGCTAGGATGTTAGCCCATAGGAAATGGGCAGCCGCGCAGCGGAGTAGGCCAAAGACAAGCATGAATTTACTTCATGCGCCGGGCGACGCCTGCGATAACTTGTGTCGCACAGGAGCCGACCCAAGGGGCGGCGTAGCCGTTTGTGTTAGCGAGGAACGAGCTTTACACAAATCGAGAGCAACGCGTGCGACCAAGTGGTGTATGTATAGGATGACTTTTGCGCCCTGTATCCAAAATTTATCTTTTACGCGCGCACTACGTCAGAAATTTT
The DNA here is from genome assembly GCA_964367875.1 of uncultured Desulfovibrionaceae bacterium. Taxonomy (GTDB): domain Bacteria; phylum Desulfobacterota; class Desulfovibrionia; order Desulfovibrionales; family Desulfovibrionaceae; genus CAYJAD01. The sequence goes on along the minus strand of CAYJAL010000329.1, from coordinate 34 downwards.
TTTCCTTATACGCACGACCTTAAGGTCGCTTACG
>CAYJAL010000328.1:0-1112 GCA_964367875.1 uncultured Desulfovibrionaceae bacterium | reverse complement strand
TTACCTTCAAGTAACATAACTACCTCTTATTCCGCGTCAAAAGATTTGCCGGTAATAATTTTGTAAGCTTCAGCATAACGTCCTGCAGTGGCGTCCACAACATCTTGTGGCAAAGCAGGTGGAGGGGGAGTTTTATCCCAAGGCTGTGCAGAAAGCCAGTCGCGTAAATATTGTTTGTCAAAGCTGGGCTGACCGCGGCCTTCTTCGTATTGGTCAGCAGGCCAAAAACGCGAAGAGTCTGGGGTCATAACTTCGTCAATAAGCACAAGCTCACCATCGACCATGCCAAATTCAAACTTGGTATCAGCCATTAAGATACCACGTGTGGCAGCATATTCACGGCCTGTTTCAAAAATACGTAAGGAAGTTTCTTGTACCTTCTTAGCAATTTCTTCGCCTAAAAGGGCTGTAGCCTGAGCCACGGTGATATTTTCATCATGCTCGCCCAGCTCTGCCTTGGTGGAAGGGGTAAAGATGGCTGGTTCTATCTTGGCAGATTCTTTCATATTGGCAGGCAAGTCATAACCACAAAGGGTGCCAGTGGCTTTATAATCCTTCCAGCCGGAACCGGTTAAACAGCCACGCACAATACATTCTACAGGTAAGGGCTTAGCCTTTTTCACAAGCACAGAGCGGCCTTCCAATTCATCTTTCCAAGGCTGCAAAGCTTCGGGGAATTTATTCACATCGCTTTCAATAAGGTGGTTGGGGATAATATCTTTAAATTTATCCATCCAGAACAAAGTGATTTTGTTCAAGATAACACCTTTATAAGGCACAGGCTCGCTCATGATTACGTCAAAGGCAGACATACGGTCTGTGGTAACAATAAGCAAAGTATTTTCGTCAATTTCATACATATCACGCACTTTACCGCGTGCGATTAAAGGAAATGCAGTCACTGTGGTTTGCATAACAACTTTCATTTTTTATATCTCCTTATGCTAAAGGCTGTGCCTTAGCTAAAAATTATACTCTTTTTATGCGGCATTCCATAGAACGGGCATGGGCTTCGAGGCCTTCCAAGCGCGCAAGGCGTGCAATGGATGTGGCATGCTTTTGCACAAAGGAAGGCGATGCCGCCACCACGGAAGAGCGCTTACAAAAGGTCT
>CAYJAL010000327.1:0-1113 GCA_964367875.1 uncultured Desulfovibrionaceae bacterium | reverse complement strand
TAAGGGCAATATTCGCTGGCATTTAACCATTCCCACCATGTTTGATATTAAACGCCTGAAAAATGGTAATATTCTTACAGGTTCGCATCGTTATAGCCGCATGCCTTACCATGCTACCGGTTTAGTGGAAATGAACCTTATGGGCAAAATTTATAAAGAATACCGCATGCCCGGCAATTATCACCATGACCAATGGGAAATGGAAGATGGCAATATCTTAGCCTTAACTCAAGATTTCACCACGGAAACGGTGGAAGATATGATTGCCTTGCTTGACCGCGAAACAGGCGCAGTTTTACGCACTTGGGATTTTAAAGAGTTTTTACCTCAAGATGTGGGCGGTTCCGGCTCGCAAGATGCCCATGATTGGTTCCATAATAATGCGCTATGGTATGATAAAAAGACCAACACCATTACGCTTTCCGGTCGTCACCAAGACGCTGTGGTGAACTTTGATTATGAAACCAGCAAGCTTAATTGGATTATTGGGAATCCGGAAGGCTGGCCACAAGATATGGTGGATAAATATTTCTTTAAGCCTGTGGGCGATGTGGCCAATTTTGATTGGCAATATGAACAGCACGCCTGCCTTGTATGCCCCGATGGCGACATCATGTGCTTTGATAATGGGCAATACCGCGCCAAAACCAAGGAAAAATATATTAAAAACCGTGATAATTTCTCACGTGGTGTGCGCTATCGCATTGATACCGAGAAAATGGAAATTGAACAGATTTGGCAATACGGTAAGGAACGTGGGCAGGATTTCTTCTCTCCCTATATTTGCAATGTAGAGTATTATGCTGAAGGGCATTACCTTGTTCATTCCGGTGGTATTGGTTGGGATAAAGGCTATGCTTCTGATGGGTTAGGCGCTTTTCTTGATCCGGAAAATAATCCTGACCATGATATTTGTTCTAAAACCGTGGAAGAAAAAGACGGCATAGTTATGTATGAATTGGAAGTTGATGGTAACTTCTATCGCGCTGAAAAGCTTTCTCCTTATCATGAAGGAAATAATGCTGTTATGGGCGCCGGTAAGCTTTTGGGTAACTTAGACGTAACGCCTACTTTTGACGTTATTCCCGATGTGGATGAGGTTATGGAGCTTAT
>CAYJAL010000326.1:0-1113 GCA_964367875.1 uncultured Desulfovibrionaceae bacterium | reverse complement strand
CCATTCGTATTGAATGTTCCGGTATTTTCTCTGATACCATCAGCATTCCTGCAGATATTCCTGCGGATATGGTGCTGGGTCTGTTCTTGGCAGCTCCTTTTTGGGATAATGCCATCAGCTTTGAAATGCGCGCCCGCGCCGATGCTGAAGCCATTATTGAAGAAGCCCTTTCTGTGCTCACTCCCAGCGCTGCGCAAGTGCGCCGCGAGGGTAGCTTGATGCATTTTGTGCCTTGCCCCATTAAGACACCTGCTGAGCCAGACCTTGGAATGGATTTACAATTGGCAGCCTATATCTTGGCCTTACCCTTGGCCATGGGCGGCTCTGTGCACCTTAAAGGTACATGGCCTGACTGCGCTCCTGCTAAGGATATTGAAAGCCTCCTCACCCATTTTGGTCTTGATCTTGAACAAAATGCTGAAGGTATTCGCGCTAGCCATGCCCCCATGGAAGCCATACAGTGGAGAGTGCTTACACCTAAGCACGCCCCTGTTGAAGCAGACGAGGCACTTGAAAATGCCTATGATGGCGAGCTAAACGCAGAAGTTATGGAAAGCCCAGAAGGATTAGAAAACACTGAAGGCTTGGAAAATGCAGAAGCTCATGAAGAAGCAGCTACAGAAACCGTAGCAGAAATGGCTACGGAAGTGCCTGCTGAAATGACTGAAGAAGATAGCGTAGAAGAGCATAGCGAAGATTTAGAAGAAGAAGTATGGGAAGATATTAGCGTACCATCCTTAGCCTTATACCAAGATCCACGCTTTGCCCCTCTTATGGCCGCTTGCGCCACCTTGGCGGCTTTACGCAAAAAGCATGTATTACTGCCCAGCGATGTGGCTTTGGCTGATTTGGAATCTTTCTTTAATCATCTTGGTTTTGATTATAGTGAAGATGATGGTCAAGCTTGTGCTCTTGTGCCTACACAGGAACGCCGCGACCCTGACGCTGTATGGACAGCACAAAGCCCCGCTTGGGCTTTGGCTTATGCTGTATGCGCTGCAGCGCGTCCGCATATTAAATTAAGCAATCCCGGAATTATGTCCTCACTGTATCCGCAGTTCTGGACTTTGTATAATGCCCTGCCCTCCTTTGATATGAAAAAGAATGTTACGG
>CAYJAL010000325.1:0-1114 GCA_964367875.1 uncultured Desulfovibrionaceae bacterium | reverse complement strand
GAAAAAGAGAATATCAAAACCTGTCACCAAAACAGATGTGGGATAAAATTGCGCTAATTCCGGCGTTTTTTCCGGCCAGCCCATGGTGGAGAAAGGCCATAAAGCGGAAGAGAACCATGTGTCCAGCACATCTTCATCTTGAAGGAGGTTGGTACTTTGGCACTTGCAGCAGGCTGTAGGCGCTTCCAGACTTACCAAAAGCTCGCCGCAATCTTGACATGTCCATGCTGGGATACGATGTCCCCACCAGATTTGCCGGCTAATGCACCAATCACGGATATTATCAAGCCAATTGAAATAGGTTTTCAACCATGTTTCGGGTAAAATTTTTGTCAGCTCTGGCACGGCGGCGCGGGCGCGTGGAGCGAGCTTGGTGGCGGCCACAAACCATTGCGTAGACACATGCGGCTCTACCACGGTATGGCAACGATAGCATTCGCCCACGGCGTGGGTGATGTCTTCTACCAAGAGCAAATCGCCGGCGGCTTCTATATCAGCCACAATTTTAGCGCGGCATTCGGTTTTGGAAAGACCTGCATAGGGGCCAGCCACTTCCTTCATAATGCCCATATCATCAATACCTTGAATAAACTCAAGGCTATGCTTTTGACCTAAGGCCCAGTCATTATGGTCATGAGAAGGCGTTACCTTAAGGGCGCCTGTGCCAAATTCACGATCCACATAGGCATCGGCAATGATGGGAACTTCGCGGCGTAAAATAGGCACATACACTTTTTTACCCACAAGGTGCGCATAGCGTTCATCTTCGGGGTGAACACATACAGCCGTGTCGGCCACAATGGTTTCGGGACGCGTGGTGGCAATGGTGATGGTTTCAGAAGAGTCCACCACATGGTAGCGTATATGCCATAAATGGCCGCCGCGTTGCTCGTGTTCCACTTCATCATCGGCCAACGCAGTGTGACAACGGCTGCACCAGTTGATGATATAATCACCCTTATAAATGTAGCCTTGATTGTATAAATCCACAAAAACCTTACGCACGGCGGTGGAAAGGCCTTCGTCCATGGTAAAGCGCAAGCGGCTCCAGTCCACCGAGGCGCCCATTTTGCGCACTTGGTTTAAAATGGTATTGCCGTATTCTTCGCGCCAT
>CAYJAL010000324.1:0-1180 GCA_964367875.1 uncultured Desulfovibrionaceae bacterium | reverse complement strand
AAGACGATGTGCGTAAAAAGGTTATGTACGAAACCGCTGCCAAGATCTTAAAGCTTGACGGCGCTGGTAAGACAAAGCCTGCCATGGCACCGCAAAGAAACATCCCCATGGGTGCAACTTTGCCCTTTATGCCTTTCTTTCCCTCTGCACGCTAAGTCATAGGCACGAGAAAAAAGCATGAATAAAGAAACATTAGTCCAAGCTGTGCTGAACGGCGGGATTGTTGGCGAAGGCGGGGCTGGATTCCCCGCCCACGTCAAATACAATGCCGATGCCGATACGGTTATAGCTAATGGTTGTGAGTGCGAACCGCTCCTTCACAGCGATCACCATGTGATGGCACACCATACCGACGCCATGTTGCGCGGTTTGCGTGCCCTAGGTGATGCTGTGGGAGCTAAGCGCACAGTACTTGGCATCAAAAGAAAGCATACGGATATTATCCCTATGCTTCAAGAAGCTGCCAAATCCTTTAATATAGAAGTTTTCTTGCTGGATGATTTTTATCCTGCAGGTGACGAACAAATCTTAGTGCGCGAAGTTACCGGCCGCTCTGTACCACCCCTTGGCATTCCTTTGCATGTGGGTGTGGTTGTGGCTAACGTAGCAACGCTTATGCACGTAGCTGATGCCTTGCAAGGCAAGCCCATTATGACCAAGACCATCACCGTGACCGGTGAAGTGCGTAATCCTTCGGTGCTTAACGCTCCTATCGGTACGCCCATGGTAAGTCTTTTGGATGCTTGCGGCGGTGCTTTGCCTACTCGTCCTGTATTTGTACTGGGCGGCCCCATGATGGGTAGAGTAGTGGTTGGTATGGAAGCCCTTTCTAAAGAAGTGGTAACTAAAACCAGCGGCGGTCTTATTGTGGTTCCTGAAGGACATCACTTGCATCGCAATGCTACTCTTGATCCTGCATTTATGCGTCGTCGTGCAGCTTCTGCCTGTATTCAATGTCGCATGTGTTCGGATATGTGCCCACGTAATCTTATTGGTCATCCTTTTGAAACCCATAAGGTTATGCAGGCATTTGCCAACAATACGGAGCTTTCCAGCGTTCAAGCAACTCAGGCCATGATTTGCTGTGAGTGCGGGGCATGTGAACAATTCGCCTGTCCCATGGGAATGAGCCCCCGTCGTATTAACCAAGTGGTGAAAGGTGCCATGCGCGCAAATAAGG
>CAYJAL010000323.1:0-1188 GCA_964367875.1 uncultured Desulfovibrionaceae bacterium | reverse complement strand
GAGCACCTGCTTTGCAAGCAGGGGGTCAGGAGTTCGAGCCTCCTCATCTCCACCAAAGGCACAAAAGGACAGGCGTTGCACGCAATAGTGTGCAAAGGACATGCCATGTGCAAATGTGCTGAACATGGGCTCATAGCTCAGGTGGTTAGAGCGCACGCCTGATAAGCGTGAGGTCGGTGGTTCGAGTCCACTTGAGCCCACCATTCATTTTTTTGGTGAATGGAAAAGGAGAAGTGGAAAAGACCGCTTTCCATCAAAATGCGTATAAACTGTACCTTGACAACTGAACAATGACTGCAAAAGAAGACAAATTGAGGTTATTACATAAAATAGTGTTTTAAGACGATTAAAACACATGGGTAATATACAATTTCGATAAACTTTTGTTGGCAAAGTAGAATCCAAAAGACGATATTGGGAGAAATCCTGATATTGCAAGAAATAGGTCAAGCTAGAAAGGGCGCAGGGCGAATGCCTTGGCACTGGGAGCCGAAGAAGGACGCGATAAGCTGCGATAAGCCTCGGGGAGGAGCAAATATCCTTTGATCCGGGGATTTCCGAATGGGGAAACCCACATGGAGTCATGTCCATGTACCGTATACTGAATACATAGGTATACGGAGGGAACCGCCTGAACTGAAACATCTAAGTAGGGCGAGGAAGAGAAATCAACCGAGATTCCGTTAGTAGTGGCGAGCGAAAGCGGAAAAGGCCAAACCGAGAGGAGAAATCCACTCGGGGTTAGGACCGCATTTAGGATTTGCAAGTTTTAGCCGAAGTGTGTGGAAAAGCACACCGAAGAGGGTGAGAGTCCCGTAGGCGAAAAGACGAGCAACCGAGCGGTATCCAGAGTACGGCGGGGCACGTGAAATCCCGTTGGAACATGGGGGGACCACCCTCCAAGCCTAAATACTACCCAGTGACCGATAGTGTATAGTACCGTGAGGGAAAGGTGAAAAGAACCCCGGGAGGGGAGTGAAATAGTACCTGAAACCCTGTGCCTACAAGCACCGAGAGCGCGTCAATGCGTGATCGGGTACTTTTTGTAGAACGGTCCGGCGAGCGAATGTATGCAGCGAGGTTAAGCTATTAAGTAGCGCAGCCGAAGCGAAAGCGAGTCTGAATAGGGCGAGTTAGTTGCATGTATTGAGCCCGAAACCGGGTGACCTATCCATGGTCAGGTTGAAG
>CAYJAL010000322.1:0-1191 GCA_964367875.1 uncultured Desulfovibrionaceae bacterium | reverse complement strand
TGGCGCGACCGAAGTCGGAGCAGGACACTTCTTTAGCGCCTTCCATTTGGCGGGCTAGGTCATAGGTCACATCACCGGCTTTGATGGCTTTGGCCATGGCAGAGCGAACGAGATCGTCGGCTTCCTTCCAGCCCATATGTTCCAGCATCATGGCACCGGACAGAATAACGGAACCGGGGTTCACTTTATCAAGACCTGCATACTTGGGTGCGGTACCGTGGGTGGCTTCAAATACAGCTACGCCATCACCGATGTTAGCACCGGGAGCAAGACCAAGACCACCTACCATGGCGGCAAGGGCATCGGACATGTAGTCGCCGTTGAGGTTTGGCATGGCAAGCACGCTGTACTCATTGGGACGCAGAAGAATTTGTTGGAACATGGCGTCAGCAATGCGGTCTTTGATAAGCAATTTACCGGCAGGCACCTTACCATCATGCTTTGCCCATACTTCATCTTCGGTGATGGTTACATCGCCAAATTCTGCGGCGGCAAGCTCATAACCCCAAGTGCGGAAAGCACCTTCAGTAAATTTCATGATATTGCCCTTATGTACCAAGGTCACGCTTTCGCGATTGTTTTTGAGGGCAAATTGAATGGCTTGACGTACAAGACGTTGCGTGCCTGTTTTACTGATGGGCTTAATACCAATACCGGAATCGGTGCGCACGTCGCGACCGGTGAGCTTTTTGATAAGCGCCATGGCTTCGGCAGCTTCTGGGCTACCGGCTTCCCATTCAATACCGCAGTACACGTCTTCGGTATTTTCGCGGAAGATAACCATATCCACTTTTTCAGGAGCCTTTACAGGAGAAGGCACAGGAGAGAAATATTGCACGGGGCGCACACAAGCGTAGAGATCTAAGAGTAAACGTAAAGCCACGTTTACACTGCGAATACCCTTACCTACAGGAGTGGTGAGGGGGCCTTTAATGGCCACGCGATATTTTTTAATAGCGTCAAGGCTGGCTTGGGGAAGGGATTCACCGGTAGCTTCTTGAGCCTTTTCACCGGCAAGCACTTCTAACCATTCAATTTTACGTGTTCCGCCATAGGCTTTTTCTACAGCTGCATCAAGAACCATTTGCGCCGCAAACCAAATGTCTGGACCAATACCGTCACCGGGAAAATATGGGATAACAGGATTATTGGGGGTATTTAAACTTCCGTCTGCGTTAAGTGTAATGGCCT
>CAYJAL010000321.1:0-1197 GCA_964367875.1 uncultured Desulfovibrionaceae bacterium | reverse complement strand
GCGGCACCACCGAAAAAGCTCAAGGCTTGGATGCAAATCCAAGCCTTTTTTCGTGAAAAAGAAAAACTTACAGCTATGTGTAGAAAAAGGTATTAATATCTTTTATTCATGCAATGATTATTAGCTAAAGATATTTTAATTCAAAGTCATTGCGAGCGAAGCGCGGCAATCCAGGCTCAACGTAAACTTCTTAGTAAATATTCTTTGCATTTAAAGGACAAGTAGCGCCATATTATTGTCTTCGACAATGGCTGTGTTGCTGTCCATTTACGTAAGGTTCATACTTCACCTAACGTAAACGACTTCACCGCCCGATGGGGGGCTGCCGCGTCGACTCGTGCCTCCTCTCCTCGCAATGACTCCGTATATGGAACAAAGCCCAAAACCGGCACCCCGCAACACGGGAAGACAGCATATCTGTCGTACTTCTCCTTGACCTTTTGCGTAAAATACGGCAATTTTTTTGGTGGCTTTTTCAGCCCCATTTTTTGCGCCATAAGGAGTCCGCCGTGATATTTAACATCGAAAAAGAAACCATGCCCCGCGAGGAAATTGAAGCCGTTCAGCTTCGTCGCCTCCAAGACCTCTGCCGTCGCCTCTATGCCAATGTGCCTTTTTACCGTAAGCGCTTTGACGAAATAGGCCTCACCCCTGCCGATGTGACTTCCTTAAGCGTCTTGAGCAATTTACCTTTCACTGAAAAACAAGACCTTCGCAATCATTACCCCTACGGCCTTTTTGCCGTGCCTCGCGAAAATATTGTGCGTGTGCATGCTTCCAGCGGCACCACAGGCCGCGCCACCGTGGTGGGCTATACGCAGCGCGATGTCAATAATTGGGCAGAGCTCGTAGCGCGCAGCCTTGGTTGTACCGGCGCCGATGCTCGCGACTTTGTACACGTAGCCTATGGCTATGGCCTCTTTACCGGCGGCCTTGGCGTACATTATGGTGTAGAGCGCCTTGGCGCCACAGTTATTCCTGCTTCTGGTGGTGCTACCAAGCGCCAAGTGCAGCTTATGCGCGACTTTGAAGCCACAGTGCTGTGCTCCACCCCTTCCTATGCCCTGTATCTTTGCGATACGGCCGAAGAGCTGGGCATTGATTTTCGTAAAATGCCACTACGCATAGGTGTTTTTGGGGCAGAGCCTTGGAGCGAGCCCATGCGCGCCGATATTGAAAGAAAAATGGGCATTCATG
>CAYJAL010000320.1:0-1206 GCA_964367875.1 uncultured Desulfovibrionaceae bacterium | reverse complement strand
AGTAAAAGATTATTCTTTTTAGAGTATTTGAGGATTTTTACAGCAAACTGTAAAATAAAAAAGCAATATGTAGCATAGGATACAAAGCCTAACGCTATCCAGAAATTAGTCAATTACTGCTCCTAGATATTTATAACACTATCTACCTATCATTATATAAAAAAATAAATATTGTGTAAATCACTTAGAACATAAAAAAAACACGCTTTCGAAATACTTTCGTTTTTCTTTCGTTTTCGTAAGAAAATACTTGACAAATCTTCACTTGCGTAATATACTTATTATGAAACGAAAGGTAGATACTTTTGAAAACTCTGTTGGTTTTCAAAAGTATTTGACGAGTTTTAAAGGTTTACAAAATGTCAGACGTACTGAACGAACGAGAAGAAAACATTTTATCTCTCCTTTCAACACAGGGCTCAGTTACTGTTTCAAATTTGAGCCGAAGTCTAGATGTATCTGAAGTTACAATTCGTTCGGATTTATCGAGGCTTGAACAAGAAGGCTTACTTGTTAGAACGCACGGAGGCGCTGTTCCGGCCATTCACCCACATATTTTCCAGCGCAACACCATTAATATTGATGAAAAAAATGCCATAGCAAAAAAAGCAAGTACCCTTATAAAAGACGGTGCTACTATCATGATAGAAGCAGGTACTACAACAGGACTTATTCCGCGCTTTTTGTCAGGTAAAAAAGATATTCATATAATAACGAACTCTAACCAAGTATTTGCGGCAGCTCGCACAAATCCGGATTTAAAAATTACCCTTACTGGTGGTGAGTATCGAAACAATACCGATTCTTTTGTAGGTCCAATTGCGCAAGAAACATTGCAAAAATTTAACGTGACATATGCTTTTGTTGGCACCGATGGATTTAGCGGGCAAGCAGGAATTACAACACACCTTGTTGAAGGCGGAGAAATAATAAAGATAATGCGTCAAAAGGCAAAAAACCTCATATTGCTCGCAGACTCATCAAAATTTGACAAAATGGGCGTTGTAACCATTTTGCCTTTAAACGAAGTGGATACAATTTTTACAGATAATAAAATCTGTGAAAGTGCAATTGAAGAATTAAATGAAAGTGGCTTAAAAACCGTTATTTGTGATTAGAAAAAATAGAAAGGAGAAGATATGGCAAATGTATTAATTATGCCAAGGCAAGGAAACACTGTTGAAAGCTGTGTTATTGTCGATTGGA
>CAYJAL010000319.1:0-1216 GCA_964367875.1 uncultured Desulfovibrionaceae bacterium | reverse complement strand
TATATCTTTGGCCAAAAAGTTTTGAAGATGCCTTCCAAAACTTTGAACATCACCATTTCTGCTGACATGTCTGTGTGTGGTACTTCTGCCGCCATCGCCACTGCAGCAGCCTGTCGTGCTAAAAAAGAAGAACTTACCCTTGCTGTAGGTATCTCCTTATTGTTCACGGCTATCATGATGATTGTTATGCCTGCCGTTATTAACGCTTTAGGCTTACCTGCCGTTCTTGGCGGCGCTTGGATTGGCGGTACTGTAGACTCCACCGGCGCTGTAGCTGCTGCTGGCGCCTTCCTTGGCGAAAAGGCCATGTACGTAGCTGCTACCATTAAGATGATCCAAAACGTGCTCATCGGTGTAACCGCCTTTGGTGTAGCCGTATACTGGGTAACCAAGGTAGAACGTCAGGAAGGTACACAAGTGGGCCTTATGGAAATTTGGCACCGTTTCCCCAAATTCGTATTGGGCTTCTTGACTGCCTCCATATTGGCATCTTACATCTCAGGCGAGCTTGGTTCCGATATGAGCCAAGGCCTCCTCACCGCAGGTACCATTAAGAGCTTAACCTCCCCCTTACGTGGTTGGTGCTTTAACTTGTCCTTTGCAGCCATCGGTCTTGCAACGAACTTCCGCGAGCTTACCCACTACTTCAAGGGCGGCAAGCCGGTTATCCTTTATGTTTGCGGTCAAAGCTTCAACTTAGCTTTAACCCTCACCATGGCTTACATCATGTTCTACTTGGTATTCCCAGAAATTACCGCAAGAATCTAATGTAATAACTCAAGGGCTCATGTCTACTGGCATGGGCCCTTTTTTCTCCTTTAGCCTTCATGGATAGCCCTATGTCAAAAACAGATATCACCACACAAACACAAAAACCCTTCCTACTAGGCCTTATACAGCTTTGTGCCTCTTGTATAGGCATATGGTTTGTCATCTGGCATGTAACGCCCATTTTAGTGGATAATATCCCCGCCTTAGCGCATTATGGAAAAGTTGCCAAGGATAATGACATTGTGCCCAGCGCCCTTTACTATAATGACGTGCCTGTCACCGTAGAAGCAGAGCGAAACAATAGGGATACCATAAAATTTCTGCCCCATGGTGGCACTAAATTTGATTAGTAAGCCATAGGCGCAAAAAAAGGGAGTTCTTAGGAGCTCCCTTTTTTTGTGCTTATACAATCTACTGGGGGAAACCTTTTCTGAAGAAAAGGTTT
>CAYJAL010000318.1:0-1218 GCA_964367875.1 uncultured Desulfovibrionaceae bacterium | reverse complement strand
AAATTATTGAAGATGAAATCAAGCGCTTGAAAGGTCTAATTATTGCCGAAATGGGGATTAGCTGCACTGCGACTTGTACACTTAATGGCATACCTTATATTGTTACCTATAATCCGGCGCAAAGAACTGGTATAAGCAAAGAGGATCTAGCCAGATTAAAGTGCTCGCATCCACAAATTTATGAGCAATATGTGACAATTAGCGAAAGTAGAAGGTTTAATATTAAAGAGTATAAGGAAGATAAAAAAGCAAATATTGCTTAGAAAGGAGGCTGACAATGGACTATCTATGCTGTTTTGACAAAAGCATATACTATGATGCAAAAACCAAGTATAGCGTGATAAGCGTCAGAACAGAGGATAATACGCTACCAAATTTTATTGCTGTTGGCTATGGGCTACCGCGTAATAATATTGTTCAATTTACTTTAAGCGGTACTTGGCATACAGATAAAAAGTATGGTCAGCAGCTTAAAGTAGAGGTTTGCCGAGAAATTCTGCCAAGCACTTTAGAAGGAATTAAAAAATATTTAACTTTTGCCGGTATTAATGGCATGAGCAATAAAAATGCCGACTTAATTGTAGAATATTTTGGCTTAGACACTTTGGCTATTTTAGAAGCTGAACCGCAGCGGCTTAGAGAAATACAATCTATTCCGCAAATCAGTTTAAGCAAAATTGAGGAATATTTTCAAGGCAAGCAGCTAATCAAGCAATTGCAAATTAGCTTGCAGCCCTATGGTGTTAATCCGGAAATAATTATCCGCATTTTTGCTTTATGGGGTCTTAAAAGCAAGGAAGTTTTAGAGAATAATATTTTTGAGTTGCTTAACTTTGCCGGTTTTGCTTTTAAAAAGATAGATAAAGCCTATTTGGCACAAGGCGGTAAACATAATCATCCGGGCAGACTTAACGCCGGGCTTGTTGATTTACTGCTAAAACAATGCCAAGAAAAAGGACATTTATTTATCCCGGCTATCGACTTAATTAAAACAGCTGCAAGGGTGCTTAATCAAGGAGCAAATGCTGAACAAAAAGCTACTCATGAACAAATTAGGCAAGCTTTACAGAGTCTAATTGAGCGTGGCAAAGTAGTCGGTCAACAGGGCAATATTTATCCGCAGAAGCTATTTAAGCTGGAGGATGAAACCGCACGGCGAATTGCAACCATGCTAGCCGCTAAACCGGCTCCAAGGGATATTTCCGCTGCATTAGCTAA
>CAYJAL010000317.1:0-1222 GCA_964367875.1 uncultured Desulfovibrionaceae bacterium | reverse complement strand
AAAAAAACATTGTAAAATTAATATGCCTAGTAGGTTTTGTATGCCACAAGGAAACGACAAATATAGAATAGCACGCAAACACATGGTTGACAAGCAACTTGTGGCACGTGGAATTACAAATAAAGATGTCTTGCACGCCATGAATAGTGTGCAAAGACACCTCTTTCTTGATTCAGCCTTGGTGCACGACGCCTATGCTGATAGACCTATGCCTATAGGATATGGTCAAACAATCTCACAGCCCTATACCGTGGCGCTGATGACGCAAAGCCTTGAATTGTCAAAAGGAATGACAGTTCTTGAAGTTGGCACGGGTTCAGGCTATCAATCTGCAATACTTCATGCTCTTGGCGCTTATGTTTTTACAGTAGAAAGAATCGAAGGACTGTATTTCTCAACAAAACAACGCTTTGAAAATTTGGGAATGAGTACAATAAGAGTTTCCTTGTCTGATGGTACATTAGGTTGGCCTCAAATGGCGCCCTTTGATCGCATACTTGTGGCCGCTGGTGGGCCAGAAATCCCTCAAAGTTTGCTAGAACAACTTGCCGACGGCGGTATAATGGTGTTGCCAGTAGGCGAAGAAAAAAAAGTACAAAATTTAGTGCGAGTACGTCGAGAGGGTGACAAGTATTTTAGCAAAATAATTGGAAAAACTTCTTTTGTTGACTTGATTGGCAAAGAAGGGTGGTAGATTTTTCTTTATAGAGCTGTAGATTTTTCTTTATAGAGCTGTAATTTTTGCTTATAGATCTGTAGATTTTATCGACTTGTAGATTTCAATTTTTTGGCTTGTAGATTTTATTTATAAGCTTTTAGCTTTTATGGGCTTATAGTTTATTTTGATCTGTAGGCTTATAGTTTTTAGTTTATAGTCTTTTAGCTTTTTGCTTATAGTCTTTTAGCTTTTTGTTTGTTGGCTTTTAGCTTCTAATTATAGATGCGTAGATTTTGGTTTGTTGTTTATCGTGTTTGCGCATTACAAAGAATTGAATTTATTGTATAGTGTTGACAAGACTATGTTGCTTTGTCTGCAAATAGACAAAATAAGGGAATGTTTGCTTTTGTATTTAAATGTATTATTTCATCTAGTTATAAAATAATTAAATAAAAATTACAAAAAACTTAATTTTTTACTTGACGAGTGATAAAAAATTCTATAGAACATTTTCACGGCAGAAATGCTTTGTTCCCCGATAGCTCAATCGGCAGAGCGGGTGAC
>CAYJAL010000316.1:0-1228 GCA_964367875.1 uncultured Desulfovibrionaceae bacterium | reverse complement strand
TTAATTATGCCAAGGCAAGGAAACACTGTTGAAAGCTGTGTTATTGTCGATTGGAAAGTAAAAGAAGGTGATAGCGTTACCGTTGACACCCTTGTTGTCGAAATAGAAACAGACAAGGCTACATTTGAAGTTCCAGCAGGATTTGATGGAACAGTATTAAAAATACTTTGTGAAGCTGGGGATGATATTCCTGTTTTACAACCTATTATGGTTGTTGGAAATGAAGGCGAAGAATGGCAAAGCTTAGTGGGTGATGCTGCCCCTGCCGCTACCGCTGAAGCTCCTGCAGAGCAAGGTGGACCTGTTGTAGAAACAACAAAAGAAGAAGCCCCTGCACAAGTACAAACAATTGAAAGAAGCGCAGGAGACAACATCGCTATTTCGCCAAGAGCAAAAACACTTGCGTATGAAGAAGCAGTTGATTATAGAGTAATTGCAGGAACAGGCCCAGAAGGTCGTATTATTGAAAATGATATAATGGCTGCAATAGCAAATAGAGCTCCTTTAACAGCAGCTGCAAAAGATGCCCTAAGAGAACAAATAGCAAAAGGCCTTTCAACCGGTGTTGTTTCTGGAGAAGGCAGTGGTATTGGAGGAAGAATTACTTCTACAGACTCTGGAATGTTTACAATCTCTTCAAGCAGTTCTTCGTCTGCTAGTTTAAGCGCAACGCATGACGAGTATGAAGATACTCCAATTAAAGGCATTAGAAAAGTTATTGCAGACAGAATGATGTCTTCGCTTGCTACAACAGCTCAATATACTCTCAACTCAAGTGCAAACGCAGTTAGAATGCAAGAGCTTAGAAAAAGATTAAAAAACAGTTCTGAAGAATTAGGACTTTCCAAAGTTACGGTAAATGACCTTGTATTGTTCTTAGTTTCTAGAATACTTCCATTACACCCAGGTTTAAACGCTCAAAAACTTGATTCAACGCTCAGAACATTTAAACATGTACATTTAGGCGTTGCAGTAGATACACCAAGAGGACTTATGGTTCCCGTTATTCGTTTTGCTGACATGCTAAGTTTAGAAGAAATATCTAAACAAGCAAAAGAACTTGCTACAGCTTGTATCGAAGGAACAATAAACCCTGACTTATTACAAGGTTCTACTTTTACTGTAACAAACTTAGGTAACACTGGTATTGAAAGTTTTACACCTGTTATTAATGCTCCAGAAGTTGCAATACTTGGTGTTTGTGGAATTAGTCCAAAACCAGTTGATA
>CAYJAL010000315.1:0-1271 GCA_964367875.1 uncultured Desulfovibrionaceae bacterium | reverse complement strand
GGGTCTGGGGCCAGCTTAGACTGGGGGCTTTTTTTCAAAAAAGGTTTTCCCCCAGAAGTATCAAAAACTAACTCTCGTCTTCGTCGCGCACTTTAAAGCTTGAAATTTCAGCCAATTGCTCAAACAGCGTTTTTTCTTCATCGCTTAGGGAATCCGGTACTTTAATCATGGCGCGTACCATTTGGTCTCCGCGGGCGCCCTCTTTACCAAGACCGCGTCCACGCAGGCGAAAGCGTCGCCCTGATGAGGTTCCGGCCGGAATATTCATTTCAATTTCCCCTTCAAGGGTGGGAATACGCGCTTTCACACCCAGCGCTGCTTCCCACGGGGTCAAGGGTAAATCGTAGCTTATATCAAGCCCATCGACGCTGAAAAGAGCATGAGCTTGAAAGTTTAGGCGTAGGAAGAGGTCACCGGCAGGGCCGCCATTGTGGCTGGGCTCCCCTTGCCCTGTAAGACGCAATTTAGAGCCTTCTTTAGAGCCTGCAGGAATATTCACTTCTAGCTCGCGGCGCCCTTGCGAGGCCTTAATGGTAACTGTACGCCTATTACCTTTAAGGGCGTCTTCTAGGGGAATGGAAATTTCTGCTTGAATGTCTTTTCCCTTGGCAGGCCTGCGACTAAAGGAGCCAAAAGGATCTGCGCCGAAGCCCCCTTGAGCGCCACCGAAGCCGCCAAAATTGCCTCCACGCGCACCTTGCCCAAAAAGGCTTTCGAAGAAATCAGAAAAATCTCCACCGCCACTAAAGCCACCGCCACCATAGCCGCCGGCATTAAATTGCTGCCCATGCTGCCAATTATGCCCTAGCTGATCATACATCCTGCGCTTTTCCGGATCCTTGAGCACCTCATAGGCTTCGTTAAGCTCTTTAAACTTCTCCTCAGCCTTGGTGTCGCCGGGGTTTAAGTCCGGATGATAACTACGCGCCAATTTCTTAAAAGCCTTGGCTATTTCATCCTTAGAAGCTTTACGGTCAACACCTAAAAGTTGATAATAATCTTTATACGAAACGCTCATTCTATCCCTCCACAAAAGCGCATGCCGCCCTGATTCATCCATGCTAGGGCGCAATCTGTAAGAAAAATAAGACCAGAAAATTTCTCGTCAATACTTAGTTAAAAAAAGAGGGAGCCGCTCTCCCCTGTTTAAAACAGAGAAAAAGGCTCCATTCCATAATAATAAAAAGCTCAAAAAGCATTATGCGGTGATGAAGAAAATACAAAGAAAAAATTTTGCCGCTATTGGTTTTTTTGAGGGGTGGGGTTTGGGG
>CAYJAL010000314.1:0-1278 GCA_964367875.1 uncultured Desulfovibrionaceae bacterium | reverse complement strand
TGTTAAATAATCAATGATAGGTAACACCTAGCTCCAAAAAAATATATTTTTAGATTTTTTATTTGAGGCTCTCTAAATCTAGTTACTAAAATCTCCGATTTTAGCTTGCCCTTTACGGGTTGCAAAAACAATGTTACAATATTTTTTCGACGGTAACTTTAAATCGTTTTATATTTTTGAGTTTCCCACCGTCGGCTCTTTTGACATTAACATTGTTTTTGTGACCAGTCAAGGGGAACGGTACTTTTGCTATTTGTTTACGCTGTATACAAATATTTCTCTAAACATTCATTTGGCGATAAAAAATTCAAGCATATTTTTGGTATCTTATTTGATTTTTTATTATACTTTTCTAGCTCTTTTCTTCCTTGCTCTAAACTGCTTATTTTTATTTTTCGATATAATCTTTGTTCGTCAATTCGATGTTGTCTTTCTACTTTTCCGTTATGTCTTGGTGTTGCTATTCTTATTCTATGATATATTATTCCTGCTTTTTCTAGCATCTCTTCAAATAGGCTTTTATGTGTTGCTTTTTTTACTAATAGTGCATTAGTAAATTCTGTTCCGTTATCTGTTTGTATTTCTCTTATTGGAAACGGACTATTTGCTATCAAGTTTTTTAGAAACTTTGCAGAACTATATGTGCTGTGTTCTTCGTGCATTTCCCTATATGTCCACCTTGTACACTCATCTACCGCTGTATATTGATAATATTTTTTTCCGGTTATTACACTATAACTAGGAACGAACTTAACATCTATTTGCACTTTTTGCCCTGGATATTCAGCTCTTTTATACGGTTTTGCCTTGTACGGTTTCTTTTTGTTTTTTTGTGATGGGTTTATCCATTTTTTTATTACTCTAACCAAACTGTTATATGCTCTTTTATATCCGCTTTTTCTTAAGCTATCCCATAACAGTATCATGTCATCTTTATATCTTGGATATCTTCTTAAAATCATCTGCTTTTCTTCTTCTGTATGTTGGTTTGGGTGACTGTGCGGTCTATGACTTCTATCCTCTAAGCTTCTCCAACTCCCATCATATCTTTTCAGCCATGCGTATATTGTTTTTCTGCTTATTCTGTACCTTATGCTTGCTTGTGTTACTCCTTTTTTTATAGAATACTTTAAAACTCGTTGACGAAACCTTGCTTTTGATGATATAATATTCATAGAAAATAGCTCCTTTGATTGTGTTTTTGTGATTACTAACATTATATCATATTTGGAGTCTATTTTCTATTTTTATTTGTTACCTATCTATTGTATCATAACA
>CAYJAL010000313.1:0-1285 GCA_964367875.1 uncultured Desulfovibrionaceae bacterium | reverse complement strand
CTCTATCCAGCTGAGCTACAGCCCCGTCGACCAATGGGAAAGTACGGAAAAATGACTCGTTGGTCAAGCACTTTTTTACAAATTTTTGTTTTTTTTGTTACAGAGTGGGGGAGGTCATAATGGCCTCCCCCACAGTGTTATGCCTTATGCAGGCTTTTTCTTAGCAAACATGCCGAAGAGGTTACGGCGTGTCATAGGATTAGGTGTATTCACTTGAGCTATGGCCTTATCAAAGATTTCATTAGGCGCATAGGGGAAGAGGTAGATAACGCGTACGGAGTCTATGTCGCCAAGTTCCGCTTGGGGATACTTGCCTTTCACTTCGGCCAGACGTGCCTCTGCCATTTTCTTTATTTCTTCTTCATCACCAAAGGTCATGGCACCGGTGGGGCAGGTAAGAACGCAGGAAGGAAGTTTGCCTTCCAGCACGCGATCATTACACATATCGCACTTGGTGACCACTTTATCTTCTCTTTGGCGCGGAATGTCATAAGGGCAGTTTTCACGAATGGCTTCGTAATCTGCATCCTTGGTGGCATCGGTAAAGACCACAGCGCCGGTGGTTTCATCGATGAAAGCAGCGCCTTCCACATCTTCCGCTGCATAGTAGCAAGGCGGATCAATGCAGTGGCGGCATTGCTCTGGGAAGAAAACCCAATCGACTTTTTCATCCTTGGGGATTTCTTTAAAGCGCACAAGCTTTAAGGTGTTTCCCGTAAGGTCTTTGGGGTTTTGATGGGAGCCCCAGTTGGATGTTTGTTCAGCAGGAAGGTTTTTCCATTGCTTACATGCCACTTGGCAGCCACGGCATGCCGTACATAGTGTTAAGTCAACAAAGAATGCTTTCATAATTAACCCACCTTCTCAATGTTTACCATAAAGGCTTTGCTTTCGGGAATACCAACGTTGGGGTCACCCACAGCAGGGGTGAGCAAGTTGGCAGAGTCGCCGCCATCCTTAGGATTGAGCCAGCCAAAGTGCCAGGGGAAGCCCACCATATGTACAGGCTTACCTTCAATCATAAAGGGTTTGATGCGCTCGGTGACAATGGCTACGGCGGTAACTTCACCACGAATGGAAGATACTTTTACCTTATCGCCATTGGCAATGCCTTTGAGCTGTGCCAATTCGGTGCTGATTTCAGCAAAGAGTTGGGGTTCGCATTCCACAAGCCAAGACATACGGCGGGTCATAAGACCTGTTTGCCAATGCTCGGTAACGCGGTAGGTGGTGCCCACAAAGGGGAAAGCTTCGTTGTCTTTGGACAATTTAACGCCGGGGGTGA
>CAYJAL010000312.1:0-1292 GCA_964367875.1 uncultured Desulfovibrionaceae bacterium | reverse complement strand
CATCATTGATGTGAAGATGTTTAACCGTCGCTCCGGTGATAAGGACGATCGTACCTTAGCCATTGAAGCTCATGAAACCGCTGTGCTTGACCAAAAAGAAATGGATCATGTACGCGCCCTTACCGAAAGCACCAAGGCTCAGCTCTTTGATATGCTGGTAGGTAAGCAAGTGGCTGTTTCTGTGCCTGGTAAGAGAAAAGGCGAAGTGCTTATTGAAGCCGGCGCCGTACTTACCGAAGAAGTGTACAATGAGCTGCCCATTAAGCGTCTTTCTGGCCTCTTTAAAAGCAAGGAAGCCAATGAAGCCGTTAATGATGCCATTGACGTGTACGAATCTCGCATTGAGTACTTAAAGCATATCTATGACACCAAGCGCGAAAAAGTTATCGAAGGCGATGACTTGGCACCTGGCGTTATTAAAACCGTAAAAGTTTACATTGCGGTGAAGAGAAAGCTTTCTGTAGGTGACAAAATGGCCGGACGCCACGGTAACAAGGGTGTTGTGTCTTGTATCTTACCAGAAGAAGACATGCCTTTCTTTGCCGACGGTCGCCCTGTGGACATTGTGCTTAACCCCCTCGGTGTGCCTTCTCGTATGAACATTGGGCAGATTATGGAAACGCACCTTGGCTGGGCAGCTAAAGAGCTTGGCCGCCAAGTAAACGAAATGTTGGAAGGTGGCGCTGCCACAGCCGCATTGCGCGATGAAGTAAAAGACATCTTTAAATGCGAAGATGTAAATAGCCTTGTGGACAGCATGGAAGATGATGAATTCATTACTTCTGTGAAGAAGTTAAAGAACGGTATCATTACCAAAACTCCTGTCTTTGACGGCGCCGCCGAAGAAGAAATCTGGAAGTGGTTGGTACGTGCCGGCGTTGACGAAGATGGCAAGACCAAACTCTTTGACGGCCGCACAGGCGATGCCTTCAAGAACCGCGTAACCACCGGTGTTATGTATATCTTAAAGCTGCACCACTTGGTTGACGAAAAAATCCACGCTCGCTCCACTGGGCCTTACTCGCTGGTTACCCAGCAGCCTCTGGGCGGTAAGGCACAATTTGGTGGTCAGCGTCTTGGGGAAATGGAAGTTTGGGCGCTGGAAGCTTATGGCGCCGCTTACCTCTTACAAGAATTCCTCACCGTTAAGTCCGATGACGTGGCTGGCCGCGTGAAGATGTACGAAAAGATTGTGAAGGGCGATAACTTCTTAGAAGCCGGCCTACCAGAATCCTTTAACGTACTGGTAAAAGAACTTATGTCCTTGGGTCTTGATGTGACCCTGGATCAAG
>CAYJAL010000311.1:0-1294 GCA_964367875.1 uncultured Desulfovibrionaceae bacterium | reverse complement strand
GAAGCCATCAACCACTCCAAAGCTGCCGGTGTACCTATCATGGTAGCTGTGAACAAGATGGATAAAGAAGGCGCCGATCCAGATCGCGTATTACGCGAATTGGCAGAGCTTGGCTTACAAGCAGAATCTTGGGGCGGTGACACCGTTACAGCCATGGTTTCTGCCAAGAGCCGCCAAGGTCTTGATGAGCTGCTCGAATTGGTAGCCCTGCAAGCCGAAATCTTAGAGCTTAAAGCCAATCCCGACAAGCCTGCTCGCGCTCGCATTGTGGAAGCTAAGCTGGATAAGGGTCGCGGCCCTGTGGCTACAGTGCTTATTCAAGAAGGTACTTTACGCCAAGGCGATACCTTTGTGTGCGGCGTGTTCTCCGGTCGTGTACGTGCGCTTTTCAATGACCAGGGTAAAAAGGTTAAAGAAGCCGGTCCTTCCATGCCTGTGGAAGTACAAGGTTTTGACGGCGTAGCCATGAGCGGTGAAGAATTTGTGTGCGTAGCTGATGAAAAACTGGCGCGCCGCATTGCCGAATCTCGTGCCATGAAGCAACGCGAACGCGCCTTAGCCAAGGAATCCAAGGTAACCCTAGAAACCTTCCTCTCGCGCCGCGCTTCCGATCAAGAAGCGCTCACCTTAAACCTTGTGCTTAAGGCCGACGTACAAGGCTCTTTGGAAGCTATTACAGAAAATCTGCATAAGCTTAGCACAGAAAAAGTTCGTATCAATGTGGTTCACGGCGGCGCCGGTGCCATTTCTGAATCGGACATCTTGCTGGCTTCTGCCTCGCAAGCCATTATCATCGGCTTTAACATTCGTGCCACAGCCAAGATTAAAGATGTGGCCGAACATGAAAATGTGGATATTCGTTACTATGACATTATCTACAAGCTTTCCGATGATATTAAGAGCGCCATGCAAGGTATGCTTGCTCCCGTACAACGCGAGCAATATCTTGGCCAAGCAGAAGTGCGCGAAGCCATCAGCGTTCCCAAAGTGGGTGTTATTGCCGGTTGTTATGTATCTGACGGTAAAATGGCACGTAATGCGCCTGTACGTCTGTTGCGTAACGGTGTGGTTATCTACACAGGTAAAACCACTTCGCTTAAGCGCTTTAAAGACGATGCCAAGGAAGTGCCAAAAGGCCTTGAATGCGGTATCTGCCTTGAAAACTACAATGACGTTAAAGTGGGCGACATCATAGAAGCCTTCGAAATTATCGAAGAAGCCGCTACTTTATAATAATAATAATGTGGGGGAGGGAAAACTTTTGCTAGCGCCAAAAAGTTTTCCCTCCCCCACA
>CAYJAL010000310.1:0-1304 GCA_964367875.1 uncultured Desulfovibrionaceae bacterium | reverse complement strand
GGCTCTGTTAAGTAAAAATGAAAAATGTAAAAAAGTTCTAATAAGAAAACAAAGTAAATTCGTAACTAAATAATAACAATTTTTGATTGAATAATCAAGGGTAAATAAATTCGCTTCGCTCACCCTTGACAATTCATCAAAAAATTGTTTTGATGTAGTAAGACGAATTTAAGTATAAAAATATCGCTACAGAGAAAAAAGATTTCTAAAATTCAAGTCATAATTAGCCCCAGCGACTTTGGCTGGAGTAAGATTATTTAATGCTGAATGTGGTCTAATAAAGTTAAAAAAGAAAACAAAAACGGAAATAGTTGCATTAGCAGAGTCAAAGGAATTAAAGCCCCGCTTAGTTTTATACCACGCTTTGAAGCGATTGTTAAAAGATTCTATGAGATTATTGCTAATATCATCTTTAAAACTCTGCACACGAATATGTTTAGCATCTGGAAAGAAACATTTAGCGGGTATATTATACGCTTTGTATCTATCGCTAACGATAGCATTTGGATCGCCTAAAGGTTTAACGTGATTAAAAAGAGCGTGAGCCTGCGGTGAATCACGGTGTGGTGATAGATGAAAGCCTAAGACAAAACGTGTTTCACTATCAATAATAAACCAAATATAATGCTTTTTTCCATTGATTTTAATAACTGTTTCATCAGCGTGCCACTCATCAGAATTAAAGTCCATAGTAGTAATTAGTTTTTTAGAAATATTGTCAAAAAGCGGAGCAAATTTTTTGCACCAATCAGCGATAGTAACATGGGAAACTTTAATGTTATAAAGCTGATTTAGAATAAAGGAAATGTTCCTTGTAGAGCTTTTGCCAATAAAGAATTGATACAAAACAGTAATAATGATAAAGGGTGGAAACCTCATTCTTTTAAGATTTGACTTTCCTAAAAGATTAGAAACCGACGGTGGCAAAGTAGCCGTGACTTTAGGCGAAAAGAAAGAATGATTACATTTTTTATCACAACAGCGGAAGTTTGAATAATCACGGTAATCGTGATGTAAAAACGATGATTTTCCACACATTGGGCAAGGAGGATATTTTTTCATTGCTTTTTTACGTGGATTATCTGGTGTAAATTGATGTTTACACACACGGCATTGATATTTTTGGAAACCAAGTTTATCCTTGCCATATTTATAAAAGTTATGAGTATTGTTGCATTTTGGGCATTTTAATGATATAATTTTCTGCATTGAGGTACACTCCTTTTGTGTTTTAGTTTTCTTCGCAGAAACATTTTATCATAAAAAGGCTTGTACCTCAATATTCATTTAACTTAACAATACGA
>CAYJAL010000309.1:0-1311 GCA_964367875.1 uncultured Desulfovibrionaceae bacterium | reverse complement strand
ATTTGCGCCAAAGGCTATGCGCTTTGCCGCCATTAATCAGGATTTTATTTATCTGTGAATATTCTTTAAAAAATAGCTCAAAATCATTGACCGTTACATTTTTAATATCACTGTCAAGCGAGCCTTTGCGGTCGGCAGAGCCTATTACATCCCAAAGTGCGATATTATTTTTCAGCAGCATATTGCAGCGAGCGGTGTAATCATCGCTAAAATCTGCATCTAAAATATCAAACATAATTCGCCAAAAAGCATTACGGGGGTGGGCATAATATTGCTGTTTTTGTAATGACAGCTCGCCCGGCAATGAACCGAGTATCAAAACTGTACAATTCTTATTAGCTAGTGGGGCAAAACTATTTTTCATTGCTGCGTCCTCGGCTTCCTCGCCCGATTGGGAAAACTATCATAACACCACTCTTCAAACTCGGCAAGATCACGTTTGCCATCAATGCACTCGTCACGCATAACCCCAGCCTGCCGATTCCACTTGTCAAATATAGCAACCTTAATCGTGCCGACCTTTTTGCGCTCATGATAACGCTTGTAATATAGATTGAAAATTTTATAAGCCGCATTATCTTTATGCTTGGCTTTGAAATTTCTAGTCGCTATAATTTGCTGGCAAGTTTGCGTGCCGCCATCGATTGCAAAATCGCAGTAATCGGGATTTCTTTTGGTTTTGACTTCAAAATAACGTCCGCAATTTTTGCATTTTTTCAATTTTAAATTGCGATTGACCATTTCATAAAACTCCAAAGTCAGAGCATCGGTAGTGCTTTTAAGCAGGTATTGACTAGACATTTTAACTTCACGACTCAAAGCAGAAATGGAAAATTCTGTAAAATAAGTTTTGCAAGCCGATTAAATAGTTGCAGTAGGCATCATAAGCGTCAATATCGTATTCAAGCTCGATTGGGAACATCTCCAAATAGGGATGCTGCGAAATAAATATATTAAAATTATCCTCAAAATCAATGTTGTCAAATTCTTCGTCGATAAGCCTTTGCAGCTCGCTGAAATCTATGTGAATATAGCTAATCAGCATGTCGGTAATTTTAAAATAATTCTCGCTGGTGTTTATATAATCACCCTTGATATAGGCAAGTAGCTCGTGCTCTTCTGCAACCTCGAAATAGTTTGCCTGATAGTTCAAATCCATTACCCCTTAAATGACAGTTCCGAAAATAGATATTTTCAGAAAAAAGAAAATAAATATTGCTACAGAAAATATTATACAAAACTATTGTGCTTTTGTCAAACTTAGATTAGAATAGGTATACGAAAATATTTT
The DNA here is from genome assembly GCA_964367875.1 of uncultured Desulfovibrionaceae bacterium. Taxonomy (GTDB): domain Bacteria; phylum Desulfobacterota; class Desulfovibrionia; order Desulfovibrionales; family Desulfovibrionaceae; genus CAYJAD01. The sequence continues at coordinate 20 of CAYJAL010000309.1, read as the reverse complement.
CAGAGTTGATATTGATTATC
>CAYJAL010000308.1:0-1314 GCA_964367875.1 uncultured Desulfovibrionaceae bacterium | reverse complement strand
GGTCTGGGGGGAGAACCTTTTTTTCAAAAAAGGTTTCCCACCAGTAGATTTTAGATTTTAAATGCTAGTTTTCCACTTGCTGGATGCCGTCAAGCTTCCAATTACCGCCACCCACAGGGCGTACAAAGTGCCATACTTCGCGTGCTTGTGTGGTATCTGTGGCATTGCTTTCGCGTAAAATCACGTCAAAGTATACAGTGGCTGTTTCTTCGTTATTTTCTGTGATGACGCTGAGCAAACGAGCATTATTCAATAAGATATCCGTCTTAGATGGGCTGTCATCTTCTGCCAATTGCTTTTTCACTTCTTCAAGCACAGCAGGGCTGGTGAAGAGGGCAATATCGTCTAAATCGCGCTTATCCCAAGAGCTTTGCAAACGGCTAAATGCCATTTTGGCGCCTTCAATGAATTCTTCCACTTGAAAGCCTGCTGGAATATTTGCAGCTTGGCTTGCACCGCCTTGCAGATTGGCGCCCCAGCCTGCAGCGCTATTTTGGGCACTTTGATAGTGCATGTTCTGCCCCATGCCTTGCGGCGCCCCTTGCGCATATTGTGGCCCTCCTGCTGGTTGAGGGCTATTTTTTTGGCGCATGTACATAAAGACTTTATAAGCGCCAAAGAGTAATAGTGCCATCATAAGAAGGGAAAAAATACCGCCGCCGCCATCTCCATCGCCAAAAAGCAAGGAGCCTAAAAGCGTACCGGCAAGCAGACCGCCAAAAATACCGGCCATACCGGATTTCTTGCTGGCTGTGGAAGCGGCTGTGGCATTTTGTGTCACTCCGGGTTGTTGCTGCTTAGGTGCGGTGGTAGAGCGCTGCATGGCTGGCTTTGAGCCAAAAGAACGACCGCCGCCAAAACGCTTGGCAGCATAAGCATCGTGAATGGCCACAAAACATAAAGAGGCCACAAAGAGAAGTGTGGCTACAAGGGTTTTTGTTCGCATGATTTTTTCTCACTGCTGTTTTATATGTTTATAAAAAAATTCCTTATTCTTTTACTAATATAAGCTAAATGCGAGAAAAAGCAAATACTGTTACAAAATGAAATAGTTATTTTTCCTATGTTGTTAAATGTTTATGTGTAAAAATAAAGAAAAAATAAAAAAATGTGAAATTTGTGTTGCAAAAAGATATGCCTTGAGTTAGATTGCCTTTCGTTGAGAGGGAGCACGCTTCCTTGAGGCAAAAAGGTTTGCGCCGAGAAAGTTTAAAAAATGTTAAAAAAACGTTGACAACTTCCTTCGATTGCTTTAAAAACCACTTCACATCGGGTCGTTAACTCAGTAGGTAGAGTATCTGCCTTTTAAGCAGA
>CAYJAL010000307.1:0-1314 GCA_964367875.1 uncultured Desulfovibrionaceae bacterium | reverse complement strand
TGTTTGGTAAGGTTGAGATGACCCTTAACGAGCTCTATAAACTTGAGCAAGAACTTGATGCGGCAGTGGAAAATTGCGAGCAAGAGAATGTGCAAAATTTTTGGCAAAAGCATGAGCTGGTGCCCATTACTTTTGAAAATCTCAGCTTACAAGATGTACGCTTTGAACATAAGAACTCCGATGGCAGTGTTTCTTATGCCATACATATTCCATCCTTTGAGCTCAAGCGCGGCGAAATAGTCTTTTTATGCGGCGGCAATGGAGCCGGAAAAACCACGTTCATGCGCCTTATCAGTGGTTTATACACGCCAAGTACAGGAAATATTTCACTCAATGGGCGCAGTATAGCAGATATTGGCATGCAATCTTGGCGCAATGTATTTTCGCTTGTGCCGGCAGATTTCCACCTCTTTAAGCACACCCTTGGCATGCGTTACTCTCCAAAGCGTATCCATGAGCTGCTGACTATGATGCAGATTGAACATAAGGTCAGCGTTGATGAGCACGGTACATTTTCAACGCGTGATCTCTCCCAAGGTCAGCGCAAGCGTCTTGCATTAACCTGCGCCTTACTTGAAGACCGCGATATTTACCTCTTCGATGAGGTATCTGCCGACTTTGACCCTCATTTTAGACGCTATTTTTATGAAGAAATGCTCCAAAATATTCGCAATCAAGGCAAAACAATTTTGGCCATTTCGCATGATGACAGATATTTTTCTTGTGCAGATAGAGTCATTTATATGGCCGATGGTACTTTTGTTGATAAGCATGTAGCCTAACGCGGCATGCAACATACTATATCTATGACGTATAACTTAACTTTTTAGGTAATTACCATGCCACCCAGCACATTAGAACTGACTTCTTTTCAAAAAGAAGTGTGGTTAGCCCAACAAGGCCTACCTGAAGGACATCCGGGTATTTCGGCGTGTGGGCGTTTTTTATTGCAAGGCCACATGGATGAAAATATTGTCCGTCAAAGTTTGCAACGCTTAGTCGAGCACTTTCCCTTACTTTCTGCAAGCTTAGTTTCAGGTGAAGACTATCCTGTTTTTATGCTCAATGCGCATAATGAAGTGGATTTTACCTATTATGACGTGCAAACACATGAAAATCCTCAAGCTGAAGCCCATCGCATTTGCCAAGAATGTGCAGAAACACCCTTTACCCCCCTTGGGGGCAAACTTATTCGTTTTATTTTGGTACGTTTTGCCAAGCAAGAATATTATTTTCTCAATCAATCCTTCCATATGGTTAATGATGGCATATTTAACAATGCCGCGGCTCATTTACTTTCTATAATATATGAAG
>CAYJAL010000306.1:0-1325 GCA_964367875.1 uncultured Desulfovibrionaceae bacterium | reverse complement strand
TAATGGAGGTAAAGTTAACAATAAGTACGCGAATAATTTCTGCAAAGCCCATGGTGGCAATGCCTAAATAGTCATCGCCAAGGCGCAGTACAGGAAGGCCAATAAGCAGGGCAAAAAGCGCCGCCACCAAGCCTGCCGCCAAAGCAGATACCCAGAAGGGGGTTTGCACTACGGAAAAAGGCCACATCATGGGCTCTAAAAGCCACATCATTTCTTTTTGCGCAGGGCTTAAGATAAAGATGGCAGACACATAGGCACCAATGGCAATAAAGCCGGCATGCCCCAGAGAGAAAAGCCCGGTGAAGCCGTATATAAGGTTTAACGATAAAGCTAAGATGGCGTTAATGAAGAAAAGCTTAAGGATATACAGTTCGTAACTGCCCATAAAAGCAGGGGCGAAGTGGACAAAAATCCCGCCTAAAATCATGGCCACAAGGGTGAGTACGGTATGTGTATTTATGCGCATTAGATTTTCTCCTGCATGCGCTCACCAAAGAGCCCTGTGGGCTTAAAGAGTAATACCGCCACCAACAGGATGAAGGCAAAGGCATCTCTATAGCCGGATAAATGCGGCATAAAGGCCACGGTCATGATTTCGATAAAACCGAGGATAAGTCCGCCAATAACGGCCCCTTGAATGGAACCAATACCGCCAAATACCGCCGCAATAAAGGCTTTAAAGCCGGGGATAATACCCATATAAGGGTCAATTTTTGGATAGCGCAAAGCCCACATAATGCCGGAAGCTGCAGCCAGAGCTGAGCCTATGCAAAAGGTAAGGGCAATGATGGTATTTACCTTAACACCTAAAAGGCGTGTGGTTTCAATATCTTTAGATATGGCGCGCATGGCAAGGCCTGGCTTGGTGCGGTATACTATCCAGAGCAAAATGCTTACCAGAATAATAGTTACGCCGGGCACGAAGGCGGTGAGGGGCAGAATATGCACATTGCCAAAGCTCCACTTGGTTACCAGCCATTCCGGTTGCAGTACAGGGCGTGGCAAACCGGTAAAGATAACCACGGCTAAACTTTCTATTAGGAAGGATACGGCAATGGCGGAGATAAGGGCCGATATGCGCGGGGCTTCGCGTAAGGGGCGATAGGCTACGCGCTCTACCAGCATGCCAAAGGCGCTGGCCATGGCTATGGCAAGCACTGCAGCAAAAGCCCAAGGCAGACCAAAGGCAAAAGTGCCAAAGAAAACAAAATACGCTCCCAGCATTAAGACATCGCCATGGGCGAAGTTAATAAGGCGCAATATGCCGTATACCATGGTATAACCAATGGCTATGAGGGCATAAAGCGAACCGAGAGTGAGGGCAT
>CAYJAL010000305.1:0-1328 GCA_964367875.1 uncultured Desulfovibrionaceae bacterium | reverse complement strand
CAATGCCGGAAATATAAATTCCCAGTTTTATATTGAGTCTTTGCAGCTGGAAGAAAGCGAGTATAACTTAATTAAGTTTCCGCAGCGTGGGGTTTGCTTGTTTAAATGCGGTAATGAAAGGTACAACTTGGTTGTTCATGCTCCCAAATACAAGGAGCAGCTCTTCGGCCAGGCCGGAGGGAGGTGATGTGTTGTGGCTGCTCCACTCGCTATAGCCGTCAAAGCCGCAGCTCTAGTTTTAAGTAATGATAGAAGCCGCAATTCAGTCGGCTGGCTGTTGGCAGCTATTTTGTCACCACTTCTGCTAATTATTGTGGCGGTGATTGCTCTAATTTCCGGTGGCGTTGAACATAATAATAGCGCCTTGGAAGCTGTTTTTTATGGTCATTCAGTCGCAGATATACCTGCTGAATATCGGGCGCAGGTTGAAAATATGCAGCTGGCTTTTGCTACTTTGGATAACGAAATAGCCAATGCAAATCAAAATATGGAAGCAAATAGTCTTGATCACATTCGCATCAAGGCTATTTTTTATGCTCTGTTTTTTGCGGAAGCCGCCCCTCAAAGCTTAAATATTTCTGCTTTTGTCGCTTGCTTTTATGATAGCGAAGAAAAAACCAAGGAGGTGATCTCGATAGATGAAAACGGCGAACAGGTAACAGAAACGGAAACGTATATTGTCCACACCCCGATTGAATCTATGGAAACTATCTACAATAACATTGCTAATCATATGGGCAAGCAGGCAACTATGGAAGATATGCTCAATGCCACCGAGATTTATTATCAGATTAATTACGGCATTTCTGCTCCAACCGATGGCCTGGATTATGAGGATTTGCTAACTTCCTGGCCAAATTTAGCTGTGCCTTTTGTCGGAATAGATGGCTTTGTCGAGCCGGTTGCCGGCTGGCAAGATGCCGTTACGAGTGAGTTTGGTAATCGAATCCATCCCATTTATCAAACCGAGAGCTTCCATAGCGGCATAGATTTGGGCTATCCGGCAGGCACTCCCATCTATGCAGTGCTGGACGGAACCGTCACTATGTCCACCTACAATGGCGGCTATGGCAACTATATCAAAATAAATCATGGAGGAGGTTTTGAAACAGCTTATGCCCACTGCTCGCAGCTCTTAGTTGATGCCAGTGCAACAGTTAAAGCCGGAGATATCATTGCTCTGGTTGGCACAACCGGCACCAGCACCGGTAATCACTTGCATTTTGAAACCATTGTTAATGGCGAGGCTGTTAATCCTCGCAGCTATTTACCCACAGAATTGGAGGAAGAATATGACAGCAAATATGATAAAAATATTGAAAATTGAA
>CAYJAL010000304.1:0-1328 GCA_964367875.1 uncultured Desulfovibrionaceae bacterium | reverse complement strand
TGGGCGCAGTTTCAATCGGCTGTGCAGGAAAAATATCTGCTGCCAAAAAGGCGAAGCGATGGCGGTATTTGAGATATGGGACGTGCGTGGGCGCTTTGACCACCCAATAGACTATGCCGTTAATGAAAATAAAACCGTTGTGGCAAATTTAAGCACGGCAGAATACGAAAGTTTGCAGGATGTTATTCGTTATGCAGTTAATAACGAAAAGACAAAACTTGACGATTACGAGGCTTATGTCAGCGGTATTAACTGCAATGTCGGCGATGTCCGAAAGCAGATGTCCGACGTGCGAAAAAACTATGCCGATAACAGTGAGATTATGGCGTTTCACGGTTTTCAAAGTTTTGCACATGGCGAGGTTACACCCGACACAGCGCATGAACTCGGTGTGAAGTTTGCCGAGCGTATGTGGGGCGATAGGTTTCAAGTGGTGGTTGCCACGCACCTAAATACAAAATGTTTACACAATCATTTTGTTATAAACGGCACTTCGTTTGTTGACGGCAAGCGCTTTTATGACAATAAGGCACATTTGAAAACTGCAAGAAAAGTTTCAGACGAACTGTGCGCCGAGTACGGCTTATCCGTTATTGAAAACCCAAGCGGACGGCACACCCCGTTGCCACTGTATAAAATGGAGCAGGCGGGTATGCCCACACGGCTGAACATTGCCAAAGCCGCCATTGATGAGGCTATATCCTTGTCGCATACAAAAGAGGATTTTTTTAAAAATCTTAAACGGCTCGGCTATAAATATGATTTTCGGGAAAGCCGCAAATATGCCACGGTATCGCCACTGGGGTACGGCAAGTCGATAAGGGTGCACCGTATGGGTGATGACTACACAAGAGAGCGTATTTTTGAGCGTATAAATGAAAACCGTGTGGCGGTTATGCCCGGCAAGAATAAAGCGTTGTCATATACCGGTTACCGAAACATCACCGCATACAGCATTTTTATGGCAAAACAAAAAGGCGGCTTGCGTGGGTTGTATCTGCACTATTGTTACCGGCTTGGCATTTTGCCGAAAGGCACACAGCGCAGTAACGCACGGCTACCGCCACAGCTTAAAGATGATTTAATGAAGATTGAACGCATCTCAAAAGAGGTGCGTTTTTTGTATGCCCATAAAATTGATACGGCAGAACAGCTATGTTTGTATAAAGATGAGGTGTCAAGCAAGATTGAACTTTTGAAAAAAGAGCGACAGCGGCTATGGAATAAATCAAGAAACATTCCCGATAGCTCACAGCTTATTAATATTAAAGAGCAAATATCAATTTGCAGTTTGCGCCTTAAAGATTTGCGAGAGGAGGTGAAGTGTG
>CAYJAL010000303.1:0-1330 GCA_964367875.1 uncultured Desulfovibrionaceae bacterium | reverse complement strand
CGCCGCCTGTAACAAAAATAAATTTTGTTTTCATGTTTCCAACCTATTATTTTTCGATGGCTTAAATAGAAATATGCCCTACAAATACAAAGTACTCTCTAAGACAAAACAGCTTTTACACTAATAATCTTGCAATGGCAAACCACATAAAGGCAAAATTTTTTTTTATTTTATAGACCGCATTGGCGCCGTAACAAAGGCAAAATTACCAGCATAAAAATTTTTATCTCATATAAAGTATTGCCTAAAGTCACTCTTTTAGGCTACACAAAGGCTCACAGGCTATACCATAGCAGTACACATAGCAATACAGGAGACCATACTACATGGGCGCAGTTAATACACTGGTTATCACAGGATACGGCACCAACTCTCACATGGAAACAGCACATACTGCCCGCCTTGCCGGCGCGGATAAGGCAGATGTGGTACACTTTGCTGACATCGTCAATGCCAAAGTTTCCCTTAAAGATTACCATTTTCTTGTTTTCCCCGGTGGCTTTTTAGACGGTGACGACCTTGGCGCAGCTCACGCAGCTAGCATGCGTTGGCGCCATCTTGAAGATGCCAATGGCATTGCCCTGCTCACACATCTTAAAGAATTTTTAGATGATGGCAAACTTGTACTTGGCATTTGCAATGGTTTTCAGCTTCTTGTAAAATTAGGCCTTTTGCCAAGCTTTGACGGCGAGCGCTTTGTACGCCACGTCACCCTTGGTCATAATGATTCCGCGCGCTATGAAGACCGCTGGATTGAGATGAAAGTCAATACCCAAAGCCCTTGCGTCTTTACCAAGGGATTGGAATTTGTCAGCTCTCCCGTACGTCATGGCGAAGGCAAAATCATCCCTGTAGATGCCGCTTGCCTTGAAAGATTACAAAAAGAAAATCTTATTGCCCTACAATATATAGACCCCACTAGCCGCGAAGTTACTCAAGACTATCCTGCTAATCCCAATGGTTCTCCCCTTGGCATTGCCGGCTTAACTGATGTAACAGGCCATGTGTTAGGTCTTATGCCGCACCCTGAAGCTTTTCACCATGTTAGCAATCACCCCGGCTGGACACGCGGCGAAGTAGCCGCACCCGGTACATTGCTTTTTGTAAATGCCATTAAGTATTTACGCGAAAACGCCGTGTAATTTTCCCTTGTAGTACATTAAGTATACAAGAGAAAAACACTTGACAAATGAGCAAAAACCGCCCATGTGATACGCATGTCGCGTGGGCGTTTTTTAGAAAATTTTCAAGGTGCTTTAGCTGCTGTAAACAGTAAAGCACCTTATTATTTGAGGCAATCCGCATGAAACTATCTGAAATAATAGATATA
>CAYJAL010000302.1:0-1340 GCA_964367875.1 uncultured Desulfovibrionaceae bacterium | reverse complement strand
CAGGTTGTATTGTAGCTTGCTCTGATACTGTAATTTTTCGCAGATTGTTTCCAGTTGCTGCAATATTTCCTGATCCAGTATCGGTGACGGTGGCATCGTTTGCGACTTGTTCAGCTGCTTCAACTCCTCTAAGGATAATTTCTTCTCTGATTCTAAACTCATTTTCCATATTCTCCTTTAAATATTTATCCTCGTGCAGCCTGTGGTCGCGACATTTTCGCCCTTGCTCATCGGTGTAGGTGATGTATTTTCTGCTGTCACTCCAGCTTATTTTATATCCTTCGGATTCCATCAGTTCCACAAAGATTGCTTTGGTTTTGGCATATTTCATGCAATCGTCTATCGTATTGATTAGCCGCATTTTCCAGCTCTCGCCCTTGATAGCCGAGCGATATTCTCTTGAACTCATTCCTTTATTTTTCTGTCCTTTTTGGTATTTTTGCAACGGTATATCACCAAATTGCAAACACAATTCATCATTGACTTGCCTGTGCTGCACTAAATCATCATGATTTTGATGCAGTTTTTTGCCGGTTTTAAAGCTAACAGAGTTGACTAAAATATGATTATGTAGATTGTCGGTGTTGCAATGCGTTGATACTAATGCTTCAAAATCAGGGAATTGCTTGGCTACAAATTCTAGTCCGAGTTGATGAACTTGCTCGGCTGTAAGAGATGTATCTTCGGGAAACGATTGTGCAAATTGATAAAATTGCCGGCCGGAATTTTTATTATACTGCTGTTTCGTTAACGTCATTTCCGTAAAAGCACTGTAGACATTACAGTTAAAACCACTGTTCAAATAATGTCCATTGTGATAAGTTTTCTTGTCATCAAGCATATAAATCATAACCCCTTTCATAGACCTGGCGGTCTGTTTTTTGTTCTTTACAGCTTTGAATGTTCCCATCACAGCACCTCCAGTGCTCGTTTTAATTCAGAATAAATATTTGCTAATTGTTCTTCAATTTGAGATAAGTCTATTACTTTTAGCCTGTCCATATTGGCTAAAATAGTTAGCTGATTTAGATTGTTGCCGATGGCTTTCAGCTCAGATGTCATTTGCGGAAGTCCGTTTATCACAGTAATTTCCTGCTGTAAAGCAGACTTAGTTATATAATCTGTAACTGTCAATTTAGCAATCTTCGCCTTGCATTTTATCTCCGCTAAATCTCTTTCAGAGATACGAAATGCATAATTTTTATTTTTAGCATTTTTCATTAAGTTCCTCACTTTTGCTTATATTCCATCTTCAACAGGGCAACTGCCCAAAAAGGGGTGCGGGTACTCCCGCCGAGCTGCGTTCGCCGTATAGGCGAATGCTATGCTCGCCCCTCTCG
>CAYJAL010000301.1:0-1354 GCA_964367875.1 uncultured Desulfovibrionaceae bacterium | reverse complement strand
CTCGCATGACAAAAATCACTTGGCTTGGACATTCTGCTTTTATGCTTGAAGAAGAAAACCTTCGTATACTTATAGATCCTTTTTTAGATGGCTGCCCCACAGCTAGCGTGGCCTCGGCAGATTTACCCCCCATTGATGTGGTGCTCGTCACCCATGACCATGCCGACCATGTGGGGCAAGCGGTAGAAATATGCCAAGCCCATGGCGCCATGCTCGGCGCTGTGGTAGAAACAGCCTGTCGCTTAAATGATGCGGGCATTCCTGCCGCTCAAATTCTTAATGGTATTGGCTTTAATTTTGGCGGCACTGTTGAGCATAAGGGCGCAAGTATTTTGCTTATTCCTGCCCATCACACCTCAGGATCCGGCCTACCTGCCGGCTTTATCATCAAAATGCCCAGCGGAAAAACCATTTACCATGCCGGCGATACAGGGCTTTTCTCCGACATGGAGCTTTGGGCGCGCTTATATCCCCTAGATATCGCCTGCTTACCCATTGGCGGAGTCTTCACCATGGATGCGCGCCAAGCAGCCCATGCCTGTACGCTGCTACATATAGACAAAGTCATCCCCATGCACTATGGCACCTTCCCTGCCTTAGATTCCAATACAGCCAAGTTTGAAAAAGAACTTAGCCGCTACGCCCCCAATTGCCACTGCATTGCCTTGACACCGGGTCAAAGCACCGACATTTAAGCATAAAACACAGACAATCTCTTTTTTGAGCGCGCAGACGTAAAAAAGCTCCCCAACACATGGTTGAGGAGCTTTTCATTTTGGGGGTGCAGCGTTTTTCTTTGTGAGGAGATCAAAGCATACGCACACTACAAGCAGAGAAACAAGCCCAGTTCTGTTTAACGCTTGTGGAAATATATTTTGCACTCATAACTACAGATAAAAAAATCAAGAAACATCTATTTTTTACGTTCACTACAGGCTGCTCAAAAAGTGTACAGAGTGAGGAAAAAGACGTTTTTTACGTAGGGCGCGTATCAAAACATACGTAACTGAAGTAAAAAACAAGTTTGACGACACAATGTGCACTTTTTCAGCGGCCTGCTAATCCATCTGCGTCTTAAGCCACTGCTTAATGCCGCCGGTGGGGGCAAAAATACCCTTTAATTGTGCATTTTCCTCATAAAATTCCTCGCGCAATTCGTGCGGCAAGGGCATGGTAAAAATATCTTCAGCATTTTCTGAATTACGGCGTACTAGGCGTAATAAAGGTTCATCACCCCATGTATCCACCACAAAATAGGTAGAGAAATCATCCTTGGAACGCACAGGGGGATATTCGGCGTTCCAATCATTATTACCCCACTCTAAGTACATGGTCACGGCATGTTCAGGGGTCA
>CAYJAL010000300.1:0-1361 GCA_964367875.1 uncultured Desulfovibrionaceae bacterium | reverse complement strand
AGGGCAGCGGTGCCGGCGGCGCGTCTGGCATCGTCAAAGGTGTCACCGGTGATGACAATGTCCACATTATCACCGCCAAGACGGCGTACTTCTTGCGCTTTCATGCGTGCCACGGTGACGGGCATGGTGATGCGCGCTTTGATATTAAGCCTTGCGGCAGACAGGGCAACGCCTTGGGCATGATTGCCAGCTGAGGCGGTAACAACGCCTTTGGCTAGGGTTTCCGGCTTTTGCGAGGCTATAAAGTTATAGGCGCCGCGCCATTTATAAGAATGCACAGGGGAGAGGTCTTCACGCTTTAAAAGCAAGGTGCCGCCACCCTCTTGAGGGTAGTTTTCCAAGGGGGTAGGGGGATTAAATTGGTAGACATTGCTACGGGCACGCGTGATAAGATTCAGTAATTTTGTATCGTTCATAACTCTCTTCCCATAAAATTTTGTTGGGCGCTAGTGTAGGGCAAAGCTTTGGAATGGTAAAGGCTTTGGAGGTGTTTTATTTTGCTTTAGCAGACTGTTGAAAAAGGGCTGTCTGCTTCGTCAAACTTGTTTTTTACTCTGGTCACGTATATTTTGATACGCTCCCTCCGTAAAAAACTTCGTTTTCCTCGCATTCAACCCTTTTTGAACAGCCTGCTTTAAGTAGGTATTTAAAAATAGCAGCCTAATACAGGACGTGTAACCAAGCGTCATTTAGCCTGTAGAAAACTGAATAATTTACATTTTATAAAAACTTTTTGAAATAGATTTTTGCAACGGATTGTTTGAAATATTTTTTCACGCGCTGTAGGGGGCAAAAATGCTCTTGGGCGTCTTTGCTCTTGACTTTTACGCCAAAAACGGTGACTTAGAGAGAACCGCAAGCTGCATACTCTATGCAGATTTTGAACCTATCCCCATAGGAGATATTTTATGAAACAAGCTTTTATTGATGCCGTGGGCATTTGTAAAACTATATTACGTAATGGCTATGATGCCCATGTTATTAATGCGCCGCTTCAAGAAAAGCTCAGAAATACTGATGAGCCTTTGCAAATTGACATTGCTTGCGAGCCGGATTTAGCTACCTTACAAAAGCTTTTCCCCTCCATGCAAGAACCACAAGTGCCTGGCTATGTGGGCTTTATGCAAGATGGTGACGTTTCTTTTCATTTTTATCCTCTTCCCGTGGAAGATGCTTCGCATCCAGAGCGCGCTTTACTGCGCATTGCACCGCGCATGGTGCAAAATGTGAATTTTTCTCAGCGTATTGACTCCTATTTATCACGTTTTCGCTCTGTGGATGAAGAAGATGCCCATGCTGGCTTTGCAGATATGAAGTGCGGCTCCATTGCCTTTGTGGGCTTGCCAGATGAAATGCTGCGT
>CAYJAL010000299.1:0-1376 GCA_964367875.1 uncultured Desulfovibrionaceae bacterium | reverse complement strand
ATAGTAAAAAACCTCTTTTGCGATGAGGTAGGCTACCAAACACCAAAGATTGACACACGTGCTGCTATTTTTGAAAATGATAAAATACTACTTGTGAGGGAAAAAAATAATACATGGTCACTTCCAGGGGGGTGGTGTGATGTATTTTGTTCTGTAAAAGAAAATACTATAAAAGAAGTTAAAGAAGAAGCAGGTTTAAATATTACAGTTGATACTCTCATTGCTGTACAAGATCGCTCAAAGCATAATGAGCCGCAGTATGTGTATGGTATTTGCAAAATGTTTTTTTTATGTACGAAACTTTCGGGCAGCTTTGCGGAAAATGCTGAAACACTTGAATCTAGCTACTTTGCACTTGGTAATCTGCCAATATTAGCAGAGGAAAAAAATACTAAAAAACAAATTGCAATGTGTTTTGAAGCGTATAATAAAAAAGACTGGAAAACACTTTTTGATTAATCGGTCAAAACAAACTTAGTTGATTTTCTATTATGCTTTTTCTTATAATTATCAATGAAGCTTACAACACAATGGCTTGCATATTGCTCTAATTATCATTGAGATATTTATTTGAATCTTCTGGCGCTTCTTCTCTGACTAAGTGCGTATACTCTCTAATAGTAGAACACACGGTTATTTTGTAGCTTTCAAAAAGTGAGTTTTTTCCCTGAACTTGGCTCATGCGGTGTTCCATAGTGTTTCGCCATTTTGTAACAGCTTCTTCATTTTCCCATACGTTCATAGAAAGCAGCTTGCCTTCTTCATTTAAGCTTTGAAACCTTTCTGCTCTAATAAAACCTTCTACATTTGTGAGCATTGGTTTTAGCATTGCGGCAAGTTCTAAGTATTTTTCCATACCTTCTTTTGTTGGCGTTACTTCAAATAATACAATCACGTTGCTCATTTGTTTTCATTCTCCATTTTAAGTAAGTATTCTTTCATAGCAAGGCCGCCTGCGTAGCCCACAAGTTTACCGCTAGAGCCAATAACTCTGTGGCAAGGCACAACAATGGTAACAGGGTTTTTATTATTTGCCAATCCTACGGCTCTACTTGCTTTATCATTTCCAATGGCTATTGCAATGTCTTTATAGGTGCAGGTTTCCCCATATGGAATGTCGCAAAGGGCTTTCCATACTTTTTTTTGAAAATCAGTTCCTCTCATTTCGTATTTAAATGTAAAATCCTTTCGCTTTCCTTCAAAGTATTCAATTACTTCCTTATATACCAAATCGCTAAAGGATGTTTTTTCTCCAAAGTCTGTTACATCGTCATCGAGTTTTTTTAAAAATGTTACAACATTGCCTTCAAAGTCAATTCTCACATTTCCTAATTTTGTTTCGTAAATGGCAAAACTCATTTTTTATGCTCCTTTCT
>CAYJAL010000298.1:0-1385 GCA_964367875.1 uncultured Desulfovibrionaceae bacterium | reverse complement strand
CCCCCATCCTTCAAAATGCGCTTTAATTTTTCTTTGTTTTTTGCTCTGCTCATTATGTGCCTATCTTTATATCCCTTACCTTTTCCCCTTATACAGTGAACAATACAAGACTGTCATGGCGCGAAACATCGTGAAGCAAAAAACAAGCCTTATTATATTTCATACTCACCATTTCACGACTCACAGCCGACGCTGTGCCGCGCAGGCCTACCGTGTAGGCCGAAGCCCTGTAGGGAATCCGCTGAGAGCAAAGCGAGCAGCGAGTCCCGAAAGGAATGGCCACAGCAAGGCATCTGCATAAAAAGCGGGGGGACGGATTCTAAAGGCCGGCCGGGGCGGCTAGCCCCAAAAGGCCTTTAGCCCTGCGCGGGAGCGCAAACAGAATATAAAGCTACACTAAATTACCAGACGGTGAAAGATTGCATATGCCCACGATTAGAAAATGGAGAAATAGTAATTTATATTTTTTTACATTTTTCTAAACACAAAAAAAATGGCCACGGAAAACCGTGACCATAATGGAGGAGTTTAGCTAGAGGAGGAAGGTTAAAGGTTTATATTAATTTTGTCCTTTGTAATAATTTACGTGTTCACCGCGTTTACCGTGCTCACCACGTCCTTCATGGGGGCCAAAGCCTTTATACCCACGCTGACCGTGCGAGCCTCTATGTTCTGCCGTCATGCGCATCTTACCCATATGATGCCCACGACCGCCTTTTTTACCTAAAAAATTGCGCATATTGTGCGTGCCCGGCTCTAAATCCATGGCCTTATCCAAAGCAAGCCCCATATCATGCTTGGCACTTTGCATTTTAACACGCACTTGGCTAATTTCTGTGGCTTTTTGAGATACCGCAGCTACATCCGGATTAGCAGCATTTTGCAAAGCCTTAAGTTCTTGCATCTTCACATACATATCACACTTCAAAGGCTGCATTTTCTCACTATGAGCTTCTACAAGCTTACGAGCCTCAGCCGTCTGCTGCGCAGTAAATTCTGGGCTACGCTTTTTTTCTTGCACCTTTTGGCTAGTGGTAACTTTGGGCTCACTTTCAGCTTGCACCTTGCTAAAGGCAGCTCCAGAAAGTAAAGCTATAGCCACCACTGGAATGACTAAAGTCATTTTTTTCATTTTTGATCTCCTTTTGTAAAGCACGTCATGTACTATGCCAAGGTAAAGCAAAGGCCATGCCAAAACTTGAAACATTCTATAATTATTTATTATTATTCAATAAAACAAAAAAACAAATTCTTCCCCTGCGTGCACATACTGTATAAATTTTAAACAGTGACATGCTAGGGATGTTTAAATTTTAGCCAATTGTATATTTTTTATCCTATGAAGAATGCACAGATGGGAGGCAAAATGAAGCACAAAAAAAAAG
>CAYJAL010000297.1:0-1398 GCA_964367875.1 uncultured Desulfovibrionaceae bacterium | reverse complement strand
TATGTCCTTCCTTTTGCAGTAAATCATGGTACCAAAGGCAAAAATCCATAATTCCGAGATATTTTTCATCTTTGTTAACAACACCCAGAGCGCATTCCAGCGCACCGCGTCCATAGTCATTGCTATAATGGCCTTTTTTGGCGGCCAATTGCATAAATTCGCGTACCAATTGCTGCGTGGTACGTTTGCTTACATCTAAGCGAATATCTAGGGGATCATTGGGCTTTTGAAAGGGATCCCAATTTTCATAACCGATACGATCCACAAATTTGCGGCGGCGCGGATTCATTTTTTCATAAATCTCACGCTTCATCATTTCTTGTTCTTCGTTAAGCTCTTGACGAGTACCGTCACGAAAAACGGAAGCAGGAATCATTTCAAGCATATCTTATTCCTTTTTTGCAGGCCCAATACCCAAGTATTGTTCATCGTATTTGGTAATAAGCGCCATGGATACAGGCACAAAAACTTGATCCAGCTCTTTAAAACGAGTTCTCACTGTTTCGGCAATATCACGAGAAAGCCCATCTAAGCGCTGTTGAATGGCATTCATATGCACAGTGGGATATTGGCCGCCTTTGGCAAAACCTGTTTTACCACACACATGCCCTTGCCCACTAATATTCATGGGCACACCGTAAAGGCGGCAAGTAATGGGGCGATGAGCGTAGAGCACACAGGCATTATCGCCATTAAGTAAAGGACAAGGCAGGCGCAAACGTGCAGCTTCTGCCATAATTTCCTGAGGGTCCTTACCGTCTTTGGCGGCTTTATAAAATTCGCGCTTCATACGTGTGGCTGTGCGGTCAAGGTCTGCCGCGCGGCCTAAAATATCAGAGCGCTCTCTGCCATGAGGGACAGTATCTTGAAAAGCCTTATTTAAATACATGGCTTCCACAAGGGATAGGTCAAAAAGCGCACTACAGCAATCGCTGCACCCTTGTTCACAAGTGACGCTCTCGGGGTGTGCGGTGCGAATATGGGCAAAAAGGGCATCTGTTTCAGCTACGAGCGCTTCATAACGAGCAAATATGGCAGAAAGGTCTGGAATCATGCGTTTACCTTACATTTTATTGAAATACTTAGCAAAATGCCGCCGTTCGGAGTACGAGCGGCGGCACCAAATGACTTGGCCTCATCAAAAGTAAGTCTTCTTTACATTTTGGCAAGAAGAAAGACACGTAAAAAAGAAAATTTCTTTTTTAGCGTGTCACGCTTACTTTTGAGGAAAAACCTACATTTCTTCTACGGACACTGCGCTAGTTTCGCAAACTTCTACGCAAGATTCACAGCCAAGACATTCTTCTTCATTGATAACAGCAGACTTGCCTTCTTGAATTTCATAAACTTCTACGGGGCAAACGTCTACACATTCGCCACAACCTGTACATTTGTCAG
>CAYJAL010000296.1:0-1424 GCA_964367875.1 uncultured Desulfovibrionaceae bacterium | reverse complement strand
GGAGCTAGCAAGTCTAGCAGTGCCACAGGGCAAGACCTTGGCTTGCCCTGCCCGAAGTTCATCCTTTTGAGCGAAGCGAATAAGATAACGAAGGGATAGGCCACTGCAGACTGCAAAAGCCGGGGGGGAAGCCGGGTTTTAAAGGGCTGGCGAGGGGGGCGGAGCCACCCATGAAGCCCTTTAGCAATAAGATGTTGAATTTAAAAAACATTTTTACATTTATCATCAATTGAAACAATTTTTTCTTATAATTTCAAATAGTGCAACTTTACAGTAAAAAAAGACCTCAAAGCTCAAAAAAGCCTAGAGGTCTTCTCTTTATAGTATGAATAAAAGGAAAAAAATCTAATCTACATCTAAAGTCATATCGCTGTCATAGCAATTCAAAGCAATGCCAAGAGGTGTAATCAGCATAGGATTATAGGGCTTTATAACATTTTTACCTGTTTCTTTAGCCACAATCTGTTCCATACCTGTTAAGCAGCAGGTGCCCCCCACCACATAAATATCTTGCACATCAAAGCCTTCAATATGATTTCTTACAATAAAGGCCATCTTTTCAATAACAGGGCGTACAATGGGAAGAATTTTGGCATGATTGGCAGAATCTCTTTTCATTTTTTCCGCTTCTGCTATGCTTATGCCCTTATTACCAGAAATAACCAAGGAAACATGCGTGCCCCCCGTGGGCTCATCGGCCGTATGAATAACCTTGCCATCTTTAAAAATAGACAAGCCCGTGGTGCCGCCGCCAATATCCACAATAACGCCATTGCTTATACCAAGCACAGCATTGGCCGCTGTGGGTTCATCAAGCGTACCGGTCACTTCTAGCCCTGCCGCTTCCACCACATAGCGATGGGTGGTGCAGGTGCGTGAATCTGTGCCCGGAGGCACGGCAATGGCCGCATTTTTAAGCTTACAATCAAGCTTTTCTTCCACCTCTGCCACCAAGCGACGCACCACATCCACGGCACCGGCATAATCCACCACAAGGCCATCGCGTACCACATGGGCAAATTCCATAGCACAAGCCAGGGGCTTTTTTTGGCTATCTAATACCACCACCACCACAAAGGCCGTGCCAAGGTCTACGCCCACATACAGGCGCTCCTTAGGGTCTTCGGGTTTACGTGGGTTTTCAATACAATGCTCTACATCCCGCAACAGGGCTTCACTCATGGCTACGCTCATATTTAATCCTTAAGTAAAATATTTGCTCTTTTGTATACAGTGTTGCCGCAAAAGGCAATGCACAAAAAAAGGCGAGAGTCTATGCCCTCGCCTTATGTCTAGTTATATGCTGCTCACATTATGAGCCTGCTAGTCTGCTTGGTGTACCACCTTAACAAATCCCCCACTCAAATTCGCAAAATCTTGCAAAATCTCTTGCGCCTTAAGGCTATGGCTTTCCTTGGCATGAT
>CAYJAL010000295.1:0-1432 GCA_964367875.1 uncultured Desulfovibrionaceae bacterium | reverse complement strand
AGGTGGCTGTCTTTTTATAAAAAAAGGAAAACATACTCGCCCCATGGACAAATTTACACAAAAATATCCGCCAATCTTCTTCACAATGTAGCATATAATGTTTACCATATGTGATAGACAGCATTCTTAAACCATTTTTTCAGAGATCGCCATTATGTCCAACGCGCCCATTGATTCTTTTGTTAATAATCTCATTTCCATGTTCAAAATAGGATACCCCCTCTACAGCATGCACGCCCTTGTTAATGCCCTTGGAGGCTCCATCATTACAGCGCAAGACAGCACCTCCTATCGACAAGGTGTCATCCGTAAGCTTGGTGACGGTTTTCAGCTCTACATACCTCGAGATATGTCAGAAGATTATGAAAAATTCACCATTGCCAAACTTCTCGGCTATCTCTTCATAGGTATGGGCTATAAAGTTAATCTGCCCAAATGGCAAAGCAGCGAAATGTATCCCCCCAAAAAACCCCTTTCGCAAGAAGCGCAAGACCGCCTAGAATACTTTGCCTATGCTTTACTCATGCCCAACAAGCTTTTTCATGAAAAAGCGCAGCAATATGAAAGTGATGATTTGGAAAAAGAATTAAATCTGATGACAAAATTTTTTAAGGTGCCCAGAGAACGCATTATCACAAGATCTGTACAACTAGGTCTGCTGGATGCAGAATAAAAGCCTGCCTGTCACTAAGCGGGCTCCACACAGGCTCTAAAAGGACTCGAGGAAGACTCGAGGCGAGTTACCATAATATATGGCTCTAGACGAGCCCTAAGCGCCCAAACACCAAGCGCCTTGCTCTTTATGCCAAATGCGCTGATTGGAGCTTCCACGAAACACTAAGTCTTCGCCCATAAGCGTCTGCACAAAAGGCCCATCTACGAGCATATCACTTAAGGCCAAAAGCTCCGCCACAGCAGCATCCTGCTCTGCCCGCGCCTTAAGCTCCTCAAGGGTATAGCCGGTAAATGTCATAATAGGTAGGGAATGCTGGCGCAAAAGACGTCCCAATTCACACAAAGCCTCAGCCTGCATAAAGGGCTCTCCTCCTGAAAAGGTCACGCCAGATAATAAGGGATTTTCTAAAATATCCGCCAAGAGAATGCGAATATCTTTATTATAGCCAGCTTCAAAAGAGTGACTACCGGGATTATGGCAACCCTCACAATGATGCGGGCAGCCCTGTGTAAAAATTGCATAGCGCACCCCCGGCCCATCCACTATGGACTCGGGGGCAACACCGTGCAAACGAATTTGCGCACTAGGCATGCTTTACCCTGTCGCGCTCCTCAGATTTTTTGGCATTGTTAAAACGATCAAGTGTTCCCACCAAATAGCCAGTAATACGACGAGTACGCTCAAAAGGTACATTGCAACCCACGGTTACAGGTGCTGCCACGGTTTCAGTATCGGTTTTACAACAAATCATACTGC
>CAYJAL010000294.1:0-1442 GCA_964367875.1 uncultured Desulfovibrionaceae bacterium | reverse complement strand
TGCCCCAAAGCCAATTTCTTCTCTCGTATTCTCTGCCGCTGCTTTTTATCAATCCCCATGCCAATCGGTTCTTTTTGCGGCAAAGAATTATCCCGAAATAATTTGCCGATATTATGTATCAATCTTGTTGCCGCTATCATTAAAGACGGAGCATAACCATTTTCCAGCCGCTCCAAATAAAGCTCCGCATAAATATTGCCTTGCTCTGCGGATTTTTCTAACCAGTAGCTGGCCTGTTCCGTATCTTGCGCCACTTCTTTGCCCCTATGCAACAACTTTCCCAGCAAATATTGTGAATATTGATCCCCCATAACCGCTGAAGATTGCAAAAATCCCAGCGCTTTTTTATTATCTTGCTCTATGATTTCACCTTTTAGATACTCCTTAGCTAGCAGATAACCGGCATGACTTACCCCATTTTCCAAGGCTGCTTCGAGCCAAGCAAAGCCATTTTCTTCATCTCTAACCAGTTTATCATCTGAAATTAAGAGCTTCCCCAAAGCCAACTGCGCCACACCAAGCCCCTGTTCAGCAGCTTGTTCAAAAGAATAAACTGCCTGCTCCACATCAGGAATAACAATTCCACCCTCCCGATAAAGCTTACCCATAAAATATTGAGCATAACAATCGCCTGCATCGGCAAGTTGCTCCATTTCGGCAACAGCTTGATCCCGACTTTCTAGGGTATAGCTGCTATTTTCAATAATTTGCTTCAATTCACGGTACGGATATTCTTGCCACATCTCATCATCCTGCTCGATTTCCGCTGAATTATCTTCAAAACTAAGCCCACCCAGCCGCAGCTTATCCGCTTCCCGAATAATTATATTTTTAAGCGAAGAAAATGTTTTCTCCTGAGCTAAAGGCTTGCGGCGATAATCCTTATCGCTATAGTAACCCTCAACCTCGCCCTGCAAAATCTGCCATTGCTCATAACATTGTGCCACAACTTGAAACGATTCTACCTGCTCAACAATCTTATCGACCAATTCCTTGAGCGGTTTTTTCAAATAACCATAACTCTTTTTGCCTTTTACCGTTTCAAGTTGTTGCGCTAATTGCCTTAAAAGCTGCTCAGTTTCGGGATAATCGGCAACACCATTTTGCATGGCTTCAGTTAAATCAAGCATAGCTTTTCTCGCTTCACGAACCAAATCATCACGACTTTGACTTTTTCTTTCATATATATGTAACATTTCCTGCTTAAAAATATCATTGGTAAGCTCTGAGCGAATTTGATAAATCCCATCTTGATTCAAATACCCCTCTTTTGGATTGCTCGACCAAGCCATCATATGCACATGAGGATGCTCGCCTTGGTCATGATAAGCCGCGTACCAGCGGAAATTTTGCAGAGGAATATGCATAGCCTCGGCAATTTTATTACGATGAGTTTGCAATAAATTGCGCCAAGCAAGCGCATTATTATAGCCCAACCGCTC
>CAYJAL010000293.1:0-1447 GCA_964367875.1 uncultured Desulfovibrionaceae bacterium | reverse complement strand
CACGGGGATTTTCAGTCCCCTGCTCTACCAACTGAGCTACCGCGGCGACAAGAGAGGTTCTACGCAAAAGCAGTGCCTTTGGCAAGCTTTTTTTTCAAAAAAATGTAACTTTTTTGTAACACGCTAATATGTATGTTAATACACTACGCTATAGGACATCACTTCCGGTCTGTGGAAAAAGAGTTCCACCCTTCTATTAAGCAGTTTGCTGCTTTCATCGGTGCCGGCCTGGTAGGGGCGTGTGTCTCCATAGGCTACGCTACGCAAGCGCGAGGGCTTAATACCATGCTCAATAAGGTAGCGAATCACCGCCGCTGAGCGCGCAGCAGAAAGCTCCCAAGGGGAAGGGTGCGCCCCTAAGTCTTCGGTGCTGTCGGCATGGCCGCGCACCACAAGGTACATATTGTATTCGCTGAGCAGGAAAATGACATCTTCTAAAACTTCAAAGCCTTTTTCGCTAAGTTCTGCTGAGCCTTCTTTAAACATAAGCCCTGAGTGAACCCGTAACTGTACGCCCACGTCATCGGCGGTGACACCGGAGGCATTTTGCGGTACAGCGTCAGCCAGTAGCATTTTTTTAATTTTTTCTGCTAGGGCATAGTGGGTCTTTTCTGCCTCTGTGGGGCTATTGCGCAAATCCAGCTTGCTGGTATTTTGCACAAAGGGATTATTGGATATGGGCGAAGTGGAGGACGTATCCATGGTGGCTTCGCCGGCAAAATAGGCTGCGAGGCCGGCTTTGGTTTCCGGCGGTGCCATATTGAGTACCCATAAAAGGAGGAAGAAGGCCATCATGGCCGTTACAAAGTCTGCATAGGCTACTTTCCATGCTCCACCCATAATATACTCCGTATCGTGTAAAAATGTGTTATGTATAAGGCTAGGCGCCTTTGAGCTTTTCTTCCATTTCAGCAAAGGTGGGGCGAAAAGCCTGCGGTATGGCGCGGCGTCCGTATTCTACAGAAATAAGTGGTGTAGAACCGCGAATGGCTGCAGCTACGGCCTCTTTAATGGCATTGTAATAAAAATGCTCTTCGTGAGCGTGGTTTTCCAATTTGGCGCCCATGGGACCAAAGAAGCCATAACAGAATAAAATACCCACAAAGGTACCTACCAAGGCCGCAGCAATGTAGTGACCTAATACTTCGGGTGGCTCATTAATTTTACTCATGGACAAAATAACACCCAGTACGCAGGCCACAATGCCCATGCCGGGCATGGATTCTGCCATATGCGTCACAGCATGGGCAGGCAGCAGCTCTTCTTCGTGCATGGTGTGCATGTCAATTTTCATAAGGCTGTCAATGTCGGCAGGATCGCCGGTGGTGAGGTAAACGCGCAAAGTGTCGCCAATAAAGCTTACGGTGCGCGCAGAAGAAGCCACTGTGGGGTATTTATTAAAAATGGCGCTAGAGTCCGGATTTTCCACATCGCTTTCAATGCTGAT
>CAYJAL010000292.1:0-1463 GCA_964367875.1 uncultured Desulfovibrionaceae bacterium | reverse complement strand
GCTTGCGAGAAGCCTTGGATACGGTGGAGCGCATGGGTATTGCTCGCAGTCGTGAGCGCATTGCTGAAGCTGATGCGGTGCTTTTTTTGCTGGATGGTAGCCTTGGTATAGAGGCCGCTACGCATTTGGGTGAAGAAGGTTTTGCACTTGCGCAAAATAAAAAAACCGTGCTTATTTGGAATAAAAGCGATATTGCCCCAAATCCTGTGCTTCCTGCCTCTTGGCAAGACCTAGCAAAAAAGTGTATTCTTGTTTCTGCCAAAGAAGGAACAGGCTTGCAAGAGCTCTCCATAGCCATTAAAGCTGTGATTTTGCAACAGGATGCATCAGAACCGGAAGCCGGAGATGTGGTACCTAATATGCGCCAAGCTCTTTTGCTGCAAGATGCCAGTGAGGAACTTGGTCTGCTTTTGGCAGATATAACCGCCCATGTGCCCTATGATATTTGTTCTGTACGTTTAGATACGGCGGTGGCATTGCTTGGGCAAATAACTGGCCTTGATAGTGCCGATGAGCTTTTAGATAAGATTTTTGCCAATTTTTGTATAGGAAAATAAATGTCGGATTCTCAGGTTTTAGATCAATACAGACGCAAGATTAGTAAGGATGAAATCAATGCCCTGCCCATAGTTCGCTATGAGGGAGAGATTAAGCTTATTACCGAAGAAGAGGCCTTGCATGACGCTTTGCAAGAGCTAAAAGCTGAGCGCGTGCTGGGTTTTGATACAGAAACCAAGCCTTCTTTCCGTAAGGGCAGCATTAATGCCCCTTCTCTTATTCAAATGGCGGCTGAGCATACGGTGTACCTTATTCAGCTGCAATGGGTGCCTTTTAACGAAGCCATGGCAGAGGTGCTTGGCGCGCCGCATATTGTTAAAGCCGGGGTAAGCATCATTGATGATATGCGCGAATTGCAAAAACTGCATTCCTTTGAACCGGCCGGTTTGGCAGATCTTGGTAATATGGCCAGAGCTCATAAGCTGGAAACACAGGGATTGCGGAATTTGGCGGCTAATTTCTTTAATTTTCGTATTTCCAAAGGGCCGCAATGTTCTAATTGGTCGGCACAAGTGCTTTCTGAAAGGCAAATAGTGTATGCTGCCACCGACGCTTGGGTGGGCAGGCAGGTGTATTTGCGCATGGAAGAGCTTGGTATGGCGTAAGATTTTTGTTTTTTGATTTTGTTTGGATAGGAGATCCCGTGGTGAGCAGAGATTGCTTACTGCGGGATTTTTTATTTTTTGGGTATATTTGTACGTAGAGTTATTGTTGTTGTGGAGTAGAAAGATTTTTTCTTCTAAATCTGTTTGCGCTCCCACGCGGGGCTAAAGTTTTTTTGTAGGGGGCTCATGGGTGGCTTCGCCCCCCTCGCCAGCCCCCTACAACCCCGGCTTCCCCCCAACTTTGGCAGTCTGGCAGTGGCCAATCCCTACGCTATCTTTTTCGCCTACGCTCAAAAGGAT
>CAYJAL010000291.1:0-1465 GCA_964367875.1 uncultured Desulfovibrionaceae bacterium | reverse complement strand
TAAGAATCATATTACGAGCTGCATTGGCTTCATCCAAGCGGCGCACAGGCGTATTAGTGGGCGCAGCCAATAGGGCTTCTGGGTCTTTTAGGCCAAGCTCTACCACTTCACGCAGAACAACAATAAACTCATCAAGGGTTTGTTTGCTTTCAGTTTCAGTGGGTTCAATCATAAGACACTCAGGCACAATAAGGGGGAAATAGATAGTTGGGGCATGGTAGCCTCTATCTAAAAGCCCTTTAGCAATATCTAAGGCACGAGTACCATCGGGTGCAGAAGCCACAAATTCATGGGCGCAAATGCGAGCATGAGGGATATTGAGGAAATCTTCTGTCATTTTTTTGATATAGTTGGCATTAAGCACAGCATATTCCGAAGCGCGGGTAAGGCCTTCGCCGCCAAGGCGTAATACATAGGCATAGGCGCGCAAGAAGATGCTGAAAGAACCGTAAAATGGCGCAATATAGCCTATGGACTTAGGATAATCATACCCTAAGCAGAAGGTGCCATCTTCTTTCTTTTCCACGCGGGAAATGGGCAAGTAAGGCACAAGACGCTCAGAAACGCCCACAGGGCCGGAACCGGGGCCACCACCGCCGTGAGGAGTACCAAGGGTTTTGTGTACATTCCAGTGTACTACGTCAAAGCCCACGTCGCCCACGCGCATTTTACCCATGATGGCATTCATATTGGCACCATCATAGTAAAGTAAAGCGTCAACAGAGCGCATTTTTTCAACGATAAACTCAAGGTGATCTTCGAAGATTCCGAGAGTATTGGGGCATGTCATCATAATGCCGGCTACATCGTCATCAAGAGCAGCCACTAAGGCTTCGGGATCAATGATACCGTCTTTGGAAACGATGTTAACTACCTCGTAGCCACCAAGCACTGCCGAAGCGGGGTTGGTGCCGTGGGCAGCGTCGGGGCAAATGATTTTTGTTTTCTTATTGCCTTTATCGCGGTGATAGGCGGCAATAAGCTGTACACCGGTGAATTCACCATGAGCGCCGGCCATGGGCTGCATGGTATAACCGGCCATACCGGTAATTTCGCACATAAGCTGTTCGAAGTGATAAATGCACTCCAAGGCGCCTTGGGTATAGCTTTCACCGCCGGGAAGCTGTGCCAAGGCAGGGTGCACATTGGCAAAACCTGGCAAAGCGCCCATGGCTTCGGTGAATTTGGGATTATACTTCATGGTGCACGAACCCAGCGGATAGAAATTGCTATCTACGCTATAGTTTTGCTGTGAAAGAAGCGTAAAGTGGCGCACCACATCCAATTCAGAAAGCTCAGGCATATTCAAAGCATTTTGACGTAAGAGCGCGGCAGGTAGCATGTCCTTGGCACTCTTAGTGGGCGCATGAGGAAGCACACCGGTGCGACCGGCTACGGATTTATCGAAAAGTGATTTCATGCGAGAACTCCTTTTACTGCACTGATCATGGCATCAATTTGCGCT
>CAYJAL010000290.1:0-1473 GCA_964367875.1 uncultured Desulfovibrionaceae bacterium | reverse complement strand
ATAGCTGGTATTATCAGTGCAGATGTGGTGGGAAAGCATGTGCGTGAAGCCATGGAAGATTATAAATTCACCGCTTGTGTTACCTTACGCGCTTTGGAAGAAAAACGCACCGTTACCATGTTTGACGATTATGCCAATGGTAGGCGCTGTTTAAATACCAGTACACCTATTTTTGATGAAGAAGGGAAGGTGTGGCGTGTCATTGCCTCCATTCGTGATATTACAGAATTAGACAGTATGCAGTCGCGCTTATCTGATCTTGAGCGCAGCAATAAGACCTATAAAGCCAAGTTAGAATCTTTAGAAAATTATGGCATAGTGGGCATTAGCGAGGCCTCTGCCGCATTACGTAAAAATATGCTTAAAGCGGCGCAAAATACGGCCATTTGTATGATTTTGGGCGAAACAGGTACAGGTAAAAGCCTTACCGCCAAGCGCATACATGAATTAAGCGAGCGCAAAGAAGGGCCTTTTATTGCTTTAAATTGTGGGGGTATTCCTGAGCAATTGGTGGAGTCGGAGCTGTTTGGCTATGAGCGCGGTGCCTTTACGGGTGCTTTACGTGAAGGGAAAAAAGGGGTTTTTGAATTAGCTACCGGCGGCACATTGTTCTTGGATGAAGTGGGGGAGTTGCCCTTAACTATGCAGGCCACGCTGCTACATGTCTTGGATGATGCCACCTTTAGACGTGTGGGAGGCACCAAGTCTTTGCAATGTGATGTGCGAATCATTGCCGCTACCAATCAAGATTTAGAAAATATGGTGAGTAAGGGCACATTTAGGCAAGATTTATTTTATCGCTTGCGTGTGCTTCCCATTGAAATTCCTTCCTTACGCCAGCGCCCGGAAGATATTCCTGAGCTTATGTATCATTTCCTACAAATCATAGAAGGTAAGGAAGGTAAACGTAGCTTTGCTCCTTCGGTGCTTTCTACTTTAACATCCTATTCATGGCCGGGAAATATTCGAGAATTACGCGCCCTTGTGCAATATTTGCATACCATGTGTGAGGGCAGTATCTTTACCATGGAAGATTTACCCTCCTATTTGCTGGCCGAGCTTCCCTCAGAAAGCCTGCCTGCCTATGTGATGAATACCAGTTTAAAGCAAGCGGTGGAGCATGTGGAGAAAAATCTGATAGGCACAGCCTTGCGAGAACTGGGCAGTACCTATAAAGCGGCTAAAAGGCTTAAGGTTAGCCAATCTACCATTGTGCGAAAAGCGCAAAAATATCGTATTGATCTGACAGATGCCCATGATGGGTAGAAAAAAACGAGTAGCAAAAAACGAATAGCAAAAAGTGAATAGTAATAACACGAAAACCCCGCCTAAGCTGGGTTTTTGGTTGCTAATAAAATCTATTTGGGAAAATAATTTTGTAAGTCTCTAAAATTATGTGTGTTATTATTTCTTACGTGCGGGAAAAGTTTACTTTCAAAGCTAAAGTCTTGCCGCCATTAAAGTTTTTTGGAA
>CAYJAL010000289.1:0-1478 GCA_964367875.1 uncultured Desulfovibrionaceae bacterium | reverse complement strand
CCCCAATAAGCTTTATCATCACACAAAAAAAGGGAGGCCGTAGCCTCCCCTTTCAATCTAACATATTCTATTCTTAATGATCCTTCTCATCACACTCACAATCCCCTTTCTTACAAGGGAAAAGTACCAAGCACCAAAAGGCCGTAAAGGCGGGTAAGGTGACAAACATAAGCCCATAGGCCCATGTTTTGGTGTATAAGAAATAATCATAAAATGTTGCAAAAGTTCCAGCTGCCATACATTACCTCCTAGTGGTCACCTTTAAAGTCAGGGTGTTCGTACAATACAGGAGTATGGTACACGATGAAACGGTACGCCGTTACAATAAGCGTTACCACAAAGATGGATATACAAATTTCGCCAAGACTTGGGAAATACTTTTCCGAAGAAGGCAAATGATAGTTAAAGGCTATAAGGCTGATATTGAAGCGGTTCACAATAATGCCTAAAACGGCATTTACAGAACCAATACGACATAGGGTCAAGTTCTTATCGCGAGCACCCTTGGCATAAATAAGAGCCGGCATAAGCACAAAGAAGAGCATTTCCACCATCCACCAGAAGCCGTAACCGCTGAGCAGATATTGGAAGTTATTTTGTACAGCCATATCAATGAACTTTAACATAAAATAGCCAAAGAGAATAAGCGATGCCGCGCGGGCAAAGCCTAAAGTCACTTCGTCGGCTTCTTTTAAGTGGGTACCGTCCATATAATCATGCACGCCTTTGTGCGCCAGCATACCTTCAAAGATAACCATGGAAGAACCGGCTACCATGGAAGATACAAAGAAGAACATGGGCATAAAGGGCGAATACCATAAGGGGTGTAGCTTACCCGGCGCAATGAGGAAGAGCGCCGCCAAAGAGGATTGGTGCAAGGTAGACAAACACACGCCAAAGATGGTGAGAATGATGGTGGCACGGATAACCAGCTTACGCCACTTCAGTAAGAAGGGGAATTTACCGGCCAACCATTCCATGGGAGCAACGGAAAATTCAATCATAAGCACGGTCACATAGGTGGCCACACACAGGCCTACTTCAAACAATACCGAGGTGGTACCGGGGAAGAAGAACATATAGGGCAAGCGTAAGGGGTGCCCCAAGTCGTAGAGTAAAGCCACCACCACAAAGCTATAGCCAAGGAAAGCGGTAGTTACCGCAGGGCGCACAGCCGAGTGATAATGTTTTAAACCCAGAATATAACAGGCCACAGTGGTAAAATAGCCACCGGCAGCCAGCGCCACACCGCACATAAGGTCAAAGCCAATCCAAATACCCCAAGGATAGTTATCATCAAGGTTGGTAACGGCGCCAATGCCTTCGGTGAAACGATAAAAGGTAACCACAAGCCCCACAACAAGGATAATGGCCGTTAAAATATTCCCAATGGTGGGGCGTAAAAACGGGCTCATATTAAACAATTTATCCTTGGTAGGGATGACTATATGATGATCTGCATGGTCTGTATGATGCAT
>CAYJAL010000288.1:0-1503 GCA_964367875.1 uncultured Desulfovibrionaceae bacterium | reverse complement strand
CTTTTTATGCTCTATGGTTTATGTTTTGTGTTTTTGGGGCCATATTTGGCCAATTTAGCAAGTAAATTTTCATCGCAACGTGTTTTTGTGACTTTAATTGGGCTTACAGGTGGGGGAGCCATACTTTGCGCAAGTTTTATCCCTTCTTATATGGGCTTTTTACTGGCTGTATTCTTGGTAGGTGTTTCGCAATGCCTCATTGCATCAAGCATGTTAGAGTATATTTTATCTTTGCCTTCTATGCAAAATCTGGATAAAGCCATGACCAGTAGTGCCTATCGTATGTGTGAGCGAGCTGGGCAAATTATTGGCCCCATGCTGTGTAGTGTCTTGATTTTACAAGGACATAATGCGCTTATTCCCTTGGGGCTAGCCATTATATTGGGAGTTTTAATTTTTGCCCTTAGCAGCAGGACGGCAAAGTAATCATGCATATTTTGCTTCTTTGTTCTTCAGACCTTAATGCCTGCCTTAACTTAAACCATCTTTTGCCATTTTTTTTAGCTAAGCACGATGTACATGTTATGCTTTCCAATTATGAGTTGGAGCTTGAACGCGGTAATGTTTATGCTAATACCAAGATTTGGTATGAAAAAGACTTTATTCGTGAGCATTTTTTTAAAGCTATTGATACGTATGAGCTTGAGTCTGGGCGTACTGACGCAAAGCTTTTGACATTTAGGGCCTTGGCTAAAAAGTATTCTCTTGAATTTACAACGCTTTTACCAAAAACAGCCAAGCGGCATATCTTTGAAAAGACGTTATCCTTTAAGCCGGATGTGATTTTCTGTTGTCGTTTTGACCATATATTGCCGGAAGAAGTGTTTTTGCTTCCCAAACTTGGAGCATATAATATGCATTCTGGGCTTTTACCGCAATGTGCCGGAGCGGATGCCACTTTTTGGGCCATGTATCATGGTTGGGAGACTTCCGGCTGTACCGTTCATTGCATAAGTAGGGAAGTGGATAAGGGAAATGTTGTTGCAAGTGTGCGTTATCCTATTGATTATGCTTATGGCGTGCTCTGGAATAGAACGCAGGCCTATGCCAAGGGCATGAAGCTTGTGGAAGAGATAACCGCGCAATTGGAGCAAGGGCAAAAGCTTGTGGGGGAAGCGCAAGATATGGCTCATTATACCTATTATCCCTTTCCACGTGCGCAAGATTTTGCAACTCTTTACAAAAATTTGGAAGGGCTTAATGAAGCCAAGGGTTATGCAAAGCTTTTACAGCCCTTTTTGCCAAGTGATATGCGTATGCCTGATTTTTCCCCTCCCTTGCAAAAAAGCTGATTAAAAGCAAAAGCCAGATTCATTTAATCAGCGTTACTCTCAACAACTTTTTTAATGTTATTCACCAAACATTGAGCTAATTCTTCCCACTGCTTAAGCATATAGAAGTGCCCTCCATCAAAAAATTGCATATGAAAATCGCCTATAGTTCGTGCGGCCCAGCGGTGTAAGGTGTTGTTGTTTTCATCTTTTCCGCTGCATACCAGAATAG
>CAYJAL010000287.1:0-1512 GCA_964367875.1 uncultured Desulfovibrionaceae bacterium | reverse complement strand
AGTACCCCCTACCAAAAGCGCCAAAACGCCCAGAGCTAAAAAATTCTTAGGCAAATTGCGACAAAAAGCGTACATCATTTTCAAAAAACATCCGCAAATCGCCAATGCCATACTTAAGCATGGCCACACGCTCCACGCCAAGGCCAAAGGCAAAGCCGGTAAATTCTTCGCTATCATAGCCCACAGCCTTAAATACAGCCGGGTCTACCATGCCACAACCAAGTATCTCTACCCAGCCAGTGCCCTTACATACACGACACATATCATTGCCTATATGCCCCTTGCCACCACAAATACAGCAGGAAATATCCGCCTCAGCAGAAGGCTCTGTAAAGGGGAAAAAGGAAGGGCGAAAACGCACATCAGTACTTGGGCCAAACACACCGCGCATAAAAGCTGTTAAAGTACCGCGTAACTCTGCCATGCTTACTTTTTTATCTACAAGCAAGCCTTCCACCTGATGGAACATGGGCGTATGCGTAATATCTGAGTCGCGGCGATACACCTTACCCGGTGCAATAATAGCCAAAGGAGGCTTTTTGGAAAGCATGGTACGCACCTGCACAGGCGAGGTATGCGTACGCATAACCACCGTATCTGCCACATACAAGGTATCTTGCATATCACGGGCAGGATGGTCTGGGGCAAGATTAAGGGCTTCAAAATTATGATAATCCGTTTCCACTTCTGGGCCGGACATAATATCATAACCAAGCTTTTTGAAAATATCACAAATCTCTTCCATGACCAAGGTCACAGGGTGCAGCGAGCCTTGCCAAGGGGCACGAGCCGGCGTTGCCACATCAAAACGCGCCAAGGATTTAGCCTCTGCGGCGGCCTCAAGGCTGTCTTTTTTGGCATCAAAAAGGGTGTTTAAAGCCACTTTAACTTCATTGGCTTTTTGCCCCACAGCCGGTCTTTGACTTGGGTCTAGTTTAGGAAGCTCAGCCATAATTTGCGCCACGCTACCCTTACGACCCAAAAATTCAATGCGTAAAGCTTCTAAATCGCTCAGGCTTTGCGCCTCGGTCAAACCGCTTTCCAGCTTGGGTACCAGTCCATCTAATGCTGCAAGAAGATCCATATCTTTTCCGTATTCCTCTAAATTTCACTACATGGCCCATAAAAGCACAAGCCCTTGGCCCCTAAAGGCAAAGGGCTTGTTAACTTATATAAGCCTTAAGCGTTGCTGTCTGTATGCGTTCTAAAACTATTTCAATGCGGCCTTAACCACATCCACAAGCTTAGCAAAATCGTCCTTAGAACGAACAGCCATATCAGCAAGAACCTTACGGTTCAAAGCGATACCGGCTTTTTGCATGCCATGAATGAAGCGGCTATAGGATAAACCGTGCTCACGCACGCCTGCATTGATACGTAAAATCCAAAGCTTACGAAATTCGCGCTTACGATGCTTACGACCAACGAAAGCATATTGTAAGGAACGTTCTACTGCCTCGCGAGCGGTACGGTACAAGCGGCTACGGCCACCACGAAAGCCCTTGGCAAGAG
>CAYJAL010000286.1:0-1543 GCA_964367875.1 uncultured Desulfovibrionaceae bacterium | reverse complement strand
CCTAATCGTTGAAACCTTTCGTTTTTGAAAGGTTTCTCTTTTTTTATTGTGAAAACAGCCGTTTTTAACTATAATGAAATATGTATAGTCCTGTCGAATTACAGGCTATGACGGATAATTTTAACTCGAAAGAGAGAAGATAGCAAAAAAATACATTTTTGGAGGTCTTTATGAAAAGGACGAAATTATTACACAAAATTATGTCGGGTGCGTTAGCCCTTACAATGGCGGCAACAATGCTACCGATGGCAAATATTACAGCCTTTGCGGCGGACACGGTAGAAAATTCAAAGTCTATGGCGCTTGGCACAAGTAGGCTTAACACACGTAATATAACAGAAAGCTACAACCCAGTCACAGAAGAAACAACATACTCTGTTACTCCGGGCAGTCAAATTGTGTTTGGTACTTATAATGATGCTCACGTGACGTGGGAGAGAATATCGAGCACCATGATGTTCTCTACAAAGAGTTTGGGGGCGAGTAGCTTTAGGTTATCTGATTTAGACCCGGGCTACTATCCGGTTAGCTCGCTGAGTAGAGCAATGGGAAACTTATATGATAACAACTTAACCGCCACAGAGAAAGTGGCTGTTTCGGGAACTAACCTTGCCGGAAACAGTATGTTTCACACCGGTGTAGGCGACCATAATAACCAAGGGTTTTTCCCCTTGTCCAAAGATGAATTTAATGACCTTGTAACCGAAGGCTCGTCATTGGCGCAAGACAGTTCCATACCGTTCTGGTGGTTGCGTTCTTCCCTCGATGTTGACTTTGCCTTTGCGGTCACGGCCACCGGCTCACACACCTCCCATAGCGCCAATACTGGCAATGGTGTTCGCCCCGCTTTTAATTTAAATCTGTCATCTGTCCTCTTCACATCGGCAGCCGAAGGCGGTAAGGCGGCTTTTGACGGTGCGGATAATGAGGTAAAGGCACTTTCGAACAGTCAAATTGATACATGGAAGCTGACACTAAAAGACGATGATAGAAACTTCGCCGTGACAGGTGCGCCTATCTGGGATGAAACGAACAACAGCATAAGCTTTAACTACACAGGCGCACAAACAGGCGCAAACGAATATATCTCGGTGATGATAACCGAGGAGCAAAATATTATCGGTGGGGGTACAAGAGAAGAAATCACCCACTATGCAAAGATTGAGGACTTGACCGCAGACAGCACGCCCACAAGTGGCACGGCAAGTTTTACTCTGCCCAATACATTTAGCAAGGGCGATACTGTAAACCTTAAAATCTTCAACGAACAAGCAAACGGCGATAATAAAACCGACTATTCAAGTGCGTTTGTAGAAAAGAGCGTGTTACTTACCGAAGCACCCATCTATGGGATAGAGCTACAACCGACGGAAAACGGCACTGTAGAGCTTAGCGTATCGGAAGCCAAGGAGGGCGACAGCGTAACTATCACAGCAACCCCTGCCGAGGGCTATAGGCTGTCGGATCTTAGCGTAAGCACCGGTGATAGTGGCAATATTACGGTGAACGGTACGGGCAACACACGTAGTTTCATCATGCCCGC
>CAYJAL010000285.1:0-1544 GCA_964367875.1 uncultured Desulfovibrionaceae bacterium | reverse complement strand
GGGGCTACCATGCGGAAAGAGCGGCTGAAAAATTCCACATTGCTCTTACGCAATAAATGCCATGCAGATACACCTAGTACAAAAAATCCGCCCAGCATCCATGTGGAAGTAATAGTATGGAAATACTGGCCTAAGGCATAAGGATTGCTGATAACGGTAAAGAAATTATCCAGCTCAGCGCGGCCATTACGCAGCACATAGCCCACAGGGTTTTGCATCCAGCCATTGGCAATGATGATCCAAAAAGCCGAGATATTACCGGCTATGGCCACCATATAGATGGAAAGTAAGTGTACTTTTTTGCTTACTTTTTTCCAACCAAAAACCCAAATAGCCAAGAAGCTGGACTCTAAAAAGAAAGCCACTGTGGCTTCTACAGCCAATAAGGAACCAAAAATATCACCCACATATTCCGAATAACGCGACCAGTTGGTACCGAATTGGAATTCTAAGGTGATGCCTGTTACTACCCCAAGGGTAAAGTTAATGACAAAAAGTTTGCCCCAAAATTGGGTCTGCCTTTTCCAAAATTCATCGCCGGTGCGCACATAGCGAGTTTCCATCCAAGCCAAAAGGACAGAAAGACCCAAGGTAAGCGGCACAAAGACGAAGTGAAAAAAAACGGCTACAGCAAATTGTAACCGTGATAACAAAACTACATCCATGCTTCCTCCCAGATAAGATATAGATATAACAGCACATGCATCTCTTGTTAAGAGCTATTCCTAATTAGTACGCCTTTTGTAAACTAAAGACAAGCTTTTTTATTGACTATCTGTCTAATTCTGACTAGCGTGCTTTTACATTTTTGTATGTTTGGCTAGGGTGAGCCTTGTAAATTAAGGCTTATACTATGTAAAACTTTCCTTATGGTGTCATGAGGAAAAAACGCTCTATTGATGAGGAAATTTTTGTGTCTACAGCAGTGAATTCACTTTCCAATCCGGCTCCCATTGGCCTTGCCGCCTTTGGCATGACCACCATTTTGCTTAATATTCATAATGCAGGATTTTTTCCGCTGGACGTTATGATTATGGGTATGGGTATTTTTTATGGCGGTATTGCACAAATTATTGCCGGCTGTATGGAATTTCGCCGTGGTAATACCTTTGGCAGCACAGCTTTTGTATCTTATGGTTCCTTTTGGTTAACCTTGGTGTTTTTGTGGACAGCCAAAGAAGTAGGCTTACCAGCTGCTACACCTTTTGCCATGGGCTGCTACCTTGGCATGTGGGGTGTATTCACAGCCCTGCTTACCATAGGCACACTTAAGGGCGCCCTCATTGGTAAGTTGGTATTCTCCTCCTTAACATTACTTTTTGCGCTCCTTTCTGCGGCTAATTTCACGGCTGCTGACGCTGCTTTAAGCCACAGCATTCACACCCTTGCCGGCTATGTGGGCATTGTGTGCGGTTCCTTTGCTTTGTACGAAGCTGCCGCATTGGTTATCAATGATAAGCACGGTAAGACTGTATTACCTTTATAATTTTTGTTCTCTTTTGAAATCTAGTGGGGGGAAACCTTTTTTGAAAAAAAGGTTCTCC
>CAYJAL010000284.1:0-1555 GCA_964367875.1 uncultured Desulfovibrionaceae bacterium | reverse complement strand
ATGCCACCATGCGCGCGTGGACCATGCGCGTGCACGATACTCATTATGTGCTGGGCTCTGTGGTGGGGCCGCATCCCTTCCCCCTCATGGTACGTGATTTTCAAAGTGTCATTTCCTTTGAAGCCAAGAAGCAAATTCTAACTGCGGAAGGCACATTACCTGCGGCTGTGGTGGCCTGTGTGGGTGGCGGCAGTAATGCCATGGGTATGTTTCACCATTTTGTGGAGCATGCAGGCGTACAGCTCATAGGCTGTGAAGCGGCAGGCAAAGGCATTGATACAGAAAAACATGCCGCCAGTATGGGTAAAGGTTCCGTGGGTATCTTTCACGGTATGAAATCCTATTTTTGCCAAGATTCGTATGGACAAATTGCGGAGGTTTATTCCATTTCCGCAGGGCTTGACTACCCCGGCATTGGCCCTGAGCACGCGCATTTGCAAGATACGCAAAGGGCAAGCTATGTGCCGGTGAGCGATGATGAAGCCGTGGAAGCCTTTGAATATTTATCCAAAATGGAAGGCATCATCCCCGCCATTGAATCCGCCCATGCCATAGCCCATGTGAAAAAAATTGCCGCAAATTTTGGCAAAGAGGAAAATATCATCCTGTGCCTTTCGGGGCGCGGAGATAAAGACGTGGCGGCCATGGCGCGCTATAAAGGAGTAACTATCCATGAGTAATATAAGCACAGCCTTACAAGGCAAAAAATCTCTCATTACTTTTTTAACTGCCGGCGACCCCAGCCTTGAGCACAGCGAAAAATATATTTTAGCCATGGCTGAAGCGGGGGCAAATCTCATAGAAATAGGCATTCCTTTTTCTGACCCCATAGCGGAGGGTGAAGTCATTGAAGCGGCTAATGCCCGTGCATTGCAAGCAGGCACCACCCTTGACGGTATTTTTGCCATGATACACAGGGTACGCCAAAAAATCTCTATACCACTGGTATTTTTAAGCTATATGAACCCCATATTCCATTATGGCTATGCCGCTTTCTTTCAAAAATGCCAAGAATGCGGCATCAATGGCATTATTATACCCGACCTGCCCTT
Source organism: uncultured Desulfovibrionaceae bacterium (assembly GCA_964367875.1). Classification (GTDB taxonomy): domain Bacteria; phylum Desulfobacterota; class Desulfovibrionia; order Desulfovibrionales; family Desulfovibrionaceae; genus CAYJAD01. Next base: position 503 of record CAYJAL010000284.1, on the reverse strand, counting down.
TGATGAGGTAATAGAAAAAGCCCTTATTATGCCACACGCACAAAAGCACGGCGTGGATATTATTTCCCTCATTGCCCCTACCTCCGCCGCGCGTATAGAAAGCATTGCCTCACAAGCAGAGGGCTTTATATATCTTGTATCATCCATGGGAGTTACGGGCATGCGAAGTGAAATCACCACAGATTTACGCTCTATGACCACACTTATAAAAAAGCACAGCACACTGCCCGTATGCGTGGGCTTTGGCATATCCAGCGCAGAACAAGTGGCAGAAATAACAGACTATGCTGACGGCGCTATTGTAGGGAGTGCTTTTGTAAAAATCATTGCGGAGCACGGAACTGAAGCCAAAGCACCGCTCATGCGCTTTGTAAGCAAACTCAAAGCCGCTTTGCCATAGCATGACACTTATCCAGCGTCGAGCTTACGGTTTTAAAAACTTTGAAAATTACCGTTTGTGCGTTCGGGTGCTTTGTTGTTAGGGAGAAGAGTGGCTAGGGCTG
>CAYJAL010000283.1:0-1580 GCA_964367875.1 uncultured Desulfovibrionaceae bacterium | reverse complement strand
TGTACCGACCCCCAAAAGTTAGACCTAAGAATCTAATTTTTAGGAGGTCGGTATTTTCGTGGCAAAATATAGTTATGAATTTAAAAAGAAAGTAGTAGAAGAATATTTAGACGGAAAAGGAGGATATAAGCATTTAGCGGAGCGAAACGGAATTACAAATAAATGCATATTGCAAAATTGGGTAAAAGCATATAAAGAATTTGGTGATACAGGGTTAAAGCGTTCAAGACAACATAAAAAATACACTTTTGAATTCAAGTTAAATGTGGTAGAATTGTACTTAACGAATGAAGTGTCATATCAAGAACTTGCATTAAGTGTAGGGATGAATAATCCAGCACTAATAACAAAATGGGTAAATGATTTTCGTATCGCAGGTCCTTTGGCACTTCGAGAAAAAAGTAAAGGACGAAAACCAATTATGCCAAAGCCTAAAAAAATAGAGAATGCAGATGAAAACGCTAAGTACTTAAAGCAACTTGAAGATGAAAATTTAAAACTTAAAATTGAGAATGCCTATTTAAAAGAACTGAGGAGGCTACGTTTAGAGGAAGAAGCTCTGAACACAAAGCGAGAGTTATCCATAGCCTCCGAGGAGAATTCAGATTAAAGGATATTCTCGCAGTATTAAAGTTTCCAAAAGCTACATATATGTACTGGCAAAAGCGATTTGAAAAAGAAAACCCAGACAAAGAAACAGAAGAAAAAATCCTTAAAATTCGTAGTGAACATAAGGATTTTGGATATCGCAGAATATATGGAGAACTTAGAAAACTTGGAATTGTTATTAATAAAAAGAAAGTTCAGCGATTAGTGCAAAAACTTGGATTGCAAGTGAAATCATTCACACGCAAAAGCAGAAAATACTCATCATACAAGGGAGTAGTGGGTAGAATATCAAAAAATAGAGTAAATCGTAGATTTAAAACAAGTATTGTTCATCAAAAAATAACTACTGATACAACAGAGTTTAAGTATTATGAATTTGATGATAAAGGCAGGATGATAATTAAAAAGCTTTATTTAGACCCATTTTTAGATATGTTCAATGGCGAAATACTCAGTTATAGCATTACAAAATCACCGTCAGCAGAGGGTGTAATGAACGCATTAAATCAAGCGATACAGGCAACAAATGATTGTAAATATCGCAGAACTTTCCACTCAGATAGAGGTTGGGCTTATCAAATGAAGTCTTACTCTAAAACACTTAAAGAAAACAAAATATTTCAAAGCATGTCACGTAAAGGAAATTGCCTTGATAATTCAGTGATGGAGAATTTCTTTGGCATTTTAAAACAAGAAGTTTATTATGGCAATACATTTTATAGTTTTGATGAACTAAAATCAGCAATAGAAAATTATATTTATTATTACAATAACAAAAGAACAAAACAAAAGCTTGATTACTTTAGTCCTGTAGAATACAGGTTAAAATACCAAGCCGCATAAAAATAGTGTAGTAACATCAGTCACTACACTATCAAGTCTAACTTTTTGGGGTCACATCAAAATGAGAATTTTTGCCATAGCTCTTTTTTGTTTAAATATAAATTTATCCGAAATGTTGTTCGTGAAAG
>CAYJAL010000282.1:0-1590 GCA_964367875.1 uncultured Desulfovibrionaceae bacterium | reverse complement strand
AAAGTGGTACTCACAGCTTCTTCCATTCAAGATGTTTTTGAAGTGACCATTGAAGCCTTTAATATTGCTGAAACGTACCGTACCCCTGTTATCCTTTTATTGGATGAAGTGGTAGGCCATATGCGTGAAAAGCTGGTCATTCCCCCCAAGGGTGAATTAGAAGTGGTAGAGCGCTTGCACACCACCGTAAAAGAAGGCTTCAACTATCACCCCTACTTGCCGCGTGAAGACGGCCGTTTGCCCATTTCTGACTTTGGCGGCAAGCACCGTTATAATGTAACTGGCTTGTATCACGATATTTTCGGTTTCCCCACGGAAAAACCCGAAGTAGTAAACGCCGCCATTTATCACCTTGTGGATAAAATTGAAAACCGCGCTCATAAATTGGCTCGTTGGAAAGAATATCATTTAGAAGATGCCGAGCATGTTATTGTGTCCTACGGCGCCTCTGCGCGCTCTTCGCGTGAGCTTGTGGAAACACGCCGCGCCAAGGGCGACAAAATCGGTCTTTTAGAGCTGCAAACCATTTGGCCCTTCCCCGGTCAAATTGTGCGCGAAAAAACCAAGCATGCCAAGAACATCTTCGTAGTAGAAATGAATATGGGGCATGTGAAAGAGCAAGTAAAACGCGTGGCCGTTAACCCCGACCGCGTCTTCCTCGTGAACCGTATGGACGGTATTTTGGTTAATCCTAAGGATATTGGTGCTGTTATGCGCACCATCGAAGGTAGGGGGTTCTAACATGGCTTTCAGAAAATATATTCGCGAACGCTTTTTCCCACATATTTGGTGCCCCGGCTGCGGCCATGGTATCATTTTAAATAGCATTCTCCACGCTGTGGATGAGCTGGGTATTGATAATTCCGACATGTCCATGGTGTCCGGCATTGGTTGTTCTGCCCGTATTTCCGGCTATTGCGACTTCCACACCATGCACACCATGCACGGCCGTGCGCTGGCTTGCGCCACCGGCTTAAAGATGGCCAAACCATCGCTTAACGTCATCGTGCCCATGGGCGACGGCGACGCCACAGCCATTGGTGGTAACCACTTTATCCACGCCTGCCGCCGTAATATCGACCTTACCATCATCGTTATGAATAACCGTATTTATGGCATGACCGGCGGTCAGTATTCGCCCCTTTCCGGTGAAGGTATTTTAGCCACCACAGCTCCTTATAAGAGCATTGACGCCGCCTTTGATACGGTGCAGCTCGCCCTTGGCGCCGGCGCTACCTTTGTGGCACGCTCCACTACCTTCCACGCTAAGGAATGTATCTCCCTCATTAAAAAGGGTATGGAACATAAAGGCGTGGCAGTGATTGAAATCATGTCCCAATGCCCCACCTATTTTGGCCGCAAGAATAAAATCGGCGGTGCGGTGGAGCTTATGGAAAGCTATCGTGACGGCACAGCGCCATTAGGCTCCAAAAAGCTGGAAGAAAATGCAGACCTTATTCCTCGTGGTATTTTCCGCCAAGAAGAAAAGCCGGAATACTGCGCCGAATACGCTAAACTTATTGCTAAAGTTCAGGGGTAAGACATGGATACACAACGATTTTTATTGTCCGGATCCGGTGGGCAAGGCGT
>CAYJAL010000281.1:0-1594 GCA_964367875.1 uncultured Desulfovibrionaceae bacterium | reverse complement strand
ACTTGGCGGCAGCTCCTGTACGGCAAATTCCTTCTCCCAGGGTGGTAAGGCCGCAAAACAACGCCCAGCCAGCCCCTGCAAGTTTGGATCGGCATTTTTAAGGGACTGCAAAGACTGAGGCAAGGTAAGGCGTAGAGAATGCAAATACAGCTTAGGCCCTTTAAATGCCTTTAATCGCGACAAAGGCCCCTGCCACTTGCCGTATTTTCCATCGCCCACAATGGCATGCCCCTGATGCGCCATTTGCACGCGTATTTGATGGGTTCGCCCTGTAACAAGCTCAATGTGCATAAGGCTGTGTTTTTTAGAGCGGCTAATGCAGCGCACAAGGCTAATGGCCTCTTTTGCTTCAGCATGCGTGGCTTCATGAGCATCTACATGCTGCACTTTTTCTTTTTTGCCCTGCAGTTTTTTGGTTAAATTATGGCTCAAGCGCTGCACATGCTCATGCGGCCACACGCCATGCACCACAGCTAAATATTCCTTTTGCATGGTATGGGCAGCAAAGGCCTCTTGCAAGGCGCGCAAGGCTATATAGGTTTGCGCCACACAAATAAGGCCGGAAGTATCCTTATCCAATCTATGTGCCGGCGTAGGCATAAAGGGAGCGTCATGATAATGGGCTTGCAAGCGCTGGGTGAGGGAATCATCAAGACCTGTTCCCCCATGCACAGCAAGGCCGCTGGGCTTATTAAAAATAAGAATATGCTCATCACTATAGACAAGAGGAGGTAATGGATGAGCCAGAGGGATTGGCTGGGGCTGGCCTTGAGCATAAAGAGGCGCAGACGCAGCGTGAGGGCTTTTTGCTTGTGGCTTTTCGTGAGTCCTCTCAGGAGTCTGAGGTATCGCTTTTTCCGCATGCTTTTCAAAGGTGGCAGATTGATTCATACCAAGGGCAAAGGGAGGTATGCGCACAAGGTCGCCGGTTTGCACATGGGCAAAAGGTTTAATGCGCCCGCCATTGATGCGCACTTGTCCTGTGCGTATCCAGCGATGCAAAAGCGCCTGAGGCAAGCTTAAGCGTCGCATAAGAAATTGCAATAATTTTTGACCGCTTTCAGCGCTGTGCACTTCAAGGGTGTTTTTCTGCTCACTGTCGGGCATAGAGTATCCGTAGGTTGAATGTGTGCATGCCTTTGCTATACCAACGAGCCGTGCAAAATGCAAATGGCTAAGCCTGTATATATTTCTTACTATAAACTATACCCCCTCTAAACCCCTCTTTAAAAAAAGACCCCTACCCTACTTAAAATATTCGTAAAAATCATAACAGACATGTGACAATTAATTTTTTTTGAAAAAAGTTCAAAAAAAGTGTTGACGAAGAGGCCTCTTTTGCGTAGAACCCTCTTCACGACATGAGCGTAAGCGCATGTCTGGGAAATGCGTCCCCTTCGTCTAGCTGGCCCAGGACAACGCCCTTTCACGGCGTCGACAGGGGTTCAAATCCCCTAGGGGACGCCATTTTTCACCATGAGGATTTTTCCTCCCGCCTTGGTAAATAGCTAGTTTCTCGAAAGAGATATTACCACGGTGCAAGCGTCCCCTTCGTCTAGCTGGCCCAGGACAACGCCCTTTCACGGCGTCGACA
>CAYJAL010000280.1:0-1606 GCA_964367875.1 uncultured Desulfovibrionaceae bacterium | reverse complement strand
ACAAGCTCAATGTATTTTTTCTGAAAAAATTTGGCGGTGACGCCGCCGTGGGTGCTTATAGTGTGGCTTGGGAAGTGGTGGACGGTCTTTCCATTTTGGTTTCTTCGGCCCTGCTTGGCAAGGTGGTCTATCCCATGCTCGCTAAATTATGGGATAGTGACAGAGTTGCTTTTCAAGCTTTGGCAGGACAAACCACGCGCACTCTTTGGGCTGCGTGTATGCCTATTATTTATCTTATTTGCGTAGAAAGTGATAGAATTTTAACGCTTATTTATGGGCAACATTATGCCATTGCCGTCACCGCCCAGCAAATTTTAACCCCGTGTATAGCCACGGCCTTTTTGCATAATTTAGCTGCGTATGCCATGATGAGTATGCGCAAGTCCAAATTGCTTTTGGTCTTTTATTCTTCCGGACTGGTGGTCAACATTGTACTGTGCGCCTATTTAACGGCTAGATGGCCTTTGGAAGGGGCGGCCCTTGCCATTACCCTTACCAAGCTTTGGGTGGCAGTATGTACGGTGAGCTATTTTCAATACGCCGCGAGGCCCATGCTGGCAAGGCAATGGCTCTTGGTGTTAACCGTACCAGCCCTTGCCTTTGGCCTTTGGTGGGGCCTTATGCCTCATGTGCCGCGCTTAGTGGCTGAAGGTGTGGGACTCATACCCTTATTGATTCTTTTCTGGTACTGGCGCCCCCCGCCACCATTTGAAAAAGCCGCCACTAAATAAGTCAGAAAAAGGAGCTATCATGTCTTGTTCGCCCCCTGTTCATTACCGCTTGTTGTTTCGGCCTGTGGCTGTGTGTTTGTTGCTTGTCTTTGTCTACTTTGGCACAGCTTGCGATACCACAGATAAACATCTTTCTGGGGTGCGTGTGCTTTTTGATGCGCAGATGACAGTACAGCTTAAGCCGGATTTTAGCTGGCCTTCTTTTTTACGCTTTTGGCATAGAGGCGCCCATGATAAGGTGGCCATTGAGGGCGCGACCTTTGCTGAGGGGCAATATACCTATGATTATGGTTATGGCGTTACTTTGCAAATGCCCATGGAAAAAGATCTTGTGCGCGGCGTTATTTTGCAATTTGCAGCCCTAGAGGGCAATGATAGTGGGGGGCTTCAATTTTTGCGCCTTATGCAGCATATGTTACGCATTGGCACCTACGGTTGGGATGCTGAAAAGCGTGAAGCTCTGTATGAATATTATGAAGTCATGTCCCCTCAAATGAAGGAATTTTACTATACGACGTCGTACTTTGTGCGCAAGTACGATGCGCAGTTAAAAATCTGGACCTTTGCTTTTTATTTTGTGCAAAATACCACAGAAGTTCGCGCTTTACCTCGCATACAACCGTAATGGTTTTTACAGCACAAAAAAAAGGACATGGAAAAACCATGTCCTTTTTTTTGTGGCTAAAATATGGCTTAGGAGTTGGCTGCCTTAAGCATTTCTTCCACCATACAAAGGGAAGGGGTTGCGTCTGCATCTAAGCCGCACAATTGGCGCACAGCTAGCATAAGCATATCAAATTGAAGTACCATTTCTGTGGCGCCATTTTGAATAATGCAGTGATCGCCCTTTACGGCCAATTTATACGCGCTACGGC
>CAYJAL010000279.1:0-1606 GCA_964367875.1 uncultured Desulfovibrionaceae bacterium | reverse complement strand
GGGAGGGGGTTTGGGGGAGGGTAAACCTAACTTTTTCAAAAGTTTGGTTTGCCCTCCCCCAAAAATCTTCAAAAACTCACCAATATTATTCTTCTAATGCAATATTTCCTACTGACTGCAATCTTATGTCGGCTGGGATTTCAGCTTGCGAGATGACGGGCATATTTGGGATAAAGCGTCCTACGAGGTTTGCTATATGAGGTCTTACTACGGGGGTGACTAATAGCACGGGTTGTCCGTCGTTTACTACCATATTATCTACGGTTGCGTTGATTGTGTTCACGAGTTTTTGTGCTGACATTGGGTTCATTGATAGGTATGAGCCTGTATCGGTTTGCCTGATGGATTCTTGAACGAGTCTATCGGTTTGCGGATCTAGGGTGAGTACGTTTAGCACGCCTTGCCCGTCCATGTACTGTTTTACGATACCACGTGCGAGTTTTTCACGTACAAATTCGATGAGGTATTCGGGGTTTTTGGTTACTTGCCCTTGATCGGCTAGGGTTTCGACTATTGTTAGCATATCACGTATTGACACATTTTCGTGCACGAGTGACTGTAATACTTTTTGAATTACGCCTAGTCCTAATGTATTTGGCACAAGGTCTTCCACGGCTTTTGGCGAGCGTTTTGCGAGTGTATCGAGTAGAGCTTGCACTTCTTGTCTGCCGAGGAATTCTGGCAAATGTCGTCTTAGTGTTTCTGTGAGGTGGGTAGCGATTACGGTTGCGGGGTCTACTACTGTGTAGCCTGCGAATATAGCGGCTTCTTTTTGGCTTTCTGGAATCCATAGTGCTGGCAGGTTGAAGGCAGGTTCACGGGTTTCTATACCTGTGATTTTTTGCTTTGCGTTACCTGGATCCATAGCGAGGAAGTGGTCTACTAATATTTCAGCGCTTGCTACTTGGTTACCTTTGATGAGTAATGAGTATTGCCCTGGTTTTAGTTGTAGGTTATCACGCAAATGTAGTGATGGGATAACGACACCCATATCGAGTGCGAATTGACGGCGTATTGAGCGTATGCGGCCAAGCAAGTTACCATTTTGGCTTTCGTCTACGAGTGGTATAAGTCCGTATCCGACTTCAAGTTCAAGCACGTCAAGCGGCAAGAGGTTTTGTACTTCTTCAGGAGTTTCTGCTTTACCAGATTTACCCACAGGTTGTCCATCTGCGCCTTTTTTGCCAGCAGGAGCGGCTTTTTCTTGTAGGCGATTTTTCTCTTTATTTTCCATAGATCTTGCGACAAAGAATAATACTATTGAGAAGATAAAGAATGGGAGTGCTGGTAGGCCTGGGATAATTGCGAATATAAATAGGATAGCTGAAACGAGTCTAAGTACTTTAGTATTATATGATAATTGACTAAAGAATTCTTCGCCCATTTTTGCATCAGAGCCTGCACGAGAAACTATAAGACCAGCAGCAACAGAAATAATGATTGAAGGCACGGTTGATACTAAACCATCACCGATTGAGAGTAATGAAAAAGTCATAAGAGCTTCGGTGAATGGCATATCGTGTTGTAAAATACCGATAAGAATACCACCAATAAGGTTGATACCTGTAATGATAAGGCCAGCAGTCACGTCACCTTGTACGAACTT
>CAYJAL010000278.1:0-1608 GCA_964367875.1 uncultured Desulfovibrionaceae bacterium | reverse complement strand
AATGGGCGCAGCATCAATAACACTGGTGCTGCTACTGTGTTTGGTGAGCTACATAGTCGTCCCTTAAAAAGCATATAACTAATTATATTTCAATAAAATAGTTTTGTGTAGATTTTGAAATATCTGCAAAATTGCGTATCTTTGAAGTATAAACCTTGCAAAATTTGTTATGTTACGTAGTACGATAAAAAGAGATAGTAATACATTATTTTCTAGTCTAGAAGAGCTATTAGATTTATCCCACCCATTGTGCCAATTGTCGGAAAAGATTGATTGGGCGTTGTTTGAGCGAGAATTTTCGCCACTTTACAGCTCTAATAAAGGTCGTCCTGCCAAACCTATACGTTTGATGGTTGGTTTGTTGATATTGAAGCATGTAAGAAATATTTCTGATGAATCAGTAGTGATGCAATGGAGTGAAAATGCTTATTATCAGTACTTTTGCGGAGAGGTAAATTTTGTTCCCAATGTCCCTTGCAATTCTTCCGAATTAGTTCATTTCCGCAAAAGGATAGGTGACAGAGGAGTTGAGCTTATTTTAAAAGAGAGCATCCGAGTCAATAATGAAGATGATAAGAGTGGTGGCGGAAATGGTAAAGGCGATGATGTTGCTTTTATAGACTCGACAGTGCAAGAGAAAAACATATGCTTTCCTACGGATGCAAAGCTACATCGCAAGATTATTACTAGGTGTCTAAAGATTGTGGCTCTAGAGAATCTACCACTTAGGCAAAGCTACAAACGAGAGTTAAAATCATTAGCTCTAGATCAACGATTTAGGAATCATCCCAAGAATGGAGGTAAGGCAAGGAGGGCAGATAGACGGGTAAAAACCATAGCAGGACGTTTGGCAAGGGAGTTGGATAGGAATTTGCCAGCTATGAGTATTTACAGGGTAGAATTAGAGTTGTTCTATCAGGTTTTATCACAATGCAAGGATAGTAAAAACAAGATATACTCGCTTCATGAACCAGAGGTTCGGTGCATAAGTAAAGGAAAAGAACATAAGAGATATGAGTTTGGGAATAAGGTGTCTATAATACGTTCTATGCGAGGTGTTATCTTGGGTGCTAAATCTTTTCGCAATGAATATGACGGGCATACCATCGAACCCTCACTAGAACAGGTTAAGGCATTAACAGGGAAGTTGCCAAAGACATTAGCAGGTGATAGGGGTTATCGGGGGAGAAAAGTTGTTAGTGGAGTCAATATTGTAATTCCTGATTCAGGGAAGGTTAATGACACAAGGTATCTGAGAGAGAAGAATAGAAAACTGTTCCGTAAAAGAGCAGGAATAGAGCCAACGATAGGACATTTAAAGAGTGATTTTAGATTAGGACGCAACTTTTACAAAGGGATTGTAGGGGATGCGATAAATGTTATGCTTGCAGCAGCAGCTCATAACTTCAAAAGGGCTATGGGAGTTCTTTTGGATAAATTTGGGCTTATGATATTAAGGGTAATATTTCAAAAAATATCCGACCGTAAAAATTATACAGTCGGATATAGTAGAATATGTGATTTTTAAGGGACGACTACTCTACATCTAAAGTAGATCTATTTGTGGAGCACCTTGCTGTACTTTCACAGCGTAGCATACGAGCAAAG
>CAYJAL010000277.1:0-1625 GCA_964367875.1 uncultured Desulfovibrionaceae bacterium | reverse complement strand
AATTTCGGCTGGCTTTGTTTTGCTCCCCTGCGGGGCTTGCTACATCCTGTAGCAAACTACTAACTCACAGATAAAGTCAAACCCACAGGACAATGATCAGAACCATACACATGATTCTCTATCCACGCATCCTTAATGGCAGGGCGCAATTCATCAGACACAAAAAAGTAGTCAATACGCCATCCTATATTCTTAGGCCTTGCCCCGGCCTTATACGACCACCACGAATACGCATCTTCCACATTGCCCTTGCAAGCGCGGAAAGTGTCCACATAGCCTGCTGCCGTAAAAGCATCCAGCCAAGCCCTTTCTTCCGGCAAATAACCGGTATTTTTTTCATTGGCCTTGGGTCTAGCCAAGTCAATAGGCTTATGCGCAATATTAAAATCGCCGCACACCACAATGGGCTTGGTCTTACGCAAGTTTTCGGCAAAATCTAAAAAGGCATCAAAAAAGCCCATTTTATAAGGGACGCGCTTAAATTTTCCCGTGGGCTTGCCGGCTTCATTAAGCTCCGCCGCCCCGCCATTGGGAAAGTACCCATTTATATAATGAAACCAAGGCAATTCCATATGCACTATGCGCCCCTCCCCTTGATAAGCTTCATGGGGTAATTCCACCGTGGTGGCAAGGGGCTCTATGCGGCTAAAGGCCGCCACACCAGAATAGCCTTTTTTTACCGTAGAAGCAGCCCATAGCGAATGCCATCCCTCAGGATGTACTAGTTCATCTTTAAGCTGCTCTGGGGCAGCCTTGGTCTCTTGCAAACCAATAATATGAGCATTGCTTTGGCCAAACCATGCCCAATCCTCCTTGGCGGATACAGCACGTAAACCATTAACATTCCAAGAAAGCATTTTTATATCCATGGAAATTCCTTATTTTTATTCTCTTTCTGCGTGATTACACACGGTCAAATACATTGTATATCTTTAATTACCTTGCCTCTTACGCCCTCGTCAAGAAAAGGAGAGGAAGGGAAAAAAGCATATGCCTACAAACACAAGTTTACAAGCTTGCCTCACAAAAGTTTTTTTGGCATAATTAGTTATGGAGGAAAGATATGGAACTATTACCTATTAAACGTGCAATTTTGTCCGTTACCGATAAAACTGGTCTTGGCGAATTAGGAAAATTCTTAGTGGATAATGGTGTTGAACTGGTATCCACCGGCGGCACCTATGCCTTTTTAGAAAAAGAAGGCTTGCCAGTAACTAAGGTCAGCGACGTGACGGGCTTTCCTGAAATCTTGGGCGGCCGTGTAAAAACCCTAAACCCAAAAATTCATGGCGGCATCTTGGCCGATAAAGATAAACCTGAGCATTTACAAACACTTGAAGAGCATAACATTAAACCCTTCGATCTTGTTTGTGTTAATCTCTACGACTTTGCCGGCGCTGTAGAGCGTAAGCTTTCACGCCTTGAAGCTGTGGAAGAAATTGACATCGGTGGCCCTTGTATGATTCGCGCCTCAGCCAAAAATTACCATAGCGTCTTGGTGCTGCCTTCCACCGAATGGTATGCGCAGGCCATGCAAGAAATGCGTGATAATAATATGTGCGTAAGCCTCGCTTTCCGCCAGCTTATGGCTTCACGCGCTTTTGAAGCTACGTCGAGATATGATT
>CAYJAL010000276.1:0-1638 GCA_964367875.1 uncultured Desulfovibrionaceae bacterium | reverse complement strand
TGCTGTAAAAAAGTCAAGCATGATGGGTGTACCTAAGGAAGATATTCTTAAACAACACCAAGAAAGAGCTATAGCTCAAGGTGCGGATAAAGCACTTGTTGATGCTATGGAAGGCGGCCTTACTGGATTTTGGGCGGATATGACTTTCACAGATGACAAGACAACAATGGCATTACGCTTTGATATGGACGCAAATGACGTGACTGAATCTTGCGAAAGTAAGCATAGACCGCTTGCAGAGGGTTTTGCTTCAATCAATAAAGGGGCAATGCACGCCTGTGGACATGATGCTCACGTTGCTATTGGTCTTGCCGTTGCTGAAGTTGTGGCAGAAATGAAAGACAAACTCAAAGGTAAAATCCGTTTTATTTTTCAACCAGCTGAAGAAGGTCTACGTGGCGCAGGCCCGATGGTAGACGCTGGCGCAGTTGAGGGCGTTGATTATATCATAGGTATGCACATAGGCTTTCAAGCTGGCCACGCAAATGAAATTGTATGCGGCGCCAAGGGCTTTTTGGCTTCAACTAAATGGGATGTCACTTTCACAGGCCTAGCAGCACATGCTGGCGCAGCTCCACAAGAAGGAAAGAATGCTCTTCTTGCAGCTTCTGTTTGTGCGCTAAATCTACATGCAATCTCAAGGCATAGCGATGGCGTTACTCGCATTAACGTAGGCAAACTTGTAGCTGGCGAGGGCAGAAATGTACTACCACCAAATGCCCTCATTGTTATGGAAACTCGTGGTGTTACAAGTGAACTTAATGACTATATGGTAGAACAATCCGAACGCATAGTTAAAGCTTCAGCAGAAATGTATGATTGCTCTTACTCTATCGAAGTTATGGGCGGAACAAAAAGCGGTGCTAGTGATGAAGAAATGATTGATATAGTTGCAGAAACTGCTGAATCTATGCCTTATTATTCTAATATCACAAGACTCAAAGATTTCGGCGCTGGCGAAGACTATGCTCACATGATGAGTGAAGTGCAAAAGCAAGGCGGTAAAGGTACTTATGTACAAGTTGGCATAAATAAAACTGCTGGGCATCATAATAATTTATTTGACTTCGACGAAGAAGGACTTGCTCCTGCTGTTGAATTGACTTGTAAATCTGTATTGAAGATTTTGGGCGCTTAGTCACAGAATGTTCATTCATTAAAGATTTTTTTCTTTTTGTCTCCGACGGTCAAAAAAACCCGTATGAAAAATTGGCGATTTGAATAGAATGGGATAGAATAGGATTGAGTTCTATTTAAGTCTTGTAGTTTTTCTTTTTGTCTCCGACGGCCAAAAAAACCCATATGAAAAATTGGCGATTTGAATAGAATGAGATAGAATAGGATTGAGTTCTATTTAAGTCTTGTAGTTTTTCTTTTTGTCTCCGACGGCCAAAGGAGTTGCAACCCCTTTGGAAACCCATATGAAAAATTGGCGATTTGAAAAATCTGCGTGCAAGCACGAGATTTTTCAAATCGCCAATTTTTATAGGAGTGTCAAACTTCGTTAGTTTGTTTGCTATTCACGCTTTTCGTGATTTAATTGATGTTGACTGTTTAGGTAAGCGCACTTGTTTTTCTCTTTCAAGTTTTGTGGGAGTATGTAGTTTATAAAAGGCATGGATTCTCACGTCACTCGCT
>CAYJAL010000275.1:0-1709 GCA_964367875.1 uncultured Desulfovibrionaceae bacterium | reverse complement strand
GTGGGCATTTGCGGCATTGATGGCGGTCTTTTGCAAGGTGATGTCTTGCGCCCAGAGCTAGGCCTTGTGGGCGAAGTGCAAAAAGTGGACGGCGCCGTGGTGGAAGCTCTTTTACAAGGGAATTTTATCCCTGTTATTGCTCCTGTGGCTAAAGGGCCTGAGGGGCAAAATCTTAATGTGAATGCCGATACTGCCGCAGGCGCAGTGGCCGGTGCTTTGCAAGCAGATTATTTTGTGTTGGTATCTGATGTGCCCGGTGTTTTGGATGCGGAAAAGAATCTGTTGCCTCAGCTGGATACACAAGCCATAGACAAATTAAAATCTGAGGGTGTTATCCACGGGGGTATGATTCCTAAGGTGGATTCTTGCCTCCATGCTTTAGACGCAGGTTGTAAACGAGCCCTTATTTTAGATGGCCGCGCCGAGGCCTCTTTGGAGCGTTATCTTTTGCAAGATGAGGCTTTAGGTACTGTTATTAGCCGTGCGTAGGTTTGCGAAGTGTGGCTGCATATTTGACATGAGAAAAAGTTTTTTTCTGTGTATTTTTGCCTTAGTGGGGCTTTTTTTCACTACCTTGCCCGTCGCTTTGGCGCAAGAGTCTAGTTTTTCCCCTGCTTTTAAAACCATAGGCTATTGGGATAGCGTCAAAGCTTCACGGGTGGATGTTAATGTATGGTATCCCACCAAAAGCAAGCCCAGCACGGCGGCCTATGGGCCGTGGCGTTTGCGTGTGGTGCGCTACGGTAAAGCTGTGGAAGGGCGTTTTCCGCTCATAGTGCTTTCTCATGATTCCACTGCTTCTCGCTTTTCTTATCACGATACGGCGGCCTTTTTGGCTTCTTCGGGCTTTGTGGTCATGGCTCCGGAACATGCCAGTGATAATTTTCAAAATATGCAAGATGCTTTCTCTTGGCAGCAATTAGCCAAAAGAATACAAGAAATTCGCACTGTTTTAGATATAGCCTCCAGTCATAAAGATGTTGAGTCCATGGTGGATATGGACCGCGTGGGACTGTTAGGTTTTGGTACTGGTGCTACGTCATCCTTAGTGCTGGGCGGTGCCATGCTTGATGCTGGCGGCTGGGAAAATTATTGTGTGCAAGTGCCGCAATCCATGGCCTATTGCAATACCTGGGCGCAGGGGCATGTGGAGAAAATGCTAGGTACTTTGCCTTCCTTTGGCCAAAGCTTTGTGGATGGGCGTATTAAAGCTTTAGCGGCTGTGTCTCCCAAGTACGACTTTTTACTTACAGGCAAAGCTTTGCAAATTATAACGCGACCTTTACTTGTCTTGGAAGCGGAACATGATTTGAATAAAAAAGTGTGGGGTGCCTACGATACTGCGGAAATATTTCCTGCACAGGCAGAGTTTTTTTCCATAGATAATGTGGATGTGCGCGACTTTATGGCCGCATGTCCTCCTGATATACGTAAAGATTTGCCAGATTTATGCGGGAAAGCTTCTGCAGAAGAACGTCAAAAGGCCCATGAAAGTATGCAGGGTCATCTTATTCACTTTTTTCTTCAACATTTGGGACAAAGCGCCCCCTAGGCGTCTTCATAAGGATGTAGTATGTCTTCTCCCTCCACAAAAGGTTCTTGCGACGCTTTGGCGCATTTGCGAGACCGTGATCAGCATCAGCGTTTAGTAGACTTTATTAATGAAGTGGGCATGCTTCGCTTAACGCCACGTACTGGGTATCAATTTT
>CAYJAL010000274.1:420-1726 GCA_964367875.1 uncultured Desulfovibrionaceae bacterium | reverse complement strand
GACGGTAAGCTCTACTTCTATTAATAGTGTGATGGATTATTCCGGCTTTTAACAGGGCGTTGAAAAAGTGCTGTCTGCTTCATTAAGCTTGGTTTTTTGCGCTGCTCTCGATTTATGTAAGGTTCGCAAGCTCACCTAACATAAACGCACTTTGTGCGCCCGTTGGGTCGGTCTCCAGTCGAGTATTATTCATACACTCCTTCCGCAAAAAGCTTCGCTTGCCTCGCATCCAACTCTTTTTGAACGGCCTGTTTTTATATATTGTCAGCTGCAGGATGTGATGCACCAATAGGCCGCAGCGGAGCTAAACAAAGCCAGCCGAAATGTATTTTCGACGTCAGCGTTTTTTGCGATAGATTGTGTGCACAGGCCGTGTAGGCAATCCTTTAAAGGCCCATATGTCCGGACATAAAACGGGCTACGCTTTCTGCATCAAAATATTTTTCAGCCCTCATTCTGCCCTTGGCGCCCATATACGCTATAAGCCCAGGCGCTTGGATAAAGCGCTCTAAAGCCTCAGCCAAGGCAGCAGGGCTTTGCGGCGGCACCAAAAAGCCATTTTCACCGGGCTGTACAGCCTGCCTACATCCTGCCACATCACTCACCACAGCGGCGCGCCCCATGCTCATGCCTTCCAGTATGGCGCAAGGCATACCCTCCCGCCATGAAGGTAGTACCATGACTGAAGCCCCTTTAATATGCGGACGCACATCTTGGCAATGCCCTAAATATTCAATGCTGCCCTCTTGCTGCCAAGCCAGCACCTGTTCCACTGGAACAGCCCCGCCGCCTTGTTCAGGCGCACCCAAAATTTGAAAGCGCGCTTCTGGGTAAGAGCCTTTTAAAATCCGAGCCGCCAGCACAAAGTCTTGTAAACCTTTGGCCTCTAAAAGACGCGCCATAAGTAAGAATGTGGGCACAGGGGGATAGCTGGGCGCATAGGTAAAATGCCGAATATTCACCCCTGTACCGCGGCAAAGCAAACATTTTCCTTCTGATGAAGGCGCCACCATGCCTTGTGTCAGAAAATATTCTTTGTCCTCAGGATTTTGAAAAAATATTTTTTGCGTGCGGCGCAAAGCAGAAGTATATAAAGCTTGCACGAGCAAACGCAGTGCATTACGGCGTAAAGAAGGGCTTTTTTCAAAAGTATAGCCAAGTCCGGTAATGCATGCATAGAAGGAGATTTTTTTTAAAGGAATTTTCTGACGTCCATCTTTGCGAAACTTAGGCAAAAAGCGCAAAGCAAAAGCTGAATAAATGATGGATTTGATAGTAAAGGCAAAGATTTTATCCGGCCTTTCCT
>CAYJAL010000274.1:0-406 GCA_964367875.1 uncultured Desulfovibrionaceae bacterium | reverse complement strand
GTTGCCAGAGTACGCGCAGGCTTTGCCATTCTCGCCATGGGTTTAAAGACCGGCGTTGCAAGGGATAGGTTAAAACCTCAATACCCCCTTGACTTAAAGCATGTAATGCCTGCACATCTTTTAAGGGCGCCCCGTCAGGCACAGCCACCAGCACTTCATGCCCCTCGCTGACCAAAGTGCGTATGAAGGTACCCCAAAAGGTCAGCATAGAACGCGCTTGATTACCTATAATGAGAACTTTCATATATAAAGAGTGGTGGAAAAGAATGAGAGGTAGCTACCTCGAGGTCCGTGAGCGGCCCCGTGGAAATTTCATGCGTAGCCACATAAGCCCCAAAGCCAAGCCTCCGGCTACTCCGGTCAAAGAGGCTACCGTAATAAGTATGAGCAAGGAAATATCCCAATG
>CAYJAL010000273.1:0-1743 GCA_964367875.1 uncultured Desulfovibrionaceae bacterium | reverse complement strand
ACTTTTTTTCAAAAAAGTTTTTTCCTCCCCCACATAAAAATCATAAAACAATTTTGCCACGAATAAAAATTATGGGGGAGGCGTAAAGGCATGACGTCTCCCTTTTTCCACCATAAAGCCACATGCCCTAGACAATTATATTATTACATTTTGAGGTAAGTATGCAGAAAAAGTCTCTTTATAATGCTTTGCAAGAACATGACGCCTGCGGTGTGGGTTTTGTTGGAAATATAGCTAATGTGCCAGAGCATCGCATAGTGGAATATGCTTTAAAAGCCATGTCTCGCCTTACCCATAGAGGCGGCCAAGAAGATGATAAGAAAATGTCCGACGGTTCCGGCTTGCTTGTGCCCATTCCCAAAGCGTTTTTTGAAGAGATTTTTCCTATTATTAAAGACAGCTCCGTATGCTGGGGGCTAGGTAATTTTTTCTTGCCTTATGACAGTTTTTTGCATGAAAGCCTCATGGAATGCGTAAAAAGCGTAGCGCAAAAATATGGCTTTAGCATAGCAGCTGAGCGCGAAGTGCCCACCGATATCAATATTGTATCGCGTAAGGTGCTGGCTACCATGCCGGAATTTAAGCAAATTCTCTTTGTGGCTGAAAGCGATGCCATTACAGCAGAAAATGTGGAACAGCATTTATATGTATTGCGTAAGCAAATGGAATTTGAAGCCATTAAGGTGCTTAAAAAACAAAATATAGAGCTGAGCGCTTTTCATATTTCCAGCTTATCTTCGCACAGCATTGTGTATAAAGGCATTATGCCCGGTAAAAATTTGGGTAAATTTTATCCAGATTTGCAAGAGGCTGCCTTTGCGGTGCCTTTTGCCGTGTTCCACGAGCGCTTTAGTACTAATACCAAACCTTCATGGCATATGACGCAGCCTTTTAGGCATATTGCGCATAATGGTGAAATCAATACCATTCGCGGTAATAAAACCCATATGGCCTTGCGCGAAACGGCTTTATCCAGTTCTGTTCTTGGTGAACGCTTGCAAGATGTTTTGCCTTGTATTCACCCTAGCACCAGTGATTCCGGCGCCTTTGATAATGTTTTTGAACTTTTGGTGCAAGGTGGCTATGATGTGACTCATGCTTTGACCACGCTTATTCCAGAGCCTACCTTTGATTTGCCCAATGGTCACAGCCAAGAGAAAGCTTTTTATGCTTACCATGAGCCCATGATGGAGCCCTGGGATGGCCCCACCACCATGGTCTTTACCGATGGCCATAGCAAGGTGGGCGCCAGCCTTGACCGCAATGGCCTGCGTCCATGCCGTTATTCCATCACCAAGGATAATATTATTATCGTATCCTCCGAGGCCGGCGTGCTGGATTTACCTCAAAATCAATACGCAGAGCATGGGCAATTGCCCCCGCGTACATTGCTCTTGGTGGATTTTGCCGCCGGTAGAGTGGTGCGCGATGCAGAAATTAAAGAAGCTCTCTTTAGCAAGGCTGATTTTAACAGTGTTTTGCAGGGCAAGCGTTTAGAGCTATCTGTGCAGCAAAGCGAAAAAGCAGAGGCTGCACTGGATCATGGGCAGTATTTTGAGCTTTTTGGCCTTGGCGAAAAAGGGCCGGAAGCTATGCTCAGCGCCATGGTGAACACCAAGGAAGAACCTGTGGGCGCCATGGGCTTAGATGAACCCTTAGCCGTGTTAAGCTCCAAGCCGCAATCTTTGTTTAATTATTTTAAGCAGCTTTTTGCGCAGGTGACCAATCCTTCCATTGACCCCA
>CAYJAL010000272.1:0-1831 GCA_964367875.1 uncultured Desulfovibrionaceae bacterium | reverse complement strand
AGTTGGGCTAGGCTTACGCTATAACTTGCGGCCGCTTGGTGTAAGAGTTCAAGCTCGGCTTGCTCCAGCGCAAAGCTATATTCTTGTACCAATTCTTCCGTATACCTTATACCCTGAATATCTGGTACGGCATGCGCTTGCCCCAGTATAGCATGATGTTTGCTCAGACGATTGCTTAAGATGTGCACAAGGCTGGTTGTGCCGTTAAAATCTTCCAATGCCTTGGCCCAAAAGCTTTTTAGGCTTTCAACACTGCTTTGCCCAAGCTCTGCATATATTTTGCTTAAGGATGGAGCACTTGGTAAGTTGGGAGCACGCTGCTCCAATAGGGCCGCATAGAGTTCTTGCAGCTCATGGATCATAATACCAATGCACCAACCATCCATAAGCACATGGGAAAAAGTCCACGCCATGACCACATAGGAGCCCTTAGTATCCTTTCTGGTGATAAGGCTAAGATACAATAAGGGGCCGCAATTAAAGTCAAAGGGGGTGCTACGCAATTGTAGTAAGAGATCGTCTTGCTTTTTGCTTTGCTGATCTAGAGGTAAGTTGCTTAAATCAACGCGTTCTGCATAGTAGCGTGGCTCTTTAAGCACAGCACGAATAAAAAATTCTTTCCTTGGGAAGAGCATACGCAAGGCTTCATGGCGCAAACAAAGCTCGTGCCAAGCTTGCTCTAAAATATGCACTTGGATGGGGGATTGTTCAGAATTATCTTCTGGCCCTTGTTTTGGCCCTTGTTCTGGCCTGAGGTTAAAGCAAATTTGCACCATATAATGCGCTATGCTGTCATGGTTTTCCTTGTCCAGAAGGTGCTGAAAAAGCATAACTTCTTCCGCTTGAACAGGATGGCCTACAGTCAAGATGTCACTGGGCTCACATTGGCATAGGGCGGCAAGTTCATTATCAATAGGTATAATGCTAGCCCTATGAAGCTTAGAGAGCTCAGCTATGGCATTGCTCCACGCTTGTAAAAGTTCTTCCAGCCAAGAAGCGGCGCATTTTTGACTATCATAGCTGGCATTAATGGTTAAAATTTTATCTTCATTGAGTAAAATAGTAATTTCTATGGGGCAGTCTGACACAAAATGCTTGCCAATCAAACCGGGTAAAGCGCTGGGGCTGGCAAATTGGCTGAGGCTTTGCCAATCTGCTTCTTGTGCAGTCTTTTGCCCAGAACTCTGCATGTTTCCTACATAGTTAAGGCTCATATGAGGCACATAGTTACGTAAAAGAGCATCATTTACTGCCGCAAAGGCAAAACGAGCCCCGCGCATGGGCAAGCTATCTAACTTATTTGCCCATAATTTTGGCAAGTTATCTAGCTGTTCATATTCAGCATGGGCTTGTATGGCCAGGGGAAATGCCGCCGTAAACCAACCCACTGTTTGGGAAATATCTATATGGGGCAGGAGCTGCTCGCGCCCATGGCCTTCAAGAGTGAGCAGCAGTGGGGCTTCGTGCATATCAGTAAGAGCCATACTTAAGCCAGCCAAGATTTCTGGTAGGCCGCCACCACGTCTGCTTGCATCATAGCTAAAATTCTCCACAGTAGAGGACATCTGCTGGCGCTCTGTGGGGGTGATGTCTTTATGTTCTACAGGGCAAAACGTCTCTGGCTTGCCCATTGCAATTTCTGCTTGCCAGAGGTGTACTTCATCAAAATAATCCTGTTCACTTGTAAAAACGCTGGGTACTTTTTGCCCTTCCACGCCTTGAATGAGCTTAGCATAGCTTGCCGCACCAAGAGATGATATATGTTGTTCTGCTTTATTATAGAGTGCAAAAAGATCAGCCTTAATAATTTCAAAGGAGAAAATATCCACGC
>CAYJAL010000271.1:0-1832 GCA_964367875.1 uncultured Desulfovibrionaceae bacterium | reverse complement strand
GCCATAATATCAAGCAAAATCGTGGTAAAATCGTCCACATAAGGCAAGGGGCTAAATTTTTCATATTCACGCGCATCGTATATTTTTATATAGCTTTTACAGCTATCGCACACACACACCTGCGCATCTTTCACAGCATCCACCGTAAAATATTTCAACTTCTCTTGCTTTTGTTCCAAACAGAAAGGGCAAGCAATGCGCGGCGCCCTATACAAGCCAAGGCACACAGAGCAAGCATGCAAACGCTTGCCTTCTTTGCCTTTGAGGTAAGAAAGCTGCGGTGCACCGCCACAATAAGGGCAATGCCCATGCGGCCACACTTCTTTATGATGGGCTACATCAATTTGACATCGTGCATACACAAAAAAGGGCATAAAGGCAAAATAAGCCATAAAATAACACATAAAAGCGTATTCTGAGCTTATTTCTGCTTGTTCTTGATAAAAAGCTTCCTCTTCATGCAAATAGGCATGCAAAAGCTTTTTGCCAAGCTTAGAATCTTGGGCAAGCTTCTGCCCCACCATAACAAAGTTTTTTACAAACTCCGTACCTTGCAAAGAAAGAGGAAATTCCATCTTTACAAGCAATTGCAAAGATTCTTCAGCTTTATTCAACTTAGCATAAGGATACAAATCTTGACGGCTTACAATACTTTTACCGCCTGCTTGCTGCAAGGGATCGTATTCATACTGTATTTTTTTACGCAAAGCAGGTGCAGGCAAGGAAAGCACGTGCTCTAAAAAACACAATATTTCTTGAGGTAAAGAGCTCTTTACCTGTAAATTTTGTATTTTATCTTGATATATCTTCGTAGTATTTTTTTTCATAATCAACCTAAATGTAAAAAATATGTAAACACCATTAGCTAACGTAAAAAAAAAAATTTAGCAATATATTTATCTAAATTTGTACTTTTTAGAACAAGCAACGCATTGACAAAAAAGAGAAAAATGTTTTATACTGCTTGAGTTTAAGCCCAGCGCTTTCACGTCATTGTGCCGCCATCTGCGCTCCCTATGACGTGTAGATATTAGCACTATGATTACAAAGCATACTGAGCTTAAACCCATTACAGAGCTCTGTTACAGAGCCTTAACTATAAAATAAGGAAAAAAGCTTATGAGTATTACAAGACGTAGCTTTTTGAAAGTTGGAGCCGCTCTTGCCGCCGTGGGTGTGGCAGGCTTTGACTACGTAAAACCGCTGGTAGCTCAGGCCAAAGAAGCCAAGCTTCAGTGGACAAAAGTGACCACTTCTGTCTGTTGCTTTTGCGCCGTGGGCTGTGGCCTGCTTGTGCATACCGGCGATAAAGCCAAAGGCAATGCCACCGACAGAACCATCAATATAGAAGGGGATCCGGATCATCCAATTAACCAAGGAAGCCTCTGTGCCAAGGGCGCTGCTTCCATTCAGGTTACAGAAAACGATGCTCGCCCCAAATCCCCGCTCTATCGCGCACCCAATTCCAAAGAATGGAAGGAAGTGAGCTGGGAATGGACCATTCAAGAAATTGCTAAACGCGTTAAAAAAACACGCGATGCCACCTTCACCGCTAAAAACGATAAAGGCCAAGTGGTTAACCGTACTCTAGGCATGGCCTCCTTTGGCTCTGCTGCTTTAGACAATGAAGAATGTTGGGCATTGCAGGCCTTTATGCGTTCGCTTGGTCTCGTCTATATCGAGCACCAAGCGCGCCTCTGACACAGCTCCACAGTAGCGGCTCTGGCAGAGTCGTTTGGACGCGGTTGTATGACCAACCACTGGGCTGACCTTGAAAATGCCGATTGCATTCTCATCATGGGCTCCAACGCAGCAGAAAACCACCCCATTTC
>CAYJAL010000270.1:0-1864 GCA_964367875.1 uncultured Desulfovibrionaceae bacterium | reverse complement strand
TCTGGGTGGCTCGCATGATGATGATGGGCTTGCATTTTATGGATGAAGTGCCCTTCCATCATGTGTATTTGCATGCCTTGGTACGCGATGGACAAGGGCGTAAGATGTCCAAGTCCTTGGGCAACTCCATCAATCCCTTGGAGATGATAGAAAAGTACGGTTGTGATGCCTTGCGCTTTACCTTAACTTCTTTTGCCGCCATGGGGCGTGATATTCGCCTCGCAGAAGATCGCATTGAAGGTTATCGCCACTTTGTGAATAAGCTATGGAATGCCGCGCGTTTTGCCCTTATGAACCTTCCCGAAGGTGCGCCTAAGCCTGTAGACCTTGGCGCCGTGCAAGGCCTGCATCATCAATGGATGTTGCATCGTCTTGAAAAAGCCAAGGAAGATATGGACAAAGCCCTTGAAGAGTATCGCTTCAACGATGCCGCTCAAGGCGGGTATAAATTCCTTTGGAATGAATTCTGCGATTGGTACTTAGAGCTTATCAAAGCCGATATGCAGGACGATGATCGCCGCGCCGAAGCCCAGTACGTACTTTGGACTGTGCTGCGCGAAACGCTCTTACTCTTGCATCCCATGATGCCCTTTGTCACTGCAGAAATTTGGCAAGCCATTCATACCTATGAAGAAGGCAAACAGGATATAGCGCTTGTGCGTTATCCAGAGCCACGTCCTGCTTGTCATAAGCCTGCCGAAGCCGCGCGCATGGAATTCATTCAAGGTATCATCGTGGCTGTGCGTACCATTCGCGCAGAGCTGAATATCTCCCCCTCCTTGCGTCTTAATGTCTTGGTGCAAGCGCAAAATGCCGAACAAGAATCCATCATTGAAAGCGCTCGCCAGATGATTATGAATCTTGCCCGCCTTGAAAGCCTTACCCTTGATGCCAAGGCTGAAGCTCCCAAGGCCTCTGCTTCGCAAGTGGTGCAAGGTTGTCAAATTATTATCCCTCTTTCCGGCTCTGTGGATTTACAGGGTGAGTTGGCTCGATTGGATAAAGAAATTGGCAAAATTGGCAAAGACTTAGAAGGTATAGATAAAAAACTTGCTAACGAAAGCTTTGTGGCTAGAGCACCGCAAGAAGTGGTGCAAAAAGAACGTGATAGAGCCGCTGAGCTCAATGATGCTCGTATGAAGCTTGAAGCCTTGCGCCAGCGCTTTGCTGAAGCATTGGATGAATAGTTTTTAGCGTATTGCTAAAGTTTACTGGGGGAAAACCTTTTTTGAAAAAAAGCCCCCAGTCTAAGCTGGCCCCAGACCCCCTTTCCAAAAAACTTTCATTGCGGCAAAGCTTTATCTCTGTAAAATAATTTTGGGCGCAATGGAAATTTTAATTTTAATTTTCTTATATGCACAAAAAAAGCACAGCCTAGGCTGTGCTTTTTTTGTGCATAAGTTTAGTTTTGACTAACTAAAAGCATTGTATTGTACAAGGCTTTCGCGTGCCGGTTTAGCCAAGGCTTGGCCGGGTTCTGTGGGCTTACCTATGCTAAAAATGGCCTTGAGTTTTTTACCGCGTGGTAGGTTTAAGAGTTTGGTTACGGGCTTTGAGAATTCGCCATAGGTGAAGAGAATATCATTAAGGCAAGTGGCATAGCCAAAGGCCGTCACGGCTAACAGAATATTTTGTGCGGCCACGGCAAAGTTTTCGTCTTGGAAATTGCGACGTAATTTATTGGGTACATCTTCACTTAAGGCAAAAATAGCCAATGGGGCTGGGGGGAGTTTGGTAACTTTATAAATTTCTTCCAGTAAGGCGGCGTCGGTAACCACCACATAAGATGTGGTGCGAATGTTTACCCCGGCAGGAGCGGCTATGGCAGCATCAACTATGGCGTAAATATGCTCTTGTAAGGGCA
>CAYJAL010000269.1:0-1870 GCA_964367875.1 uncultured Desulfovibrionaceae bacterium | reverse complement strand
GGGAAGACTTTACGAGCACTATCAGACATACGGCCTCCTCCTTGGGAGATCGAGATTATTATAAGTAAATTTGTAAATGTAATTTACAAATTTTTGGAGCGTTGACTTAGTCAATGCGACCAAAAATCAGGAATAGGTGAAGCTTTGCTTCTCCGTCGATGACTGATTTTTGTGTCTTCACTCTGCACATCCTTTATCTTCCATAAAGTGGGTGCAAAGTGCATCTCCAACTAGCTACTACGACCAACCATACGCACATAAGTAAGTGCGGCAGTTCTGTACACAAAGTGACCCAGCTTAGACCATGGCAGATAGGCAAAAAGCATCCACACAAAGACCAAGTGGAAATAGTATACAATAAAGGCCGGAGTAATAGCGTCCATCAAACGAAAAGCTTGGCTTAAAATACCGGTTAAAGCCACCACCCAGATGATACCTAAAAGATACCAATCATAGAAGGAAGAGCCTTGATACTTGGGATTTAACTTCATGCGACGCAAGGTTAAAAGCCCAAGACCCAGCACCATGGCCAAAGCGCCAAGGTTGGCAAGTATTTTAATGGGGTTAGTCAGCTCTAAAGGCGTGGTTACCTTAAGGGCAGGAATAACCTTACCAATCCAGTGCCCGCCAGCCACAATGGCTGTTACAATGGCTAAGGCTGCAAAGCTGTACATGAGAATCATATGACCCCACTTACGGCCGGACTTAGCTTCTGTTTCTTCGGGCTTTTCGTTTTGTGTGGAGCAATCCCCAAATTTTTTATGGGTGAGGATTTCTTCCATGATCACATCATATAAATGGCAATACCAAGGCTTGCTTTTGCCAAGCATCAGCAAGGTACCTTCGGGCTTAAATAAGTCCAAAAGACGCATGGTACCTTTATACAAGATGTACACCGCGCTAAAAAAGGTCACCATAAAGATGGGGTCGATGGTATAATCTCCGTAGAAGATTTGACCAAAGACAATACGTCCATCTTCAGCACGAGGGAACCAGTTGCCGCCATTAAATTGGGCGCGAATCCACCATACCACCAGCCACAAAACAGCCGGAATAGCAAAAAGCATGGGAAGACCCTTGGCAGAGCTCATCCACTTACCCACAATGGTGGGCTCGGTGAGATTGCGGTATACCATATTACGCGCTGCAGACATAAGATCAGCCGGCTTGGCACCGCGTGGGCATAAATCTGCGCAATTGCCGCAATTGTGGCATAACCACAAGTCCACGTCCTTGGTAAGCTTATCCTTCATGCCCCAAGAAGCCCAGATCATTTCCTTACGAGGATAAGGGCTATTGGCAGGAGCCACAGGACAAGCCACGGAGCAAGTGGCGCATTGGTAGCACTTTTTCAGTGACTCACCGCCGGCCTCTTGTAATTCACGCACAAAATCCAGATCAGGTTGAATTTTAACTTGTGCCATACATCCTCCTACATGCCCTTGAAGGGGTTTGGTCCCATAGTAAGGATACGAGACACAAATCCATCAATAAGATCGGGCACCTTATCGTATTCGTCAATGGCCACGTCCAGCTGATCCACACGTTCTGGCTCAACGCCCAAGCGGTTCAGTGTTTCGGCAATATTTTCTTTACGGCGATTACAAATTTCAGAGCCCTTTACAAAGTGGCATTGATAATCGTCACCGTATTTACAACCAAGCAACATAACACCGTCATAGCCCTTACTCATGGCGTCAGATACCCAAATAGCATTGACAGAACCAAGGCAGCGCACAGGGATGATACGTGCATAGGGGCTCCAAGGCTTACGACGCATGGCGGCCATATCCAAGGCAGGATAGGCGTCATTTTCGCAAGCAAGAATGAGAATACGTGGGCCTTCGTTCTTAAAGTCCTTGGGCACATG
>CAYJAL010000268.1:0-1878 GCA_964367875.1 uncultured Desulfovibrionaceae bacterium | reverse complement strand
ATCTACGCCGTCATTGCGGCCTGCACCTATGGTCTTATTCCTTTGTTTTCTGTGCCCCTCATGCAAGAGGGACTTTCCTTTTCTAGCATAAATGCTTTTCGCTTTATTACAGCGGCACTTATGGTCATGCTTTTTATTTTAGTGCGCAAGAAAAGCCTTGCCCCCTTTATTATTGATAAAAGCGATGCCCTTAAATTCTTAGGCGTCAGCCTTTTTTATGCGCTCACAGCTTTAGCCTTTATGGCTGCTTTTAATTATATGGACACAGGTATAGTGGTAACAGTTCAATATTGTTATCCTATCTTTGTTGTATTTTGCATGGTGGCCTTTTTTGGCGAGCGCTTTCGCCTATCCTCTTTCATAGCTTCTTTGCTCATAGTACTGGGCGTGGCTATTTTCTCCTTACAAAATCTTGTGACCGGCAACACCGGTATTCATATCAGCTTTTGGGGCATGGTGCTTACGCTGTTTTGTGCCACGCAAATGGGTCTTTATGTGGTGGGTATTCAAGTGGCAAAGTTTCGCTGTCAAAGTGAATTGGTCACCGCCATGTATATTATGCTTTGCACAGGCCTGTATTGCGCCTTATATGGCTTTATCATGGGCGAATTTACCTGGCCGCAAAATAGCAGCCAGTGGTCACAACTCCCCCTAATGGGCTTGATTACCGGCGCCATATCTAATATTTGCTTGGTCTTTGCCATACGCCATGTGGGCTCTACCCTTACGGCCATCTTGGGCGGCCTAGAGCCGGTGACAGGTATGCTGGCCGGGGTGTACCTTTTGGGCGAGCAAGCCTCTTGGGGCAATGTATTGGGAGCCGCGTGTATTTTAGGGGCAGTGGTTATGGTGGCTGTGGCTTCGCAGCGTAAAAAAGAAGTTTTGTGCACGGAAAAGGTTACTGAAAAAGCTGCATAAGTAAAGGTTTGCAATGAAATGGTTTACTCATATTAGTGTGGCCGTGGGCACTGCTACGGCTTTAGGTTTACCCACCTCCGGCCTTGGCGGCGTGGCCTTGAGTGGCGTGGCCTTTGGCGCTATCTTACCCGATATGCTAGATATGGGCTTTTCGCGCATGACGCCCAATCCGCAGCGAACTTTTCAGGCCATTCATCGCGGCATAACCCATTGGTTTGGCTGGTATGTGGCCATGCTTATTTTCATAGCGCTGTGCGGCAATTATCCACGCTCCATGGGCGCCTATTATATGAATTTAAAATTGCTCTATTTTGTGGGCGGCGTGGGCTTTGGCGGGCTTTTTCATGTGCTTTTAGATATGTGCACCCCTTCGGGAGTTCCCATATTTCCCTTTAATAAGCAAAAGCGTGTTTCTTTTAAGCTTTTTTCCACGGGATCGGTGCAAGAATATGTGTTTTTGGCCTTAACTTTGGCCTTATTTGCCGCCCTAGGGGATGGGGATTTTTCCGAGGTTATACGCAAGGTACAACGCTTTTTCTAGTAGGTTGTTGAAAAAGCAGCGTCTACTTCGTCAGACTTGTTTTTTACTTCAGTCACGTATGTCCAATACGTTCCTTACGCAAAAAACGTCGTCTTCCTTGTATCCACTACTTTTTGAACAACCTGCAGGGAAGTTATTTAAAACATTTGCCCAATATTTAAAACAATTGCGCCTACAACGCGTACAACCAAGCGTCATTTAGACTGTCTGCTACAGGAAGTAGCAAGTGCCCCGCAGGGGAGCAAGCTAAAGACAAGACGGAATTCACTTCCGTCGCAGGCGACGCTTGCGATAGCTTGTGTCGTACACGACGTACGACCAAGCGTCACCTTAAAGGAAGGAAATAGGAATGGAATTAGAACTTTATGTAATTATAGCTTGCGCCATTATGTATATGGTGGCAGGTTTTGTGGATGCCA
>CAYJAL010000267.1:0-1886 GCA_964367875.1 uncultured Desulfovibrionaceae bacterium | reverse complement strand
TCCCTTACAAGAAGGGCAAGTGGGAATGTACGCATAACTGTAACAAAGGTCAACATAAAATTTCACAATTTCTAAAAAAAAATTTATTTACCTTTTCCCCTTGCCAAAGGTAAATACAGTACTATTTTATATCTAGTCAAGAACGAAAGCGCCTCTCCTCGCTGGGTACCTTCTCTTGACTAAGCCCTGGTTATTTGGAAACAACAAAACCTCCTTTTTTTAGCGTTACAATGGCCGCCTAGGCCATGCGTCGACTTCGCCATCCGAATGCAAAGTCCATAATATACAGTATCTCGACGCTAAACAAACCTAGGCCACAGGCAATACCGCCTTCACGCGACAACAGGCTTATCCCGTCCAAACCTTTACATAAAGCCGCTACGGAACGCCATCGCATGCAGATATGTTCATTATGTCAGATGTGATGAAGTTTAAGATGTATCCCCTTTCCTTCGGTAGATGCAGTTCCCTTTGAGGCTTTGTCTAGTAGTATTGGATTTTTTAGTAACAGTACAAAACGCTAAAAGGTTTCTCAAATGAATGAGACAAACCCAAACAGTAGCCCCGGTGCAGAATGAAGCATGCACCGGGGCTCATTGTTTTCCCTTAGCTTGTATAACAATATGTAGCTCTGCCTAGCCCTACCAAATATCTCTTGCCATCATTATATATAGAAGGCATCCCCCCATAAAGCCCCACACAAGCCTCTACACCAAAAAAGAATTCCCAAAAATCCCTTTTTCCCCTACCATGGCGCCATGCAAACACAAGTTCCCTCTACCCTACGCCAAGTCCTACATCTGGCCAGTGCGCACCTGCAAAGTCACGGCAGCGACGCGCCCATTTTGGCAGCGCAACTGCTGTGCATGAAAATTCTTGCCGTAGACAAAATATATCTTATTACCCACAGCCAAGACCCCATAGACCCCGACCACTGGCAAGCCTTCAGACAATTAGTACAGCGTCATGCCCTTGGTGAGCCCCTTGCCTACATTCTTGGCAGTAAAGAATTTTATGGCAGAGAATATCTTGTGAACACGCATACCCTTATCCCACGACCCGAAAGCGAAGATGTATTAGATGCTGTCATGCAGCGTGCCAAGGCCATCCCCCAATACACCTTGCCTAAGGATACCCTCATCTTTGCCGATATAGGCACCGGCTCCGGTTGTCTTGCCTGTACCTTTGCAGCGCAAATACCCTATGCCCACGGATTTATGTTGGACATCAGCGCCGAGGCCCTGCATATGGCGCAAGAAAATGCTCACCAGCACGCAGTGCATACACGCATCCAAGCCCTGCAAGGTTCCCTCTACGCCCTGCCCTTTGCGCCGCAAAGTTTAGATGTGCTCATCAGTAATCCGCCCTACATAAGCCAGACTGAATTTCTTACCCTTGAGAAAAATGTGCGCGATTTTGAACCCAGCACCGCCCTTGTGCCTCTCAGTACCCAGCCAGACCCGCATGGGCTCGCGCACTTGGAAGCGCTGGCCAAGCAAGCCTATGCCCTGCTACGCCCTCATGGTTTGTGTATTGTTGAGCATGGTTGTACCCAAGGGCAAAGTGTGCGCGAGCTCTTTGCTACGCACGGGGAATGGAAAAGTATTGTCACTGGGCAAGATTTGGCGGGGCTTGATAGATATTGTTTGTGTGAAAAGTAGTTTTGTATTTTTATTTTTTGTTTTTTTTAGTTTTTTTAGTTTTATTTTTTTAGGGGCGGGAACTTTTTGAAAAAAGTTCCCGCCCCCCCTTCATTATTAGGGGGCTCCGCTTTCTCACCCCACCCTCAAAAACTTTTTCTGGCCACTGAACTCTTTCTTTGTAGGGAAATAGTGCGGCAATGGTGTTTTTAGAATAAGAAGGGAATGAATATATAAAGCGCGTTT
>CAYJAL010000266.1:0-1957 GCA_964367875.1 uncultured Desulfovibrionaceae bacterium | reverse complement strand
ACACACAGTGCCCATGCTGAAGATACGGATTTTACTGTGGAGAAAAAAGACGTGGACACCAATAAAGAAAACATCTCACAAATTATTCAATCCGTATTGGATAGCCAAGAAAAAATCCTTGTAGAGATTGAAGCCAATAAAAAAGCATTGGAAAAAACCTTGGGTGACCAAATTGCCAACGCCATCACTTTACGCCAAAATATTTACAATGATTTTAATAGAATACATCAAGTTTATTTACTTAACAAAAACCATCCTACCGAGCTTAGTCTTGTAGCAGAACAGATAAATAGATTTGTTTTTCAACTCACAGAACTGTATGAGCCCCTTGTGCAGGTGGATGATCAGGTAGATTTACGCTTGCAGCAATTGGACAATCTTGTCGATAGCTTAGAAACTCTCAATACTTCCAGTGCACAAGGCATGCTTAAACGAGCCAAAAGCTTAATGACATTTTATAAAAATAATGATGCACGCCTAGAAAAAACCATTACGCTTACCAAATCAATCCTAGATAAAGTATCCAAAACCTATGCGGAAGTGGAAAGTAATATGCCGCGTTTTTGGCTTAATTATTATGTACACCAAAAAGCGCATTTTTTAACCAGTACACTCTCATTACAAAAAGAAAATCTTTTCGCGCAAAGTCTAGATTCCATGAAAGCTACCTTTGCGCGCGAACTGCCTCCAACGCCGCATGCGTGGTTTACCTTGATACAAAGTTTTCTTTTCACCGCTTTACCCTTCTTTATTTTAGGTCTTTTCATATATAAATTTATGGGTCGAGTCATACCCAAGAAAATGATCCCCACTGCCAAGTATATACTTTTAAAGACTTTTCCTTGGCTAACCCTTGGTATTTCCTTGCAATATGCCGCTTGGTACGGGGGCAATAGGTATCAAATTATTAATGCACTTGGTACATTTTTACAATGCTATGGTCAAATTTGCTTGGCTTGGCAAATACTACGCCTTGGACGCGAAACAACCTATGAAGGCAAATCCACGTTCCTCTGGGTGCTGCCGCTTTTAGCAGGAGCTTTTTTCTTTATCCATTTGACAGATATTAACGCTATTTTTTCTGTACTATGGGTGATTTTCTTACTGGCCATGTTTTATGTTATTTTCAAAGTTAAAAACCTTAGCTCCCCTTTAAGTGGATTTTTATCACAGTTTTTTTTAGCTGTTATTATCCTAGCCCTTTTCTTTATCTTTATAACCGGCCATGTACACCTTTCCTTCTTTGTTGTTCTTGTGGCCATGTGTCTCATCATAGGACTACACCAAGGTGAAGCTTGTATACATGCCACAGGTTTATTACACACCATTTTACCACAAAGCGGACTGCGTGCTTTATTTTATGGCCTCTTGCTGGCCATTGCCTTACCCATTGTATTAACCATGTCTTTACTTGCACCTTTAAGCTGGCTTCTGGCTTTCCCTGGCGGTGAATATCTTATAAACAGCCTTGGTGACTTCAATTTTAGTGTAGGCAAACTCTCTTTTAATGCCCTACAAGTACTTAGCGTAGCTACAGTATTTTACCTTATAAAATCGATTATTTCCGTTTCAAATCATTATATTGATCATACATGGTCAAAAGCCAATGATGACAGTTTATCTTCCTTGGCAACTCCCATAAAAACCACCATTTTCTTTGGTTTTTGGGCCATATTCATCTTGTATGTCTTACAAAGCGTAGGCTTTGATTTAAGCAATATCGTGGTGGTGGCAGGTGGCCTTAGCGTAGGTATTGGCTTAGGTCTGCAAGGTATTGTGCAAAGTACCTTCAGCGGTTTTGCACTCATTTTTGGGCGTAATATTCGTGAGGGCGATGTGGTGGAAGTGGGCACAGTTACCGGTATTGTGCAAAAGGTGAGCCTGCGCGCCACAAGAGTGCGTACCTTTGATAATTCCATTGTGTTCATACCTAATTCTGAATTTATGAATACAAGCT
>CAYJAL010000265.1:0-1965 GCA_964367875.1 uncultured Desulfovibrionaceae bacterium | reverse complement strand
GACGCTTTATTGTGATTTTAAATGACAATGAAATGTCCATTTCTCCCAATGTGGGTGCTTTATCACGTTTTTTAAGCCGCAACTTGTCACGGCGCTGGGTGCGACAAATGCGTAAGGATGTGCTTTCCTTCTTGCGTTCGGTGCCGAGGGTGGGCAATGATCTTGCCACCTATGCCTTGCGCGGTGAATGGTCTTTTAAGTCCTTTTTTACACCGGGTATGCTCTTTGAAGCCTTTCGCTTTAACTATATTGGCCCTGTGGATGGGCATGATTTACCGGCTTTAAAACGTCACTTAGAAATGGCTTCGGCCATTGAAGATGGCCCTGTGCTTTTGCATGTGCTTACCTGTAAAGGGAAAGGTTATGCTCCGGCGGAAGAAGATCCGGCGCATTATCACGGTGTGGGCGGCTTTGACGTGGCCACAGGTGCTTTGCCACCTAAAAGCACTAAAATCACCTTTACCGATGCCTTTAGCACCTGTTTATTAGACCTAGCTGAAAAAAATCAAGATATTGTGGCCATAACCGCTGCCATGCCCGAAGGTACAGGCACAGAAGCTTTTGGCAAAAAATTCCCCGAACGCTTTGTGGATGTGGGCATTTGCGAGCAACATGCGGTGACTTTTGCCGCAGGCCTTGCCATACAAGGCAAACGCCCTGTGGTGGCCTTATATTCCACCTTTTTGCAAAGAGCCTATGACCAAGTGGTGCATGATGTGTGCTTGCAAAATCTGCCTGTGACCTTTTGCATAGATAGGGCAGGGGTCGTGGGCGAAGATGGCCCCACGCACCACGGGGTTTTTGATATGGCTTTTTTACGTCATATTCCACATCTCAGCCTTATGGCACCGCGTGATGAAAATATGCTTTGCCATGCCCTGTATACAGCTACCCAAAGCGCCGGCCCTGTGGCTTTACGCTATCCGCGCGGAGCAGGTTTTGATATTCCCTTACCGGAAAGCGGCGCCTATACCTTACTTGAACAAGGACAAGGGGAAATACTGGCACAAGGAAATGATGCTCTTATACTTTCCGTAGGGCCTTGTGTGCACTTTGCCTTGCAAGCCGCCAGCATTATGACGGAAAAATACGGAAAAAATATTACTGTTTTTGACCCCATTTGGGTAAAACCTTTACCTCAAGAAGCCTTGCTCAGTTTAGTGCAGCAGCACAGTCATATTCTTATGGTGGAGGAGGGCGCCTTGGCCGGTGGTTTTTCTTCTGCAGTATTGGAGCTTTTGGCCGATGCGCAAGGCATGGATGGAAAATGTATACAGCGCCTTGGCGTGCCTGATACCTTTGTGGAACACGGAAAACAGCAAGCTTTACGCGAGCAATTGGGACTTACGCCGCAGCATATAGCAGAAATGCTGAAGTCTATGCTTGCACTGTAAAACAGACAGCGCCCTTACGCACAGTGGCTGTGGTATGGCCTGAAAATTGAAAAACAGTGCCACCGCGGCCATCTTGTAAGGCTGCATCAAGTTTAAAGAGGGTTTGCGCTCTGGCTTGTGTGGTGTTACTAAGCTTTTGCAAGGCAAAGTGATACAGGCGTAAGCGCGTAGCTGTATCAGATTTTTGTAAAAGCTTGGCCGGTAAGGTCAGGCTTTTTTCTTGCACGTACACCTTATATTCTTCACATAAAACGGTGAGTCTTTGCTGCCAAAAGGCTTTGTCATATTGCGCAAAATGCCATAATTCGGTGATTTTTTGCGCAAAGGCAGGGTTTTCTTGGTGCAGCAAGGGGACAATGCTATGCCGCACTCTATTGCGCAAATAGTGAGTATCGGCATTGCTGGCATCTTCAGCCCAGCTCAGGCCTGCTTGGGTAAGTATTTTGCGTAAAGCTTGTGGCTCTTGCAATAATAAGGGACGTAAAATATGTCTTTCTTCGTCCTTAGCGGCCATACCGCCCAAAGCCGGCCAGCCTGCACCGCGCATAAGACGCATAAGCACATCTTCTTG
>CAYJAL010000264.1:0-1970 GCA_964367875.1 uncultured Desulfovibrionaceae bacterium | reverse complement strand
CGCATCCCTTGCCGCCCATTATCGCCCCCAAACCTTTGCTGAGGTTACAGGGCAACACATGATTACCACAGTACTTTCTCGCGCTGCGGCCGAAGACCGTATGGCGGCGGCATATCTTTTGAGCGGCACCCGCGGCGTGGGTAAAACCACCATTGCCCGCATTTTAGCCAAAGCCCTTAACTGCGTTCATGCCCCTACCGCTGAGCCCTGCAATGAATGCGCTAATTGTCAAATGATTACTAAAGGTAATCATGTTGACGTTACGGAAATTGACGGTGCCTCCAACAATAGCGTGGAAGATGCCAGAGCATTGCGCGAAAATATTGGCTATGCCCCCATGGAAGGGCGCTATAAGGTTTTTATCATCGACGAAGCGCACATGCTTTCGCGCTCTGCCTTTAATGCCCTGCTCAAAACCCTGGAAGAACCGCCACCGCGCGTGGTCTTTGTTTTTGCCACCACCGAGGTACACAAATTTCCCATTACCATTGTAAGCCGCTGTCAACATTTTATTTTTAAGCGCCTTTCTGAAGATGGTCTTGTGGCGCATTTAAGCCGCGTACTGGGTCTGGAAGGCATAGAGTTCGATCCGCAAGCTGTGCGCACCATTGCACGCCGTGCCAATGGCTCTGTGCGCGATGGTATGTCATTATTGGGGCAAACCTTGGCGCTGGGTGAAAGCACCTTAAGCATGGAAAGCACCCGCGCTGTGCTGGGTCTTGCCGGCCAAGAATTGTTTATGACCCTTATGGAGGCCATTGCCCGCGAAGATTGCCCTGCTGTCATGGAGCTTATGCACAAATTAAGCGATCAAGGCATTGATATGGGCTTTTTCTTGCGTGAGCTTATCAGCCTTTGGCGTACCCTGTTTTTATTGCGCGAGGCCGGACAAAATATTATCCCCTCCTTGCAAATAAGCACCGAGGAAAGCAGTCATTTATTAACTCTTGCGGCCAAATTTTCTGCGGCGCATTTACATGCCGCGTGGCATATGACCTTAGATGCTCAGCGTAAAGTTATTCACAGCCCGGAACCTGCGGCAGCGCTGGAGCTTTTGCTCATCAATTTAACCCTTATGCCGCGGCTTTTGCCCTTACAAGCGGCGCCGCTGCCTGATGCCAATACCCCTATGCAGGCACCACAGCAGCAGGCACCACAGCAAGCGCAACAAGTAACGCCTCCTCCTTCTCCCCCATGGGCAGAAGAAGAAAAAAAAAACTCCCCTGAACTAAAAGCTGAGGTTAATCTGGGCAATACAGGTGAGCTTGGGAATTTAGGCCAACAGCAAGTACAGAGATATGGACAAAAGGCGTCCGCGCAGCACAAGCGAAGCGAACCAGCTACATCGTATGCGCCTCAAGGGAAGCCTTCATATAGTTCGCCCCATTTGAGTAACACACCAGAGGCGCCCCCTTTAGAAGATGCAGATTTTTCATCCGAAGAGCCCCCTGCTTATCTTTGGGAAGGTGAAGTCGCTCATGGAGCTTATGAGAATGAAATCGGTGAGAATGGTGCTTATGGAAATGAAGCTTATGCTGAAGAGGCGCATAGTCCTAAGGTCATGCAAGAGCCCTCTTTTATAGACAAGCCCCACGCCATGCCGGCAGCTGCCCCCCAAGGAGCCCAAAAAATTACCTGCACATGGCAAGATGTGGTAGCCCATCTCAGCCAGCTTGAGCCCCCTGTGGTCTCCAGTATTTTTTTGCTACAAGCCACAGGATTTTTTGAAGGCAACACTTTACATATTAATACAAAATCCTTGGCGGTATTTCAGGGTATAGAAAGAGTGCGCCCTGCCTTACAAGAAACCTTGGAAGCCTTTTGCGGCCAAGGTATTCTTGTGCAAGTACATAGAGATGAGCAAGTTTTTAAGCCTGTAAATAGCCTTGTGCAAGAATTTAGCGCCAAGGAAGAGCTAAAAGATTGCCTTGAAATTTTGGACGCATCCATTTACAAAGTACGTCCCCTCA
>CAYJAL010000263.1:0-1988 GCA_964367875.1 uncultured Desulfovibrionaceae bacterium | reverse complement strand
GATTTTTTATAACTTATTTCTACCCCTTTAAGGAATGTGAGGGGGTATTTTTTTTGCAGGTCTTGTAAGAGCTCATCTTGTTTTGCAAAGTCCGGCACCACATCACAACCGGTTATACAGCAAGAAAGGTCAAGATGATCTGTAGTGACAAAATGCGTACAGCCTTTTTCTAAAGCAAGGGCAATATGAGCCTCAAAGCTTTCGTCGCAATCGTAAGAGAGAAAGGTATGCACATGCTGGTCGTAAATATTCATCATAAAGCCTTATTTATTTATAAAGTAAGGATTTGTCCATGCTTTTCTACCATACTTATCCACACATTCTATGCGCACATAGCTTTCTGAGCCTTTAAGGGTATAGCTTGCTGTGGTGATAGTATCTTCTCTATCTTGGCAAAAAATGGTTTCGCCATCGCCCACATTGCCGCCCACAATAAAATTAATACTTTGTACAGGGCTGCAGGTGATGGAAACTGTCTTGCCATCGATACCCCATTCTTCAATATCTACGCCGGATGTGGAGTAAAAATTTCCCTCAAGCATGCCTTGGATAATGGCATCATGGCTTAAGCTGTCAGCGCACACTACTATGGCACCGCCAAAAGAGTCGGGGAGTTTTTCTAAGTTATGATTATCATCGCAGGCAATGCCGTGAACACGATTATTTTTCTGCAACATGATGTCCCACTGCAGAGCTCCATCACCCAAGCCGCACTCGATGATAGTGCCGTAATTATATATTTCTACGGCAAAAATATTCTTAAGTTGCGTAAATTCTTCCAAATCCACACGCGACCATAAAGGGTGATTATAGGTCACTGCAAGACCTCTTTCGTGCATATCATCCACCAATTTTTGCGCGCAGGCAAGGCCATCCCATTGTTTTTGGTATACACTGGGCGTGTATCTTTCTAAGTGCTTAAAAGGGGGCTTAGTGGCTTTTTCTTGCATTTCCTTGGTGCCGAGCAGTCCCAATACATGGTGGGTTTTGAGGCATTTTCCTTTAAAACCTCCTGTAAAGCCATCCAAATCAGCTACAAGACTGGCAGAGGCTTCTATGCCGGGAATAATAATAAAGCTAGCATCATTAAGCTCCTCTCTATAGTCGCTATACACTTCGTGATCGGTAAAAGCCATAAAGCTATAACCGTGAGATTTATAGTACTCTTTGGCTTGCGCTGGCGTAAGCATGCCGTCAGAATTTTGTGTGTGGCTATGAAGATTACCTTTAAACTTGGGGCTGTCTTTAGCAATTCCAATATATTTCATGATGGTATCCTTTGTGGTTTAAGAAAAAGTTACGCAATTATGCTTTTTAATAGTAACAAAAATTTTGTCATTGCTATTAAAGAGGGCGCTAGAGCGGAAAAGATTATCTGATTTAAGTATGAGGTCACCGTACTGAACGGTATAGCGGATAACGCTCCCTCTATTAGAGTGAGAGATAATCTGTCCTTGAAATTGATAGGCCTCATCATCTCGTTCAAAACTATGTGAAAGCTCCACTGTTTCGGGGCGAATGGCCACTTGTTTAATTTGTTGCACCAGATGCGCCTCTTCTTGTGCCATAAGGGTAAATTCACCTTGGCTGAGAATATTATAGTTTCCTATAAAGCTGGCGGCAAAGGGGGTTTTGGGTTTGGTATAAATTTCCATGGGCGCTCCGGACTGCTCTACATTTCCGGCATAGAAAAGATGCACCACATCAGACATAATCATGGCTTCATCTTGATCATGAGTTACAAAAAGAGTGGTGATACCCATTTCTTGTTGAATGGCGCGTATTTCTTGCTGTAAAGATCGGCGTAATTTAGCATCAATGGCAGAGAGGGGCTCGTCTAATAACAGCACCTTGGGTTCATTGACGATGGAACGAGCCAAGGCCACACGTTGTTGCTGCCCACCGGAAAGCTCATGGGGAAAATGCTTTTCCTTACCGAGTAAATCTACCATTTGCAGGGCTTTTTTTACTTTTTCTTGAATGATGCC
>CAYJAL010000262.1:0-2030 GCA_964367875.1 uncultured Desulfovibrionaceae bacterium | reverse complement strand
ATTAAGACAATTTTAAGTCACATTTTATACTCTATGCACCACTTGTCTCACAAATAAAAAAACATGAATAAAGCAGCTCTAAAGCCGCCTTATTCATGCGTAAACTCAAAAAATAAAGTAAAAATTAATCGTTCTTTACAGCAATAACTTCAATTTCCACACTGACGCCAAGGGGCAAGGAAGCCACGCCCACGCAAGAGCGTGCAGGATAGGGCTCTTGAAATACCTTTTTGTATTCTTCATTTACCAAGGGGAAATCTGCCATATTGGTGATGAATACGGTAACCTTTGCCACATCAGTAATGGCAAAGCCGGCGGCAGCCAATACTGCTTGTACATTTTTAAGGCATTGGGCAGCTTGCACGCTCACATCGCCTTCTACCACTTTATTGGTGGTAGGATCTATGGCAACTTGGCCGGAAGCGTAGAGGGTATTGCCCACGCGCACAGCTTGGCTATAGGGGCCCACAGCGCAGGGGGCGCTGTCTGTTTTAATAACTTCTTTCATGGTATCTCCTTATACGGCGTCTATAATCGCCAATAGTTCTTGGGTTTTTTCTTGCATAAGGGCTGCATCTCCGCGCGATTCCACATTTAAGCGCAATAAAGGCTCTGTATTGGAAGAACGCACATTAAAGCGCCACTGAGCAAATTCTAAGGACAAGCCGTCCAAGCGATCTTCAAGCAAAGCATCCTTGGCATATGTGTCATAAATTTTTTGTGTAATGGCTTTGGCATCGCTTACCTTACGGTTTATTTCACCACTGCAAGGATAGTTTTGCATGCACTCTTGCACCAGCTCTGCTAAAGATTTTTTGCTTTCTGTCACCAATTGCGCCACAAGCAGCCACGGAATCATGCCTGAATCACAATAGGAAAAATCGCGGAAATAATGGTGGGCGCTCATCTCGCCGCCATAAAGGCCATCTTCTTCACGCATTTTCTCCTTAATAAAGGCATGACCGGATTTAGAAACAAGGCAAGTACCGCCGGATTTTTCCGTCACATCTTGCGTATTCCACACCAAGCGCGGGTCATGAATAATCTTAGAGCCGGGGAATTGCTGCAAAAGGCTTTGCGCCAAAAGACCTACCAAATAATAGCCTTCAATAAAATTCCCTTCGGCATCATAAAAGAAGCAGCGGTCAAAATCGCCATCCCAGGCAATACCCATATCAGCGCCTTGCTCTCGCACGGCCTGTGCTGTAGCTTCGCGGCGCTCCGGCAAAAGGGGATTAGGAATACCGTTAGGGAAGGAGCCATCGGGCTGCATATGGGCTGTGGTAAAGGTAAAGGGCAGCTTATCCATAAGCTCTTGCAGCACAAGGCCTGCACAACCATTACCGGCATCGGCATGAATCTTTAAAGAAGCCTTGGGATCAATTTTTACGTAATTAAGCAGAAAGTCCACATATTCTTTGCGGAAAGATTGCTCTGTATAGGAACCTGTACTAACAGGAGCTTCATTTGCTTCTGCCTCTATTTGGGGCAAAAGCTTCAGGGCCGCATCGCGCAAATCATACAGGCCTGTATCGCCGCTAATGGGCACAGCGTCTTTGCGCACAAACTTCATGCCATTATCATCGCGCGGGTTGTGACTGCCGGTAATCATAATACCGCCATCAAAACCTTGGGCAAAGGTGGCATAATAAATTTCTTCGGTACCGCAAAGGCCAATATCCGTCACATCCACACCGGCAGCGCGTAGTCCTGCCACTAGGCCATCGCGCAGCACTGGGCCGGAAAGGCGACAATCGCGACCAATAACCACCTTTTTGGCAGCAAAAAGATCAGCATAAGCCATGCCCACGGCCTTGGCTAAGGCAGGGTTTAAAGATTCTGGATAGGTACCGCGCACATCATAGGCTTTAAAAGAAGCAGCAAAAGGCATAATTTTTCCTCTTATAAAATAATTTAGGGAAAAGGTAGCCCCTTTTCCATCCTTAAAAGCATATTTACTCATGTACAAAAACGTATTTTGTGCCGCATATATAGCACAAGTAAATAAGAAAACCAAGATAAGAAAAATA
>CAYJAL010000261.1:0-2042 GCA_964367875.1 uncultured Desulfovibrionaceae bacterium | reverse complement strand
TTGCAATCGGCCGAAGTGGAAGTAAAGCAGGCTGAGCTGGATTTATCTCGTACCCGAGTAGAAGCCCCTTATAATGCCTTGGTAACAGTGCGTAATACGTCTCTTGGTAGTCAAGCTTCGCCTTCAGATACAGTGGCAACCTTGGTGGGCACCGACGATTTTTATATAGAAGCCGCCATTCCTTTAGATAAATTACAAAAGCTGGGCATGGGTATTTTTGATAATACCGAAGCGAAAGTGTACACCACCGTGGGCAGCGTTCGTCAGGGGCGTGTGCGTCATAGTATTGCTTCCTTAGATGAAACCACACGCATGGGACGTGTGCTTGTGGAGGTAGAAGATCCGCTAGCCTTGCATAGTGATATGCCAGCCTTGTTGTTGGGTGACCATGTACGCGTAGAATTACAAGCCGGTACTTTGCAAAATGTAATAGAGCTGCCTCGCGTGGCCTTACGCGGTAACGATACGGTGTGGGTGGCCAAGAAAAATGACGATGGCAGTACCAGTCTTGATATTCGTACTGTCAACGTTTTGTGGAAAGATTTAGAGGTGGCCTTGGTGGATAAGGGCTTAGAGAGCGGCGATCGTATTATTATCTCGCCCTTGGGTGCACCTATTCAAGATATGTCTGTACGTCTTGAGGGGGAAATGGCTTCCAAGGCTGCAGGATCAGGTGCTAAGGGTGTTAGTGGTGCTAAAGGTGCTAAAGATTCTCAGGCTGGCGCAGAAAAAGGTGCAGGCGCTGACGGTGGCCGTAAAGGTCCTCGCGGTGCTAATGGCCAAAACAAGCCCGCTGCGGAGTAAAATATGAGCCAAACACCACAAAAAAAATATTTACGCGGCCCTGTGGGCTGGATGGCAAGCAATCCTGTGGCAGCCAATCTGCTCATGGTTATTATGATGATTGGCGGTATAATTGTGGCTTCACAAGTGCGCCGTGAGGTTTTCCCCTATTTTGAACTCACTGTAGTGACCGTGTCAGTAAGTGTAAGCGGCGCCACTCCCGAAGAAATGGAAAAAAGCGTGGCTCAAGCCATTGAAGAGGCTGTGCAAGGTCTTGATGGTGTGGAAGAAACCACAGCCACCATTTCTACTGGTTCTGCTTCGGTGATGATTGAAGGCTCTGATGATGTGGATGGCAATGTGCTTTTACAAGATGTGAAAGCTGCCGTGGATCGTATTACTACTTTTCCTGTAGATGCAGAGCGTCCTGTGGTGTCGCTGGCTTCGTCACGTAGAGATGCCATAGAGCTTATTTTGGCCGGTAATGTGAGTATGTCTGCTTTGCGTTATTGGGGTGATATTATCAAAGAAGAGCTTATCAATGACCCTGCCATTACACAGGTGGAGCTTGAAGGCATA
This sequence comes from uncultured Desulfovibrionaceae bacterium, assembly GCA_964367875.1. GTDB lineage: Bacteria > Desulfobacterota > Desulfovibrionia > Desulfovibrionales > Desulfovibrionaceae > CAYJAD01. The sequence goes on along the minus strand of CAYJAL010000261.1, from coordinate 680 downwards.
CAGGACCATGAAGTGTGGGTGGAAGTAGGCCAAGCTACTTTACGCCGGTACGGGCTTACCATAGAAGATATTTCCAATGCCATTGGTGTGGGCGCTGTACAGCAGGGCGGTGGTCGATTAAACGCTGCCAGCGGCGATATTTTATTGCGCCTCAATGAGCGCCGTGATTACGCAGCAGATTTTGCTAATATAGCTGTGCGTACCAATGATGATGGCTCGCGCCTCTTATTAGATGAAATTGCCACCATTACCGATACTTTTGATGATACACGTAAATGGACGGAATATGATGGTAAGGCAGGGCTTTCTATAGAAATATATAGCCTTGGCAATGAAGATCCCACAGATGTTGCTGAGGCAACTTTGCGCATTGCCGATAAGTATAATGCCATTATGCCCGGAGATTTACGCTTGTACGAGCAAAAAAATATGGCAGAAGTGTACAATCAGCGTAAGGAGCTTATGACAGAAAATGCCCTTATGGGTGTGCTCTTGGTGTTCATTTGTCTTTCCATTTTCTTACGCCCTTCCTTGGCTTTTTGGGTAAGTTTGGGCATTCCTGTATCTGTGTTGGGCGCTTTTTGGTTCTTCACTCCCTTTGGCATAAGTTTAAACGTTATTTCCATGTTTGCCTTTATTATTACCCTAGGCATTGTGGTGGACGATGCCATTGTGGTGGG
>CAYJAL010000260.1:0-2078 GCA_964367875.1 uncultured Desulfovibrionaceae bacterium | reverse complement strand
TGAAAATGAAAAAACGGAATTAAAAGAAATATACACTTCTGATATAAAAAAAGAAATTATTGCTTTTGCGAATACAAGTGGTGGTGTGATTTATATTGGTGTAGCCGATAACGGTGATGTAGTAGGTATAGATAATATTGATGGTACAATTTTACAGATTACTAATTCTATCCGTGATAGTATCAGGCCCGATGTTACAATGTTCATACAAATCGAAATCATCAATGTCGATGGTGAAAATATAATCAAATTAAACATTGGTGAAGGAACTCGTAAGCCTTATTATTTGACGGACAAGGGCCTTAAGCCCTCAGGTGTTTATTTAAGACAAGGGAATTCAAAAGCTCCAGCTTCAGAAGACGCAATTAGGAGTATGATTAAAATGTCTGATGGAGATTTATTTGAATCAAACAGATCATTTGAACAAAATCTTAGCTTTGATGTTTTAGAAAAAGAAATGCAAATTCGAAGTTTAGAATTCGGGAATGTACAAAAGAAAAATATTGGAATATTAAATCAAGATGATATGTTTACTAACTTGGGGTTGATTGTATCAGACGAATGCAAACATTCTATAAAACTTGCAATTTTTCAAGGCACAGACAAAAGTGTATTCAAAGACAGAAAAGAGTTTACAGGGTCAATTTTTAAACAGTTAAGTGATGTATATAGGGTGTTGGATTTTTATAATGGGACAAAAGCAACTTTTGATAATCTGCTTAGAATTGACCAACGGGATTATTCATCAGACGCCATTCGCGAAGCATTACTCAACGCAATAATTCATCGCGATTACAGCTTCAGTGGAAGTATTTCTATTAACATTTATTCAGATAGAATGGAAATCATTTCTTTAGGTGGGCTTGTGCCGGGACTATCTCTCGAAGCGGTTATGCTTGGTGCATCCCAGCCAAGAAATGAAAAATTGGCAGCTTTATTTTATAGAATGAAACTTATAGAATCTTATGGGATTGGCATTGGAAAAATAATTGGTGCATATAAAGAAAGTGCTAATAAACCGTTCTTTGATAACGCTGAAGGAGCATTTAGAGTAACACTTCCTAATATGAATGTAGCTTTTAAAGAGTTGACTGAAACACAAAGCAAAATTGTTGGTTATCTTGAAATTAACGCTGAGATTACAAGAGTAGAGATTGAAAAATTGCTTGGTGTGAAATTGACAAGAGCAAATGCCATTATAAAAGAAATGCTGGGGTTAGGAATAATCATTAAAATTGGTAATGGCAAGAATACAAAATATGCCTTAGTGGAATAGGAGTGTCCCATGAAAAGATATTATTATGCAGATTCGCTTTTGGAGTTTATGCGCAAAGGAAAATATGAGATATTTGGACACTTAACCAGTAACGATCAATTTGCCGCTGAAGATTTACAAAAGAACACGTGGAAAAAGGAAATTGACATCCTAAAAGACCAATTAAAAGATTTTGCTGAAGGGCATATATTGTTTGAATATACGATTCCGCGCATCGGCAACCGCATAGACATAGTTTTCTTGTACCGTGGCATAGTTTTCCTATTAGAATTTAAAGTTGGTGAAAGATATTATCCCAGCTATGCTATAGAGCAAGTAACGGATTATGCACTTGATTTAAGCTATTTTCATAAGGAAAGCCATGATAAACTGATTGTTCCTCTTTTAATCTGCACAGAGGCAGCGGAGAAAAGTTTTAATATAGACATTTTGCAAAACAAAATTCTGAGCACACAATGCTGTAATGCGGGTAATATCGGTGATTATATCTCATTCATTTGCAGTAGATACTCCGAGAAGGATTTCTCACCCAGCAATTGGATCAACTCTCTTTATATGCCGACGCCAACGATTGTCGAAGCTGCCCAGGCGCTATATCGTGGCCATAACGTTGAGGATATCTCGCGAAATGATGCAAGTGCGATAAATTTATCTGCAACAACTAAGTCAATCAACGATATTATAGAGCATAGCAAAGCGCACAATAGAAAATCTATATGCTTTATTACAGGCGTTCCTGGTGCCGGCAAAACTTTAGCCGGGCTCAATATTGCAATAGACAGACAAAAAGTTGACGAAAATG
>CAYJAL010000259.1:0-2104 GCA_964367875.1 uncultured Desulfovibrionaceae bacterium | reverse complement strand
AAAGGGCGTTGACGTCGGGTTTCATGCCAAGGCGAACCATGGAATAGATTTTTAATGGCAATATTTCAAAGGATGGACCAGTTACAAAGAAACTAATAAGTACATCATCCATGGATAAAGTAAAGGCTAATAACCAGCCTGCCAAAACGGCGGGCCAAATCATGGGCAAGATAACATGAGAAAAGGCTTTCCACTCTGTAGCACCAAGGTCTCTGGCTGCTTCCACAATGCTTTCGTCAAATTCAGCCAGGCGTGCAAGCACTGTAATGGTTACAAAGGGCAAGGCTAGCGTGGTATGGGCAATGAGTAAAGTTAAAAAACCTAACTCTATAGAAAAAGCAATGAAGAAAATGAGCAAAGAAATGCCCATAACAATATCTGGCGATACCGTAAGCACATACACAGAGCTGTAGAGCACTTTGCGACCGGGAAAGCGGTAACGGCGCAGGGCAATGGCGGCCAGTACGCCCAAGAGGGTGGCCAAGGTAGCACTAACGCTTCCCACCAGCAAAGAATTTACAGCCGCTTCCAGTAAAGAATCATTGCGTAATAAGAGTTCATACCATTTTAAGGTAAAGCCGCGCCAATCGGTGGAATATTTAGCAGCATTAAAAGAATACACAATGACCAAGATAATGGGTGCGTAGAGAAAGGCGTAGACCAAGGTAAGCCAGAGTTTTGCCATTTTTTGCATTAGGCGCCTCCTTCTTCTAGCTCATGGTGCTTATTGTGCGTGTAGGCATTTACTAATTTGTAAATGCACAATAGAAGAATGAGCAAGAGCGTTAAAAAGGTGCTAGCAGCAGCACCCATGGGCCAATCTCTTGCCACAAGGAATTGATTTTTTATAAAATTACCCACAAGTAAGCTTTTTGCACCGCCAAGAATTTCAGGAATATAAAAAGCCCCCAGTGAGGGTAAAAATACCAAGATACTGCCAGCCACTATGCCCGGCAAGGTGAGGGGCAAGGTAATATTCCAAAAAGTACTGAGGGGACTAGCTCCAAGGTCACGAGCCGCTTCGCCATAGCGCGGGTCTAATTTTTCTATGCTGGCATAGAGGGGTAAAATCATGAAGGGTAAAAAAGTATACACCATGCCGCATAAGGTGGCAAAATGGCTGTACATAAGGGATATGGGCTGGGTTGTAAGACCGCACCACATGAGCAAGGAGCTTATGATGCCATTGGCTTTGAGTATAGCTATGAGGGCATAGGTGCGAATGAGAGAATTGGTCCAAAAAGGGATAATAATAAGAAGTAAAAGCCAAGGCTTAGCTTTTTTACTGGCTCTGGCCATGGCATAGGCAAAGGGATAGGCCAAAAGTAAGCATATGAAGGTTGATACCAAGGCAATCCAAAAAGAATCCCATAAGATAACAGAGTATTTAGGATTAAAGAGCTGGACATAATTATCTAAGGTGAAAATGGGGAGCACAAAAGAGCTTTCCCCACGCGTGAGCACGGTAATGACAAGCAATCCCACATTGGGTAAAAGAGCAAAAAGACCCAGCCAAAGGGCTGTGGTGCTAATGCTCAAGCTACGCAAGAAAGTATTTTTTTTCATAGATTTCTTTATATGACCGGCTTTAAGCTTCTTCGTGGGGCAAAAGCACTTCCCAGCCACTTACCCACGTGACCACCACTTCTTCCCCTTCCACGTAGTTAATATCTAGGCCATCTTCGTCAAAAAATTCTGCGCCAATAAGATGTGGCCCATTATTTTCCAGCGTAATGTGCAAGTCTACCGTAGCGCCCTTATAGACAGATTCTTGTATATACGCCTTTAAGATGGGCCCTTCGGGGCGGTCTTCGTATTTATGGTAAATACGTAAATCTTCAGGGCGAATAAGTATATTTACCTTATCGTTTTCATGAAATTCATGCTTGCTGGGTATGGTAAAGAGGGTGTCTTGCACCAAAATTTCATACATATGCGCATCAATTTTGCGTACAATAGTGCCTGGTAGAATATTAATTTCACCCACAAAGCGCGCCACATATAAATTGGCAGGATTTTCATAAATGTCTTGAGGCGTGCCCACTTGAACAATGCGTCCATTATCCATAACCACCACACGGTCGCTCATGGCAAAGGCTTCTTC
>CAYJAL010000258.1:0-2121 GCA_964367875.1 uncultured Desulfovibrionaceae bacterium | reverse complement strand
TATACCCTTTTCTCTGCTTTGGCAAGGGGAAAAGAGGGTAAAATTTCTTTTTTTTGTCACAAAGAGTGCTTAGACTCCTTGTACATACTTGGCTGTGCAAAATGTATCTTTATGTTTTGTATGGTTTTTTTCTGCTCAGCCCGTAAAAATTCATTGTCATTTATTATAAAAGGCGTTACAGCAAATCCATGAAACGAAAGAAACAAACTTCACATTCCGAGGGCAACATACACAATGCCTCCCCCCTTGGCAAGAACTCTTATGCAGGAAAATCTTCTAAAGTGCGCGCAGACCAATTGCTCTTCGACCAAGGCCTTGCCGAAAGCCGTGAGCAAGCCAAGCGTTTTATCATGGCGCGTCAAGTTTTTGTGGGCGATCCTCCAGTACCTGTAGATAAACCAGGGCAGCCTTTTGCGCCGGGCACCGTGCTTAGCCTCACAGGGCAAGAGCGCTTTGCCAGCCGCGGAGCCTATAAATTACTCACCGGCCTTGAGCATTTTTCTTTAGATGTGACAGATTTTATTTGCCTAGATGCTGGCGCCTCCACTGGGGGCTTTACCGACTGTTTATTACAGCATGGTGCGGCCAAGGTTTACGCTGTGGATGTGGGCCATGGGCAGCTGCATGAAAAATTGCGCCAAGATTCGCGGGTTATAAATTTAGAGAAAACCAATTTACGCGTGGCAGAGCCCAGTCTTATTCCTGAAATGGTAGACATGGTAGTGGCCGACGTGTCCTTTATATCCTTAACCATGGTATTGCCCTCCTGTATGCCTTGGCTCAAAGTGGGCGGCAAAATTATGGCGCTTATTAAGCCGCAATTTGAGGTGGGCGTGGGACAGACGGATAAGGGGATTGTGCGCGATCCCGAGGTGCGCCAATCTGCCATTGATAAGGTGGTACACTTTTGTGAAGGGGAACTTTCCCTCACTTTTGAAGGTATTGTACCTTCTGCTATTTTGGGACCTAAGGGCAATCAAGAATACCTTGCGCTCTTTACACGAAAGGAGTAGAGACTGGTCGCAGAAAACAATATTGATTTTCAAAATTAACCACCTATATACATTTTTGCGGTGTTTTTTCTTTTCTTAAGAAAAATTTAATATTTGCTTTGTAATTTGTGCTCTGCAAAAAAATATGTTTGGTAATAAGGCTGTATCTTTATGAAAAAATTGATTCTTCTTCCATTGGTGCTTTTGGCTACGGCTTGCGCTCCTTTTGCGCCGGATGTTCGTGTGGCGGAGCAAAACCTCCCTGCCCCCATGCCGGGAGCGTATCCATCGTTAGGCTCTTTTAAAGGTTTGCCCAAGCCTGAGGGCGCAGGTGTTCAGGCGGTGCAAAGTGAAAGGCCGTGGTGGGAAAGCTTTAATAGCCCAGATTTAAATGCTTTGATGGAAAAATCTTTAACCACCAATTTTGACATTATTACGGCCTATGCAAAATTGCGCCAAAGTGAAGCTGTAACCAAGCGCGCCACGGCGGGGCTTTTTCCCACCTTAAGTTTTGACGGCGGAGCCGATACAAGGCGCACCGTTTCTACCAATCATAAAAGCGATACCACCACAGATCAAACCAATAATGGCTACGATGTAGGTTTAGCGGCGTCCTTTGAATTGGATTTATGGGGACGTTTACAATCTGAACGTGAAGCCGAACTTTTACGTACCAAGGCCACAGAATATGATTTGCAAACGGCTGCCATGAGCATGGCGGCAGAAGTAGCCGATGCGTGGGTACAATTGCTGGGCAATAGACAAGATTTAGCCGTGCTTGAGGCGCAAATTGCCATTAATAAAGACCTTGTGGACTTGCAAACGGTACGTTTTAATAATGGCCTTGGCACCAGCCTCGAGCTTTTACAGCAAAGAGAATTGCTCGCCTCTGTGTTGGCAGAAGTGCCGGATTTAAAACAAGAAGCCGTGGCCTTGCGTAATGCTTTGGCTATTTTGCAAGGCACCTTGCCCGGTACAGGTATGAAAATAGATGAAAATGCTTCCTTGCCTGTGCTTTCAGCCATGCCGGAGCCCGGCTTGCCCATGCAATTACTGGATGCTCGCCCTGATGTAGCGTCTGCTTGGGCTACTTTAGGCGCCGCTGATTGGGATATATCTGCAGCGCATG
>CAYJAL010000257.1:0-2138 GCA_964367875.1 uncultured Desulfovibrionaceae bacterium | reverse complement strand
CATACATCTTTTAGGGCATTTACAAAAAGCCTTTGGCCTTGAGCTGCGCCTAAGCAACATTATGCAACTAAGAACTATTGCCAATATTGCCAAGCATATATCTACGCTCAAAATTCAAAATAGCCCCAAAATAGAGCAGCTTCCTCCCGTAAGCACGCGTGATTTACCTCTTTTACCGGAGCAAAAAAACTTCTGGTTCTTGCACCACCTTATGGGGCAAAGTTCCAAGCTGAATATTGTTAGCCCCTTACATATTAATAGTCTGCTCAACATTGAGGTTCTTAACCTTGCTTTACACTTGGTGGAAATGCGCCATGAGGCTTTACGTTTACGCTTTTCCAGCCGCAATGAATTACAAGAAAAGACGGAACCACGCCAATGGATTAGCCCAGATTCTTCCTTGCAAGTTACGGTGCACGACTTGCGTCTTAACACTAACACCGCAAAATCTTTGCATGAAGCCATTGAAGCAGACTACCATACACCCTTTATTTTTGAGCATGATGCCAGCCTTATACGCGCTCACTATTATATAGAGTCAGATACAAGCTCAGTACTCAGCCTTGTGGCGCATCATATCATGTGTGATGGCTGGTCCATGAACCTGATATTACAGGACATACACCTTGCCTATACAGCCATACTTGCGGCCCTGCAAAAGCAAGAAATGACGTTTGAAAATGTAAGTTCATCTGCTCTTGACACATGGGCAAAAAATATTTGGCCTACCTCCCCCCCCAGCTATGCGCATATGCTAAATAAGCGCATGAATAGTATGGATAAAAACCAAGAGGCCATGCTACAGCGTTTAATTGATCGCTTTACACCGCTCCCTGAGCCCTTAATGCTTCCCACAGACTTTGTGCGCAAGGCGGCGCAAAGCTTTGAGAGCACAACATATATGCTCAGTATATCTCAGAAATTACGCAATCAATTACACAGTAAGGCCAAGGCTTATGGAGTGCCGGTCTTTGCTCTGCTCCTTGCCATTACAGAAATTTTCCTCTTTAAGCATAGCAAGCAAAAGGATGTAGTGCTGGGTATACCGGTGGCTTGTCGAGATCATCTGGACGCGCAAGAAGCTGTGGGCTTATTGATGAATGTTATGCCCTTACGTCTGCAATTAGACGTGGAAGATAATTTTACAACCTGCGCTCTCAAGTGTGCGGAAGTCTTTGGGCAAAGCTTGCAAGATGCTGAATACCCCTTTAATGAGTTATTACAGCACTTAAATGTACCAAGAGAAGATGGGCACAGCCCGCTTTATGACATGGTGCTTTCTTACGAAGAGCAAGAGTGGAAAGAGTTTCCGAATTTTTGTGGGCAATCTGCAAAAATCTACGAGCTTAACGTTAATAATAATCGCTTGGACATTACCTTAAACGTTATTAACATGCCTGATTCTTTGCAGTTTCACTGGCAATATAAAGATGCGATCTTCACCAAAGCAAGCATTGAACGCATGGCTAAGCGCTTTATTACCTTGCTGGAAAGTATATGCGCTGACAGTGCAGATACGCTGCCCGTAAGCGCCCTTGCTATACTACCCCAAGAAGAAAAAAGCCTACTGGCCTCCTTTAATAATACCCATGCGACTTTTGATAATTTTGATGCAACCAAAGGCATTTATGAGCAATTTGCCCATCAAGCAAGCTTAAGCCCCCAGGCCTTGGCGCTGCGCCATACCCATGGTTCCATAAGTTATGCAGACTTTGCCATACAAGTAGAAAAGCTTGCCGCTTGGTTACATGCGCAAAATATCACAGCCGGCACAGCCGTGGGCATAGCCTTGCCGCGTAGTGTAGATATGATGCTGGCCATTTATGCCACCTTGCGCCTAGGGGCGTACTATGTGCCACTTATAACCAGTGATACAGACTTCCCCAAAGAGCGCATAAGCTTTATGCTGCAAGACTTACCCAGTGGCAGCTACATCCTAAGCACAGCAAAGCTTGCCCCCAAACTTACCGGCATTGCAGATCTTGCACAGGATGCCACCCTACTCACCATGCCAGACATGGCAAGCCTTGATGTCACAAGTACTGCTCCCATGACTGAGCAAAACTTGCAAGACCTTGCCTATATTATATTTACCTCCGGCTCCACCGGCAGACCCAAGGGCGTTATGTTGGAAAGCC
>CAYJAL010000256.1:0-2151 GCA_964367875.1 uncultured Desulfovibrionaceae bacterium | reverse complement strand
AAACCCCAAAAAACAAAAAACTATTTCTTGGCCGCATGATTTAGCGGACCATGGCCTTTACCGGGGGCATAGCTTTTTCTTAGACCAAGGTTGACATATTCTTGCGCCTTGGTAATGGCCACACGTAGGGGCATGTCTAAGCCTAAATAGGTGGCAATGGCGGCTGAAAGGGTGCAACCTGTGCCGTGATTGTTGCTTGTTTGCACATGGGCTTGGGGTAAACCTAGCGGCTCGCTTTGGGGTAGGCAGAGCCAATCGGTAAGGATGATGGAAGCGTCAAAATGTCCGCCTTTAATGAGTACGGCTTTGGCTCCCATGGCGAGGAGGGCTTCACCTGCGGCGGCAATGGCTTCGTTGCTGTCAATTTTAATGCCGGTAAGGAATTCGGCTTCGGGCCTATTGGGGGTGAGTAAGGTTGCTAGGGGAATGATGCGCTCTTTGAGGGTAGTTACGGCATCTTCTTGTAAGAGAGTGTGCCCACTTTGGCTCACGCATACGGGGTCTACCACCAAGGGAAAGTCTACCTTTTCTAACTCTGGGGCTAGGGCCTGCATGATGGGAGCAGAAAAGAGCATGCCTGTTTTGGCAGAGGCTACCTTAAAACCCTTAAGTACGGCGTGTAGTTGAGCCACGGCAAATTCCGGCTCCGGCGCATGAATACCATGCACACCTTCACCATTTTGGGCTGTGAGGGCTGTAATGACGCTCATACCATAGCCGCCTAGGGCCATGATGGTTTTTATATCTGCTTGAATACCGGCACCGCCGCCACTGTCTGAGCCAGCAATGGTGAGAATATTGGGTGGCTGTAACATGCTATGACCTCGCTATTGAATTTTTTTCCACCAAGGGGCAAAGGTTTGCCCTTCTGTGTCAAGATTGACTTTATCGCCAATGATGGGCGTGAGCAAGGTATAATCTTTGTTTTTGGAGGCCTCGGTAATCATATCTAAAGGGGCTTTCCAATCATGAAGGGCAATGGAAAATTTACCATTATGCATGGGGATAAGGCGTTTTGCCCCAAGCTCTGTGGCGGATTTTGCCACATCTTCTGGCAGCATATGGATATGCGGCCAACCCTTGTTGTTAAATTGTCCGCAATCTATGATGGCTGTATCAAAAGGGCCCTCTTTGGAGGCAATTTCAAGTATATGATCACCATAGCCTGTGTCGCCACTAAAGAATATTTTTTCGCTGGGGCTTGATATGGCAAAGGCGGCCCAAAGGGTTTTGTTTTTGCTAAAGAGACGACTGGAATAATGGCGCGCAGGTAAAATTTGTACCTTTACAGCATTTTTCAAAGCAAAGCTTTCATACCAATAGCCTTCTAGTACTTGCTCGGGCTTATATCCCCACAATTCCAAATGCGCGCCCACACCCAAAGGACAAATGATGTTGTTTTTGAGCAAAGGCTGCAATGCTACCATAGCGTCATAATCTAAGTGGTCATAATGGTCATGAGAAATAAGGATATAATCCAGCGGTGGCATGTCGGCAACAGTGTAAACATTGGTGCCGTCAAAGGATTCGTTAAGAAAAGAAAAAGGCGCAGCATAAGGTGCAAAAACGGGGTCTATAAGTATGCGCAGGCCATGTAATTGCAAATAAAAGGAAGAATGCCCTAAGGGAATTAAGATATTATGCTTAAGGTCTAAGGCTTTCAGGTCTGTTTTAATAAAGGGTATAGGCTCAGAGGGCACACGACTACCTCTTTCTTTATCAAAATGAATATTGTACATGAGTTTTAGAAAAGAATCTTTTTCTAAATTGCTAGGGTCTGGCATGGTGTTGTGAAATACGCCATCCTTGTAATTGGGCATACTTTCTATGCGGGCAAGACGCTCTCCGCTGGGATCAGCACCAAAACGCTCATGGGTGAGCGTTTCATACACATAGGCACTTAAAATCATAACTATGGCTACAATCCAAAAACGTTTTTTACGAAGCATAATAAAAATTCCTTTTTTTATGTGGGGGGAAGGGAAAACGCCTAGGCGCACGATATCCGTAAGCCGAGCAAGCTCGGCAACGGCTACACCTTTGGTGCCCTTTGGGTCGGTTTGCTAGCGCCAAAAAGTTTTCTCTTCCCCCCACGCCCCCCATCCCTTTCAAAACGCGCTTTATTTGTGAGACTTTGCCGTAATAAGAGCT
>CAYJAL010000255.1:0-2189 GCA_964367875.1 uncultured Desulfovibrionaceae bacterium | reverse complement strand
CTTCATCATCCCTGTCGAAACCAATGCGCCCCCACATATTCCATGAATTTCATGGTGCCCACAGAATCCATAGGCAAAAGAAGATTCCTATTTATGGGACAAAAAGAATTATACACTTTATGAGAAAAAGCAAGGAGTTTTTTTATCAATGCGAAGTAACAAGGTATTTTCTTTAGTAATTAGAGCTTTATTGATGCTTTTTATATCGCCAATACACCCAATAACCAAGGCTTAATGAAATGCCATACAATGCGCCGCTGAGTAAAAGTTCATGTTCTCCTTGAGGTCTAAAACCGCTGCCCATGGTGGCAAAAATGAAATTTTGCACCGTAAAACCCATGGTGGATCCGCCTAAAAAAGCGCTAGCAGGGATACGGCTCATGCCGGCTAAAAAATTGGTTAAAAAATTACTGCCTAGGGGAACTATGCGCACCACTAAGGTAAGCAAAAAGGGGGATTGGCAAAGAAAATCATTAAAAGAAGCAAGTTTATGGCCATAGCGCGCATGTAGCCAATCTTGCCCTAAAAAACGCGCATAGCTAAAGCAGAGGGTGCACGCCAGCGCCGTTCCCGCGGTGGCCCAAAGCGTACCGTACCACATACCAAAAACATAGCCTCCCAAAAGGCTGCATGCTTGGCGCGGAACCCCCATGGCTGTAAGAGCCGTGACTAAGGCTATATACAGGATAATACCGCTACTTCCTGCCTCGCGTACGTGCTTATCCATCCATTGCTCTTGGAGAATATGGCTTATATCAAACAAAATCCACGTACTTGCAAGCAGCATAAAGAAAATAAATAAAGAAATTTTGCGTATCATGATCAATGCTTGCGCCTCATGATAAATTGGAAGAAAAGCAGACATATTTGCCCTATAAAAAGAGCCACATCTCTATCCCTATAACAGAGGATAGCTATGCACAAAGCGCCTATACAAGGTAAAATAAAGGGCAGACGCGGCTTACAAAAGAAGAGCGCTTGTAAAAATATGCCTACTCCCAAGAGGAGAGGCCCCAAATAAATATTCCAATGCATGTGAGAAATCATACCCCTGTATAAAATAGATATGCAGGCATTGCAAATTATGAAAAGATGGTTATATTTGCTCTGCTGATTATTTTTTTGGGCGAAAGCCTTACTTTTATATGTATTTAGAGGTTGATTTATGATTACTCTTACTCCGCGTGAAGTTGTTGCAGAACTGGATAAATTTATCATTGGCCAAGAACAGGCCAAGCGCATGGTGGCTGTGGCCGTGCGTAATCGCTGGCGCCGCAGCCAATTACCTCCAGAATTACGCGACGAAGTGGCACCTAAAAATATTATTATGATGGGCCCCACAGGTGTGGGTAAAACAGAAATTGCTCGCCGCCTTGCCAAGCTTTGTTCTGTACCTTTTGTAAAGGTGGAAGCCACAAAATTTACCGAAGTGGGCTATGTGGGACGTGATGTAGAATCCATGGTGCGCGACCTTATGGAAATAAGCATAAAGCTTGTGCGCGAAGAAGAAAATATACGCGTAAAAGAAGCTGCAGAAAATGCCGCCGAAATGCGCCTTATGGATTTACTCTTACCGCCTTCGTACAGCGGAGACAGCGGACGCGAATCCACCAAGGAAAAATTACGCCAACAATTCCGCCAAGGTTTCCTCGATGACCGTGAGGTGGAAATGGAAATCATGGAACAATCCGGCCCCAGTATTGATGTTTTTGCCATTCCCGGCATGGAAAATATGGGATCACAAATGAAGGATATGTTTGGCAAAGCCTTTCCCCCCAAGCCCAAACGCCGCAAAATGAAAATTGGCCAAGCTTTCACCGTATTGGTTCAAGAAGAATCTGCTAAACTTGTGGATGAAGAATCGCTTATGGAAAAGGCACGCCAAAGGGTAGAAGAGGGTGGTATTATATTTATTGATGAAATTGATAAAATTGCCAGCACATCTTCACAACGCTCTTCGGATATTTCTCGTGAAGGGGTTCAGCGCGACTTGCTTCCCATTGTGGAAGGCTCTGTGGTGAATACCAAGTACGGCATGGTAAAAACCGACCATATACTCTTTATTGCTGCCGGTGCTTTTCATTTTAGCAACCCTTCTGATTTAATTCCGGAATTACAAGGGCGCTTCCCCTTACGTGTGGAATTACAAGCCCTTGGTAAGGATGAGTTTTTACGCATACTCACCGAAC
>CAYJAL010000254.1:1185-2205 GCA_964367875.1 uncultured Desulfovibrionaceae bacterium | reverse complement strand
TTATATCCTTAAATCTGGCAATATTATAGTAAATAACGGCACTCTGACGCTTTGGGAAAATACTGAATTGTTATTAGATTCAAGTTCGGAATTAATAAATAATGGTACTTTGACTACTGATTCTACAAGTAAAGTTATATTAGAACCAGTTGCAATTTTTAGGCAAAATGGAACTGAAAATTCTACTACATTTGATATTGAAATTAGAGGTACTACATATCAACCATCTATAATTTTGAATCTTGATAAATTAAATGTTAATATAGTTGAATCAGCAGAAACAAATGAAGCGTTTATGTTTGAATCAGATGCTAATCCTGCAGTAGCTTCTATTACTAAAACTGTATTTGGACAATCAGGCTTTACAGTAAATGAAGGTCAAGTTTATTTTGCAGTAGAGATAGGTGGAATAGGAGAATACCATGAGATTACAACTGAAAATGCATCTATTTCCGAATATCTAACGGATGGTAAAAATGTAATCTTGGACGTTAATGCAAATGCAAATTTTGATAGTGCAAGCACAACGCCGCCAAACGAATTTAGTATTTCTGGTAATACAATTACTAAAACAATAAATGTTGGCGCTGGTGTAACTCTAACAAATGATAGCAGTGTAACTGTTACTTCTGGTAATAAACTCATTGTTAATGTAGAGTCAGGTGGAACATTTCTCAATAACAACAGTTTTTCAGGCGCAGCATCTGATGGGATAACAGTTAATGTTTTAGAAGGCGGAACATTTATAAATGAAAAGAGTGCTCAGGGTGTAGAACAAATAATACTAAATAGCACAATTAAAGTAGCGGGTACATTTACTAACAATGGTGAATTGACTAATAATAACACTGTAAATATTGCTGAAGGTGGAACATTTACTAACAATGGTGATATTGTATATAATGGTAATAGCGCTTGGAATACTATAAATAATGAAGGTACATTTATTAATTATAACAATGGTACTAATTATCGTGATTATTCAGAAAATGGGTATGCTCTGACAGGTAGTGGTAGTGG
>CAYJAL010000254.1:0-1175 GCA_964367875.1 uncultured Desulfovibrionaceae bacterium | reverse complement strand
GGTACAATGATGATTGCTCCTGAAATAAGAGTGAATAGCGGATCTGTACCATCTACTTATGACATAATTGCACATGGAAATTCAATCACTATTTCTGATACTAGCATAACTTATGAATTTAATGGTGGAAGTTTTACACTTAACATGCCAGGAGACCCAACCTCTGGCGACCCTTACGATCCTAATATCATTTACGGTGGTAGTGATTTGATAGATGTAGAATCGACATCAGTTAATATGACAGGCGGAAATGCAACGGCTATCTATGGCGGCGGATACTTTAAAAATGTTACAGGCGATGTGTTAATAAATGTTAGTGGCGGAACTCTTAGCGGACAAGAATTTACTGGTGGTCAACCATCTGTTACTGTAAATACAGGTATTATTGGTGGAGGTATTGGTGCCGGTGTAGGCGATGTTACAATAAACGTATCAGGCGATGCTTCCGTAGAATCACTTCTAGGTGGAGGTGTTGGTGTAATTAATCAAACAAGTGCGGGCAATATAGAAATCAACATTGAAGGTGGAACCTTTGCAAACATAACAGGCGGAGGAGCAAATGCAGGTGCTGAATCTAATGTTGATGCTGTTACAGTAGACATAACGGGTGGCACTATAAGCGGAGATTTAGTAATTGGTACTGCTTTTGGAGCAGGTAGCTTTGGAAATTACACATTGACTATAGGCGAAGTTGCTGAACTACCTGGATATGATATAAGCGGTGACACTACATATAGCAATATTGACTTGCATGCATATTCAACTATTATAGAGGGCAGTAATATTGAAATAAACATTTCTACAGCAGTAGGAGAAACAAGAAATTTTGGTGGTTTTAGTTCAAATATTTTTGCGCGAGACGCTAACAACACTGTAAATATTTCTGGAGGAAGTGTAAGTATAGCTGGAGCTATTCCATTAATAGCAGGAACTTACACTGTGAATAATTTAGGTGTAGAGTTGGTTGAAAATCCAACACAACCTTAATTTGCAAAATATTATTTTTCCCTTGAGATAAATATGTTGCTGTAAATAGTAACAACTTGTTCTTAAAACAAAAACAAGGATGAACCTTCAAAATCATCCTTGTTTTTTTATTTCGTGGAATTTTTGCTTAGTTATAGTATGATGAATTTCTAGATAGAAGAAAAATTCTTATCTATTAGTTCAACTAG
>CAYJAL010000253.1:0-2217 GCA_964367875.1 uncultured Desulfovibrionaceae bacterium | reverse complement strand
TAAAGCGTATATTCCTTTCACCTGGGCCTATTTTTGATCCAGAAGATAGAGGGGACGATTATTGGGGATATACCGAAGCTTTTTACGCAGCAGGCTATCGCCCCGGCGATGCTGTGCAGGTGACCTTTAACTATCACCTCTCCCCTGCCGGCCTTATGTTTGAAGAGCCCTTGCGTAACCTTGGCTGTGCGGTTATTCCTGCCGGCCCATCGGAAGCCATTACACAGCTAGATATTATGCAAAAATTGCGTGTGTCCGGCTATGTGGGTACGCCCAGCTTTTTGATGCACTTAGCCCAGCGCGCTGAAGAAAAAGGCCTTAACCTGCGCAAAGACCTCTTCCTAGAAGTAGGCTTTGTGACTGGCGAGCGCCTTTCCGAAAAAATGCGTAATCAGCTGGAAAAGAAATATGACATCTTGTTGCGTCAAGGTTATGGCACAGCAGATGTGGGCTGTATTGGCTATGAGTGTTTCCATAAAACAGGCTTACATATTGCCAATCGCTGCTATGTGGAAATCTGTCACCCAGACACAGGCATTCCTTTAAAGGATGGCGAAGTGGGTGAAATTGTGGTTACAGCTTTCAATAAAACTTATCCGCTTATCCGCTTAGCCACAGGCGACTTATCCTATATAGATCGCTCCCCTTGCGCTTGCGGACGTACCAGCCCGCGCCTTGGCGCCACGGTGGGTCGTGTTGATACCACAGCACGTATTAAGGGTATGTTTGTATATCCGCACCAAGTGGAACAAGTTATGAGCAACTTTGAAGAAATCAAACGCTGGCAGATTGAAGTTACCAATCCTGGCGGCATTGATGAAATGGTGCTCTTTGTGGAAACCAGTGACTTTAGACGCGAAGAAGAGCTTTTACACGCCTTCCGCGAAAAAATTAAATTGCGTCCGCTCTTGGAAGTGCTCACCCCGGGTAGCCTTCCACCGCAAATTCGTCCCATTGAGGACAAGCGCGAGTGGGATTAATTCTCTTGGTAAAGTCTGCTGGGGGAAAACCTTTTTAAAAAAAGGTTTTCCCCCAGACCCCCATTCCAAAAAATTTTAATTGCGACACAAGCCTCTCTTTTGAAAGTAAACTTTTGGCGCAATGTAATTTTTACCCCAAACAACATAGATAGTAAGGCAAAATCGCGTACATCATGGCCATGGAAATTGAAAGAAAATTCCTTGTACACGGCGAACCGTGGCAAGAATTACAGATTCAAGGCAGTGTTTACACACAAGGATATTTAAGCACGGATAAAAGCCGTGTTATTCGCGTGCGACTCTGTGAACCCCAAAATCCCCACGACTCTCATCCAGACGCGCCCACAGCCTATATCACCATAAAAAGTTCCCTTTCTGCCCTTGCGGCTGCGGAATACGAATACCCCATTCCTGTACAGGATGCCCGCATATTGCTGGACACCTTAGCTGAAAAACCCCTTATAGAAAAAATCCGTTACGCCATCGCCCATGAAGGCCATATCTGGCATGTGGATTCTTTTATGGGGCTTAATGCCGGCCTTGTAATAGCAGAAGTGGAGCTGAACTCAGAAGAAGAAAGCTTTGCTATACCCCCATGGCTAGGGAAAGAAGTATCCCTAGATATGCGATATAAAAACGTTCATTTACACTTGCACCCTTTTAGCACATGGTAAGACCCCATTACCGTGAAATATTTTTAAGACGAGGCAAAGAGCATGGCGCATAAAGGCCCACATATTTCCATTTCACCCGTTTATGTGGTGAACCGTATTTTACGTATCAACCGTAATGACTTTGAAGAATGGCCTGAATCTGTGCGAAATATGGCCATTGCCATTGCCGAAGAGCTGTTTTTGGTGGCCTATAATCCCTTTATTGATGCCGAAACAGTGCGCCAAAGTGTACAAAAAACCTTTGAATCTCACTCATTAGCCCTTGCGCATCACTATGCCACCAGCATTGGAGAAGGCATTACCATGTTTTGGTCTGCCCATGAAGCAGAAATGGCTTTTCGTGCGGAACTTTTGGAAGCCTTTAGAACCATCATGCCCGAAGAGTGCATCATTACCCGCCCCGGAGCCTTGGTGGAAAATGCCACCGACGCCACAGATTTACGCATGGAGCTGCCCCTTTGTGTGGTAGAGCCCAGCACCACAGAACAAGTGGCCTCACTGGTGCGCCTTGCCAATGATAAAAAATTTGCCCTTATCCCCCGCGGTGGCGGCTCCGGCATGAC
>CAYJAL010000252.1:0-2272 GCA_964367875.1 uncultured Desulfovibrionaceae bacterium | reverse complement strand
GAGCTGATATTGAAAGAAAAATGGGCATTCATGCCATGAATATTTATGGCCTTTCAGAAATCATGGGCCCCGGCGTGGCCATGGAATGTGTGGAAGCCAAAAATGGTATGCACATTTTTGAAGACCACTTCTTGCCGGAAATCATTGATCCTGTCACAGGCAAAAGCCTACCCGAAGGCCAAGTGGGCGAGCTGGTAATCACCACCCTTACCAAGGAAGGTATTCCGCTGTTGCGCTACCGCACCCGCGACCTCACCACATTAAATTACACCCCATGCCGCTGCGGCCGCACTCATGCCCGCATTGGGCGCATTATGGGTCGCAGTGATGATATGCTTATTATCCGCGGCGTCAACGTATACCCACAACAAATTGAAGCCTTGCTCCTTGAATGCGAAGGCATTGCACCGCATTATCAAATTCACGTTACCCGTGAAAACAATTTGGACAATGTGGAATTACGCGTGGAAATTGGCAATATGAATTTTGGTGACGAAATTCGCCGCTTGCAACAAACAGAAAACAAAATCCAAAAGTCCATTAAGGAATATCTGGGCGTTTCCGTAAAGGTTCGCCTTGTGGAGCCCCATTCCATCGCTCGCAGCGAAGGCAAGGCGCAGCGCATTGTAGATAGCAGACCTAAGGACTAATCTTTTATAAAAAAAGGAACTTTTTCAGAGTTCTGACAAAGTTTACTGGGGGGAAACCTTTTCTGAAGAAAAGGTTTCCCCCCAGACCCGCTCATCTCTCGATTTGCGTAATTGCTCGTTTCTCGCAAACGCAAACGGTTTCACCGCCCGTTGGGTCGGCCTTCCAAAAAACTTTAATTGCGACAACACCTTACCTTCGAAAGTAAGATATTGCCGCATCGTAAAACTTTAAAATATATTTTTTCCTCCGCAATTATTTTCTATCAAAATAACCGCTCAAATTTTCCTCGTACACAATATCCACGGCCCCAAAGCCCTGCGCCGCCATAATGGCCTGTATGCTTTCGCCTAATACTTCACCAGATATGTCATCCGACACGGCACTGGTCTGTATTTGTACAAGCACAGCCTTTTCAGACACACGCACGCGGCACTGCGCCACCGCAGCCCTATGCAAAGCATTTTCCGCCGCATCAATGCGCGCCAAAAGCTGCGGCTCCACGCGCATACCGTAGGCCAAACGCGTGAGTAAGCAAGGGCTAGCCTTTTGCTGAGGATAATGTAGATGGGAGATTTCTGCCAAAGCACGTATGGCTTGCTTACTAAGGCCATGCAAGGCCAAGGGAGAATGCACATGAAGCTCTTGCAAAGCGCGCAAACCGGGGCGATGCGCCTGCAAATCATCAGCATTGGTGCCATCGCACAGCAAACGCTGCTCTTGCTCTGCCTTTTGCAAAAATTGCAGCATCAAATGTTTCTTACAATAATAACAGCGCTGCAAGCTATTATCCTGCACATGCGGCACAAGGCTTACATCCACGGCAAGGGTGCTCACAGGCAAAGCCTCTCCTTGCGCCCAGATCAGTGCAAAAGCGCTTTCCTCGTGCGGCACATGAGCACCGGTGGCATGGTAAAGCTTCACATCGCAGCCGGCTTTATGCAGAGCATGAGCCAAAAAACGGCTATCCAAACCACCGGAATAGGCTAATGCCAAGGGCGTGGCAGCATAGCGCTCTTGCAAAAAATCTTGTAAGGCTTGCCAGTCTTTTTCTAAGCTCATGAGCTAATACGCAAACGCACCTTGGCGCCGCGCTCAGCCATATGATCTTTGCACTGCGCGATGCTATATTGACCATAATGCACAATGGAAGCTATGAGTGCCGCCGAAGCCTTACCTTCGCTCACAGCCTCATACATATGCTCGGGGCTACCGGCGCCGCCGGAAGCAATGACAGGGATTCCCACATTTTCGCATATAAGGCGTGTTAATTGCAGCTCATAGCCTTGTCGCACGCCATCGGCGTCAATGGAGTTGATACACAGCTCGCCGGCGCCCAACTCTTCACAGCGTTTAGCCCAGGCCAAAGCGTCCAAGCCCATATGCTTGCGTCCGCCATGAATGACAATTTCATAACCGGAAGGGATGGCCTCGCTTTTTTCCACTTGCTTTACATCCATACCCACCACTATGGCTTGAGAGCCAAAGGCTTCTGCCCCTTGAGTGATAAGTTCAGGATTGGTCACCGCAGCAGAATTGATGGAAACCTTTTCAGCTCCGGCCACCAGCACAGCGCGCATATCTTCCACGCTGGAAATACCACCGCCCACGCAAAAAGGAATAA
>CAYJAL010000251.1:0-2287 GCA_964367875.1 uncultured Desulfovibrionaceae bacterium | reverse complement strand
ATTAGCGGAAAAAGCATTAGCCCTGTGGAAATTGAAGCTGTAAGCCTTATGGACAACCTTTTACAATGTGCTGTAGGTGAAAAGGTCACCATTCACTTTACGGAGCTTTCCTTGTAAACATGCCTATAAAGCGCAGGCTTTCTGTGCCTTACATAACAAAAAACCTAAAGTTAAAGTTTAACTTTAGGTTTTTTGTTATGCCGCACGCACGTTTTACATCGCGTAAAATGATTCATTTTTGCATTACACAGCCCGCACTCCTTATAATTTTTTATACTATGATATTAGCATATTAAAATGAGCAAAAGCAAAGCTTCACATTGCACAATGCAAAAACAACTTAACAACACCCTCTCTAAAACTGCTCTTTTAAACATGTTAGCGCATAGCACTAATGCAAAAATGAATCATTTCTTATCTTTCTGCTTAGTAAGCTTTCCCCTTTTTTGTTCATGTACTCAATATTTTCTACCATGAAGAATTTTTCTTATTTTTTCCAAAGAACTTCATTTTCCAGCATTTGTGCACAAAGTAACAAAGATATTTTTGCCCCATAAGCGACACTTTCACCGCCATTGGTACAAGATTTGCTCAAAGGCTCGTGTCTTTATTTACCTGCGCCCTTGCCCGTAGCCTTACTTGAGAAAAAAAGTAGCAAGGATTGCAAAAACATTTCCCTTTAGGAGCACAAGCTTATGAATCATGCCCAGAGTCCCCCACATGCAGAAGAAAGAGAAAATTTAAGCAAAACAATGTCCCCCCTTGCCACATGGTCCTTAGCTTTTGGATCTATTATTGGCTGGGGGGCTTTTGTTATGCCAAGCTTACGCTTTTTGCCTCAATCGGGGCCATTGGCGGCTTGTATTGGTTTTGCTCTTGGGGGCATATTGCTTATGTTTGTTGCCATAAGCTATGGTAAAATTGTGGGGAAATACCCTGTAGCCGGCGGCGCTTTTGCTTACGCCTATGCAGCTTTTGGCTCCACAGCTTCCTTCATTTGCGGCTGGGCCATGGTTTTGGGTTATCTATCCATCATCGCATTGAATGCCACAGCCTTGGTGCTTCTTACACGCTTCCTTATGCCGGACGTTCTCAACTTTGGGCACCTATATGTTATAGCCAATTGGGATGTATATTTGGGTGAATTACTGTTTTTAGAAGCAGTTTTGGTCGTATTTGGTATTTTAAACATGATTGGCGCAGACGTTATCAGCAAAATTCAAGTGGCATTGGCCGTTGTTTTGGCCATTGGCGTAGCTGCATTAACCCTAGGTACCTTCACCGCAGAAACAGCCAGCCTAAGCAATTTAAATCCCCTTTTTGCAGAAAATAAAAGCGTCCTTGCCAGCATAGCTGCAGTGGTAGCCGTAGCCCCCTGGCTTTATGTGGGCTTTGACACCATTCCCCAAGCGGCAGAAGAATTTAATTTTTCCGCAGAAAAAGCCATTAAGCTTATGGTACTTGCCATCGCTTGCGGTATCTTTGTATACGGTCTTGTTACCGTCGCAGTAGCCATCGTTATTCCTTATCCAGAGCTTATTAAATTAGACACCCCATGGCACACCGGTTATGTGGCCGACTTAGCTTTAGGCTCTTACGGAACCATCTTTTTGGCCATGGCCGTAGTGGCAGGCATTCTCACCGGTATTAACGGTTTTTATGTGGCCAGCTCCCGCTTACTTTTTAGCATGGGCCGTGCGCACATCCTGCCCACATGGTTTGCCAAAATCGACAAGAAGCACAAAACCCCTAAAAATGCCTTAACCTTTACTTTAGCCTTTGTGCTTATCGCTCCCTTCTTTGGCCGCGAAGTGCTGGACTGGGTAGTAAGCATGTCCGCCATTGGCACCATCATTGCCTACCTTTTCGCCTCCTGGGCCGCCTACAAAATCCTCTCTCGCGATAAGAGCGAAAGCCCTTGGATGCTGCGTTGTGCCATTTTAGGCTGCATTAGCTCCGTCATTTGCTTAGGCTTACTCACCCTGCCCTTCTCTCCCGCAGTGATTGGCAAAGAATCTGCCTACGCCCTCTTGGCATGGGTAATACTAGGCGGTATTTTCTACCTGGCTCGCTGGAATGATATGCGCAACTTCCCCACCTTTGAGCGCGCTTACCTAATCTTAGGCGAGTCGGACTTAACCGACTATGTAACCTATCGTAGCAGTAAAAAATAAATCTCCTCTATGACTCACTAGACACAGAAAACCCCGCTTCGGCGGGGTTTTCTAGTGTTAGCAAAGCTTACTGGGGGGAACCCTTTTTTGAAAAAAAGGTTCTCCCCCCAGAC
>CAYJAL010000250.1:0-2297 GCA_964367875.1 uncultured Desulfovibrionaceae bacterium | reverse complement strand
CGCTATAGACAAGCCCGAAGCTGAACGGCGCAAGCACCGTCAACTCCGTCAGGTCCGAAAGGAAGCAGCGGCAGCGGTGGCTACGGGTGTTCAGCTTCTTTTTTTGAAATATATAAAACTCCCCACAGGTATTCTTTTAGCTGTGGGGAGTTTTTTTTATACCTTTAAAGCAGGGTGTTCAAAAAGGGTTGGATGCGAGGCAAGCGTAGCTTTTTGCGGAGGGAGCGTATAAATAATACTCGACTGGAGCAAAAAGCAAGCTTAACGAAGCAGACAACCCTTTTTCAACACCCTGTTAAAAGCCGTGGTTTGTGTGTTGGCCTAACCACCCACCAAAGCTTTCTCTAGCTCTAGTGCTGTACATAACTTTACGTTCTGCTTTTTTAGCGCGTACGCCCAGTTCCGGCATGAGGCCAAAGTGGGCATTGGAAGGCTGAAATTTTTTCACTTCAGTACACAGATGCTGTAAAAGGGCGCCCAAGGCTGAGGTGACAGGGGGCTTTTCTAAAGTTTTTTCTTGCAATTCTGCCACCAAGGTTAAGGCCGCCCAAAGGCCGCAAGCGGCGGATTCCACATAACCTTCCACGCCGGTGATTTGCCCAGCTAGGCGTATATTTTTCTCCACACCTTTAAGACGTAAATTGCCTTCCAGCACCTTGGGTGCATTGACATAGGTATTACGATGCATGGAGCCAAAGCGTATAAATTCGGCATTTTCAAGGCCGGGAATCATGCGGAAAATCTTTTGCTGTGCCCCATAGGTAAGCTTGGTTTGACAGCCCACCAAATTGTACATGGACTCATTGAGATTTTCCGTACGCAATTGAATAATGGCATAAGGGCGGCGACCTGTGCGCGGATCCACAAAGCCCACAGGCTTTAAGGGGCCAAAGGTAAGGGTGCGCGCTCCGCGTTCGGCCAAGGCTTCAATGGGCATGCAGCCTTCAAAGTGCACTTCCTTTTCAAAATCTTTAGCTTGCACCTTATCGCCTTCGAGCAAGGCTTCATAAAAAGCAAAATATTCATCCTTTTCCATGGGGCAATTCAAATATTCCCCAGTTTCGGCGCCTTCTTCAGGTTCTTGATAGCGTGAGGCGCGGAATACAATACTTCTGTCCAAGGATTCGGCGCTCACAATGGGGGCTATGGCATCATAAAAATACAGCTCGGTGCCGCCTATGGCTGCGCTAAGCGATGCGGCTAAAGAGTCGGAAGCCAAGGGGCCTGCCGCCACCACTATATGGCTAAAATCTGCCAATGCGGTATCATCAAGGCTTTGTATTTGTTGCCTATGCAGGGTTATAAGCTCGCATTGCTCCACTTCTTGGGTAAGGCTTTTGGCAAAAAGCTCTCTGTCCACCGCCAGGGCTTTACCTGCCGGTACAGCTGTGGCGTCGGCCTGACGCATAAAGGGGCTGTTTAGCTCGCGTAATTCTTGCTTTAACAAGCCAATGCCCGAAGCCAATTCATTGGAGCGTAGCGAGTTGGAGCAGACCAGTTCGCTGAGAAAGGGTAATTCGTGCGCCGCCGACATGGCATGGGGCTTTTGTTCAAAAAGATGGCTGGCAATGCCGTATTTTGCCAAAATAAGGGCGCATTCTGTACCGGCAAGACCGCCGCCGATGATGGCTATTTTTGCTAAAGAAGATGCAGACATGGTGTTTCCTTGCGTTGAAGTTCTTGTGCCGCTTGTAGCGCGTAGGGCGTGAGCTTGTCAAAGGCTTTATAGGCTGTTGAAAAAGTGCAAATTACTTCGTCAGACTTGTTTTTTGCTCCAGTTACGTATGTCTGTATACGCGCCTTTCGCAAAAAACTTCGTCTTCCTCGCACTTTACACTTTTTGAACAGCCTACCCAAAAATGTTTGAGTAGTATTTTGATAGTGAGATAGTAAAATATGGGCTTTTACAGCAAGCTGTTATGAGAGGGGAAGTTTATGAGAGAAAAGGGGAATTTTTATGAAAAAAAAGGGAGAGGAAATATATAAAATCCTCTCCCTTCAAATTGAAAATCAATGATTATTCAAAACGGCTGGCACCGGTGATCATGATCATGTCCACAGGTACGTCGTCGTGAATGCCAGCGCTTTTGGTTTTGGCCTTGGCAATTTTGTCTACGCTTTCCATACCTTCAATCACTTTACCAAATACGCAATAGCCCCAGCCCTGCATGGAAGGCTCGGAGTGGTTGAGGAAATCGTTATCGGTTAAGTTAATGAAAAATTGTGCAGTGGCGCTGTGAGGATCCATGGTGCGAGCCATGGCCAAGGTGCCGCGTTCGTTTTTCACGCCATTGTCG
>CAYJAL010000249.1:0-2311 GCA_964367875.1 uncultured Desulfovibrionaceae bacterium | reverse complement strand
CTTTTTTTAAAAAAAGGTTCTCCCCCCAGACCCCCCTTCCAAAAAACTTTAATTGCGGCTTATGTTTATCTTTGAATATAAGATCTAGGCGCAATGCAATTTTTAAAATAATGCCTTATTTGTACTTCATTTAAAGTGCTCATTTGAAAAAAATGAAGTTTAGTTCGTAAAAATAAAAATCAAATTTTCCCCCTAAGGCTTGTCACTAGTCTAAAAAGCCCTGCACCATATTTATGGTACAGGGCTTTTCAGATTATATAAGAAAATATTACTTCTTATTGCGCTTGGTATGCGACGAGCGCATATGCACACGCATGGGCGCATGCAAAATTTTAAAATGCTTACGCAAAGATTTTTCTAAATAGCGCGAATAGCTTTCGGATACTCTTTCAGCATCATTCACAAAGAAAACAAAAGTAGGCGGCGCCGTTTCTGCTTGAGTTAAGTAAAAGAATTTAGCGCGTACACGTTTAATAACAGGAGGTTGGTGACGTTCAAGCACAGATTCCATGGCTCTGTTCAGCTGCCCTGTCGGTATGCGCACCTGGCATTCTTCATGAATTTGACGTGCCAAAGGCAAAATTTTGGCAAGGCCGCGTCTTTCCAAGGCAGACACCAACAAAACAGGTACATGCGAGCAAAAAGCCAGCATTTCTGCCAAGTTTTTCTGTAATTGCTTAATGGCATCTTGCGGCACCAAGTCCACTTTATTGATCAAAATCATAAAAGGCGTTTTGCGCTCATTCAATAAATCCATAAGGCGCTTATCTTGCTGGCTCACGCCCTCGGTGGCATCTAGAACCAAGAGGGTCACATGCGCCTTGGTGCTAGACTTAATGGCGGAGTTTACAGAATATTTCTCTACCATATCGGTAATTTTTGCGCGGCGGCGTACACCTGCTGTGTCCACAAAGGTGTATTTTTCACCCTTAATTTCCATTTGCACATCCACACTATCGCGTGTGGTGCCGGCCACATCAGAAACAATCATGCGCTCAGAGCCATGCAAAGCATTGATAAGAGAGGATTTTCCCGCATTGGGGCGGCCTAGCATGGCCAATTTCAAACTGGTATCTTGCACCAATATATCTTCCCAATGATCAGGGATAAGATCTTGCAATTCTTCACGCAATTGGCGCAAATTATGCCCATGCTCAGCGGACACACCAATAACAGGGAAACCTAAGCCATGGAATTCTGCCAAAACTTGATTTTCTTGCTCAGCGCCATCCACTTTATTGACTATCAGTAAGGTGGGTTTACCCATACGGCGTATATGCGCCATAAGGTATTCGTCCAGCGGCAAAAGTCCATCACGTCCATCCACCACAAAGGCCACGGCCACGGCTGTGCTTAAGGCCTCCTCTGCTTGACGCAAAATATCTGCCTCAAAACCACGAATACCTTCGGGGCCTTCTGTCACCTCAGCATGAGCGTCTAGGGTGATACCGCCTGTATCTACAATACCAAAGAGGGCTTCGCCGTGCAGGCGAACGATACCTTCCATGCGGTCGCGGGTAACACCCGGACGGTCGTGAGTGATGGCGCGCTTACTATGAATAAGACGATTAAAGAGGGTGGACTTGCCCACATTGGGGCGCCCCACCAAAACGATTTGCGGCACTTGGTTAGACATGGAATTTCCCGAATTAAAGTAAGATAGTGTTTTGAATACCATTGGTCTTACCTTGAGAACTTAGGGTATGTCAAGAGCGAGTAACAGTACACATAACGCTTGGTCGCATGTCCTATGCGACACAAGCTATCGCAAGCGTCGGCTATCGGCGAAAATAAATTTCGCCTTGCCTTTGGCTTGCTCCCCTGCGGGGCTTGCCACGTCCTGTGGCATGCTGTTCTTTTTGAACAGTACACATAACGCTTGGTCGCATGTCCTATGCGACACAAGCTATCGCAAGCGTCGGCTATCGGCGAAAATAAATTTCGCCTTGCCTTTGGCTTGCTCCCCTGCGGGGCTTGCCACGTCCTGTGGCATGCTGTTCTTTTTGAACAGTACACATAACGCTTGGTCGCATGTCCTATGCGACACAAGCTATCGCAAGCGTCGCTGGCGCCGAAAGTGAATTTCGGCTGGCTTTGGCTTGCTCCGCTGCGCGGCTTGCCACGTCCTGTGGCATTTAAACAGCCTGTTTTACGCAGATTTTTGAAAAAAGGATTGAAGCAACTTCACGAAAATAAATATTTCATGCTTTTTCCGAATATTACGTTTTACTAATAAGCACCCTACTCATCATGCAAACTTGGCGGCAGCTCCTGTACGGCAAATTCCTTCTCCCAGGGTGGTAAGGCCGCA
>CAYJAL010000248.1:0-2380 GCA_964367875.1 uncultured Desulfovibrionaceae bacterium | reverse complement strand
TTGGCTGGAAAATAGATATTTTCACCGAAACTCGCTACAACGAAGCCAATGCCATCGGTCATGGCCTTGAACAGTTAGCTTCTGTAGCTGAAGTTTCCATGGACGCCTTGGTTGCCGCAGGCTTCTCTAATATTGAAAGCTTACGCCATGCCAGCGATGAAGAATTGACAGAAAAGTTAACCATGAGTGCTTCACGCATTGCTGATTTGCGCTCTGCCATTGCCTTCTTAGCGCCTAGCGTAACAGAAGTTGACGCGAGCGAAGAGCAAGAAATAGCTACAGAAGATGAGGCAGCAGAATAAATGCCGCATACACCCATACGCATGTGTGTGGTCTGTAGGCAACGTTTAGCAAAGGTGGAGTTGATGCGCCATATTATCACCACCGAGAATACGTGGCTTTTGGATGAGAAAGCCGTACTACCCGGTAGAGGGTATTATGTGTGTCAAAGCCAAAGCTGTAAGGAAAAGTTTTTTCACTACAAAACGGGAATGAAAAGGCGCAAAGGGGTACAAAGTGACAAAAGATAAAATGACAGTAAAAGATTTGGCCACAGAGCTGAATACAACACCTAAAGAATTGCAACAAACTTTGCAAAATTTAGGCATTGAAACCAAGAATGCTTCCAGCCCCGTGGCTATGGATCAAGTGGAGCGCGTGCGTAGCCACATGAGCGATCAAAAGAAAAGCTCTGTTATTGTGCGCCGCCGTAAAAGTGGCGACAACGAAAAGAGTGATGCTAAAGCCGCGCCCAAAGCTGAAACAGCTGCCAAGGCAAACGAAGAAGAAGTAAAAGAAAGCAGCAAGAAAAAAGCCCCTGCCGAAGCTGTTACCAAAACAGAAAGCGCATCCGCTACTGAAGCTACTGCAAAAATTATTAAGCCTAAAACAGAAGCAAAACCAGAAGCTACAGAAGCGCGTATTATCAGCGCCCCTGCTTCTGAAAAAGGCTCTGAAAAAAGCACTGAAAAAGAAGCCGCTCCCAAAGTAGCTGCAGAAGCTACACCTAAAGAAGCTGCACCTAAAGAAGTTGCTGCCAATGAAGCCCCTGCAAAACCAGCTGCCGCAGAAAAAGCAGATGCAGCAGCTAAGCCCGAAGCTAAAAGTGAAGCACGCGCTGCGACGCCTCAAGCTTCTGCTAGCCCTGAAGGTTCTTCTGCCCCTACAGATAAAAAGAGTTCTGATAAAAACGCCGACCCTAATGGCGACAGAAAAAGAAAGGATCGCGCCCCCAAAAAGCGCCCTGAGCCAGAACCAGTGCAAACTTCTGTGCGCATTATTTCTCGTCCCAGCCCCGAAGCTACTCTGGAAGCGGATAAACGCCGCGCAGCAGGTGGCAATCGTCCAGGTCATGGCGGTCACGCAGGCCAAGGCGGTCATCCGGGTGGCAATCGTGGACCTCGTCCCGGTGGCGGTGGTCATGCAGGTCAGGGCGACAACAGAGGCAATTTCCGTCCTCGTCCAGGTCAAGGTGGCCCCGGTGGGCATGCCGGTGGTAAGGATGGCGATAAAGACGCCCCCCGTAGCCCACGTCCTCCACGTCCCGGTGGCGGCGCAGGCGGTGCACCACGTACCGATGGCGGCATGAATTTTGGCGCCCCAGGTATGGGCAATGAACAAAGCAAGAAAAAGCGTAACAAAGGCCGTCGCACCGTAGACTTCCCCGCCGGTGGCAATGGCGATTTCAGCCGCTTTGGTCAAGATGATGAAAACGCCAAGCGCATGGGTAGCCGTCATAAGTCGCGCCGTAAGGGTAAGGATATGCGTCAAGTATCCTCCACCACACAGCCGCTTAAGGCCGCTAAGCGTAAAATTCGTGTAACGGAAGCCATTCGTGTTGCTGATATGGCGCACCAAATGGGCTTAAAGTCTAACGAAATCATTAAAGTTCTTTTTGGCCTTGGGATTATGGCTACCATTAACCAATCCCTTGACCTCGATACTGCCACCCTTGTGGCTGCTGAATTTGAATACGAAGTGGAAAAGGTGGGCTTTTCTGAGGATGATTACCTCATCCCCACTGAAAGCGACAGCCCAGAGAACCTTAAGCCACGTCCTCCCGTGGTCACCATCATGGGTCACGTTGACCATGGTAAGACCTCGCTTTTGGACGCCATTCGTGAATCTAACGTAACCAGCGGTGAAGCAGGCGGTATTACCCAGCATATTGGTGCCTACCAAGTAAGCACCAAGCGCGGTGATATTGTATTCCTTGATACCCCCGGTCACGAAGCCTTTACAGAAATGCGCGCTCGTGGAGCTCAAGTAACCGACATTGTTATCCTTGTGGTAGCAGCTGATGACGGCGTCATGGAGCAAACCCGCGAAGCCATCAACCACTCCAAAGCTGCCGGTGTACCTATCATGGTAGCTGTGAACA
>CAYJAL010000247.1:0-2387 GCA_964367875.1 uncultured Desulfovibrionaceae bacterium | reverse complement strand
CAGCAAAGTACTATTGATTTTGCAGGCAATCTTACAAGCCATACCATAGCTGGCCCCAAAACCTATACCTTTATGGGTGAAGGCAGCGCCATGGTTAGCGTAGATATGACAAATGGGCATACGCAAAAAGATGTGCTCGATGAGCTAAAAAAGAAGGGCTACGAGTCTACCATTACAGATAATGGTGACGGCACTACTACAGTGGCTATAAATGGTATTACTGGCGTTTCCAGTGATTTTTTAAATACAGATTTAAACATGCGCGGCGCCGTGCCCATAAGCACCATAGCCTTTAGCGGTGATGAGCTTACCCAGCCCATAGCCGGGCCTGCCTCTTATGCTTTTACGGATGCTCAAGGAAACTCCTTTAATATTGATATGACCGAAGAACATACCGCTACGGATGTTCTCAATGCCTTAAGTGATAAAGGCTATGCCGCCAGTGGGGAAACTTCTACCGGTATTACCGTGGTGTCCCTTGTAGGTATACAAGATGCTACAGATTTGATTACTGCCATGGGTTCCGGTGCTTTAGCAGGGCCTTCCGGTATTAATGTGAATGTGCCTAGTATGGATGCTGATGTCTTTAGCGGTGGCAGTAGCTACACCTTTACAGATAGCGACGGTAACACGCAAGATATAACCATGCCCGATGCGCATTCCATGCAGGATATTGTAGATGCTCTTGGCCTAGCGCCAGACGAGTATGCAGTGACCACCAGCGGTGGTAGATCTAGTATTACTCTCATGGGGCAAACTCTTACTTCCGGTAGTCTTGTGGCTGGTACCGCCCCCACTGCTGTTTTGGGCTGGGACGAATATGAAGCCACTGCAGATCCCGAGGCCACCATACAAAGCGGTGTGGTGCCCGAAGTTTTAGAATTTACCTTTACTTTGGAAGATGGCTCCACTGTGGTGCTGGGCGGAAAGCCTACGCCGCCCGATGCGCCGGAGCTTACCAATAATATGACGGTGCAGGATATGCTGGATCTAGCGGCAAGCAAGGGGATTACCGGCAGTATTGATGCCACCACAGGTATATTGTCCTTCGATGGTGTTACCTCCATACAAGGCATGCCGGCTTCTTTGGGCTTAAATGGTTCTTTGACAGGCTCCGATGCTTGGCAAGTGCAAGCTTCGCAAGATGCCATATTTAAGGTAGATAACTGGCCGCAAGAGCTTACCTCCACCACCAACGAGGTGACCGGCGTACTGGAAGGCATCACCCTTTCCTTACGCGATGAAGGCACGGCGCAAATTACTGTGGCCGCCGATACAGATTCGGTGAAGGCCAATATTCAGACTGTGCTGGATGCTATTAACTCTGTGCTTAAGAAGGTGCAAGATTTAACGGCCATTACCGAAGATGTAAGCTCCTCTTATGATGACGAAGGTCAAAGCCTTGCCAATACCTCTGGCTCTGCCTTAACAGGTAGTTATAGCGTGCAGCTATTTGCCTCGCGCTTTAAGTCTGAAGTGTCATCTGCTCCTCCGGGATTCCAGCCCATGACAGCAGGGGATATTTTCTCCGGTGATTTTATTTCTACTTTAGCGCAAATGGGCATTAAGGTTTCTTCCGACGTGGACGATCCGGACTTTGGTCTTTTTAGCATTGCCCCTCATGGTACCACAGAAGCCATGCAAGCTCTTGATCAGGAGGCTTTTGACAATGCCATTGCCAATAATTTAGAGGATGTTATTGCCTTTTTTGCCAACGATAGCGTGGGGCGCTCTTCCTCACCTAATTTCCGCTATGATAATCATATTGATGGCTTAACTGAGCCGGGAACCTATAGCGTAAGCTATGATGTGGATGCCAGTGGTGTGCCGCAAAACGTATATATTAACGGTGTATTGGCATCGCGCAGTGAAAATAACCCTAATACTTTTACGGCAGGTTCTGATGCCGGTGCTGCCGGTGGTATGGCCATTACCATCGATAACTTAGCCCCCGGTACCAATTATACAGGTACGGTATCCATCCAAAAGGGTAAGGTGAGTCAGATTGAAGACTTCTTTGCCGCTGAAATGAAATATACCGAGCCTAAGCTTTCTGACCCAAGCCTTGGTGATGATAACGGTGGTTTAAAGATTGCTGAACAAGGTGCTTGGAATCTTATTGAGCAATTAGATATACAAATTGAAGAAGAGTCTACTCGTCTTGAGCGCTGGGAATATAGAGAAAGGCTAAAGTTTGCTCGCCTAGATACTTTACTCGGCACCTATGATGGCCAAATGGAAATGCTTAACCAGCAACTGGCGCAGTTAGGTTAATAGGGCTAGACGATATTCTCAATTCTTGATACAGCATGATGACTTAGAAGCTTTCACAGAACTGCGCTAGAGTGCATTTTGCGAAGCTTCTAACCGCTAAACACCTTTGGCGC
>CAYJAL010000246.1:0-2426 GCA_964367875.1 uncultured Desulfovibrionaceae bacterium | reverse complement strand
TACTCCCGCCGAGCTGCGTTCGCCGTATAGGCGAATGCTATGCTCGCCCCTCTCGTAGAGAGGGTTTTGGCTGCCGTCAGCAAGCGGACGCAGGTATTGTAGCGGAAAATCTGCTGAATTTACCGCTAAAATTGTGATTGAGGGATAAGTGCCCAAGCCGGCTAATTAGTTCGCCCAAACGGGCAACAATTCGCCCCGACAGGGGCGATAGGACGATTATTTCAAGAGCCGATTATTATCGCCACTTTCGCCACTTATCCTAACGATTTCAATAATCCTATTGCCATTGCTTTTGCGAATATTGCAGTATATACCCACTATTTCAAGCTGTTTAGCGAGTTTGCGAAGCATCTTAGTAATAATTTTATTAGAATAATTATCGCCACTATCCTCACTCACAAGGGTCGATAATTCCGTTGGATTGGTTGTCCAAAAATCAGCACCCTGCATCAGTTTTTCCAACGCTTTTACAAATCTACTATCCTTGATATTTAGCGCATACATACTATCCGAAAGCAAAATCCAAATATTATCCTCTCCACGCTGCAATTCAATTTCTCGCCTGGGAATATCACGACCAACCAAATGCAATGTGGCATATTCGTCGCCACGATTGTCTTGAGCCAGCACCATCATTGTATCTGCTGCACCTTGCAAACCTGTTGAACCAGTGATTTGATTAAAAATATCTGCATCTTTCTGCTTTCTTAAATGATGAACCAGCATGATTGCGATTTTGTATTCATCAGCAAGTGTTTTTAGGATAGTTATGTCATCATAATCAGAAATATAATTGCTCTCGGTGCTGCCACGCACTTTTTGCAGTGTGTCGATGATAATTAAGTTGGTGTCGGGGTGTTCGTAAATAAAATTCCTGATCCTACTTTCGAGTTCACCACCCATTTTAGATATTTCTATACACAGATGGGCATTGGCAGGTGCGCTTTCTAATTCTTCGCTTAGCATAAACAAACGACTTTGCAGCCTTTCTTCTGAATCTTCAAAGGCCAGGTAAAGTGTAGTGCCGGGATTAGTTTTGAAATTCCAAATCAATTCTCCTTTGGCAACTTGCAGGGCAAGCCAAAAGGAAAACCACGATTTGCCAACTTTGCCAAGACCACCGAAGATGGTCAGACCTCTGGGTAAGATTTGATCAACTATAAATGGTGTCTGCTCGATTTCTTTTGTAAATAGTTCTGCTGTGGTGATGGTGTTAAATTTTTTCACAATAATTCCCCCTTCATGTCGTGCCGCTGATTGACATCAACTTTGTTATCAGATACAATATAATAACAGGCAAAAAATGAATATGCAGGCTTTTACAGCTTTTCAGGTACAGTTTGAAAACCTTATCGGTAACGAGGTGGCTTATGTTTTTAATGAATCATGATTTTTTTGATTGTTTTGATGTGGCTTTCAGCAAAAAAGAGGGCATAGTCAGCGGAAAGACTTATCCTTTGGGTTATTTTGCCAATGAGATTTTAGAGGCGGATAGTACGCTTCTTAGAGAAATAACAAGGCAGGTTGAAATTTTCAAATATGAATTCCATGTTTTCTTGACTTCAGGAGATGTAACGCCGGCAGCTAGAGCTTATAGCGAATTGATTTCGCTGTGGGAGCTTATTTCACAGCTTTCGGTTTACCGAATAATTTCCAAGCATGATCATAAAATTAAATATTTGATCGGCTATATGCGTGAGCACCCCAATGAGGTTGATGATATGGTAAAGCCAGGTACGGAACGAAATCAGATGCTAAATTTATGGCTTTATAATATTGAAAATCTTGTGCCGAAAATTTATAACTTTATCCGCAACACCAACTTTATGTTAAACAACTACTTTGAAGATTTGCCTTCACGCAAGCCGGAAAGTTATGTGCGAGCTTATGCGGAGTATATCGAGGATATAAATAATGGCTATGACTTGGCCTATCAAGAGGACGAGAGCACCGAGGAGCTGGATTTACATATGCTGCAATTTCCGTTTTCGTTAAGTTTTAAGCCGAAAATTCATCCGCAAACGCAAGAGCCATTTTTGGCAGAGATTATTACTTTTGGTACGCTGGAGAGTTTTCTTTATACTGATTTACTGAAGGGGATTGCTGCTGGGAATGTGCCTCGTAAATGCCATAATTGCAGGCAATATTTTCTGGCTGTTGGTGGGTATGATACGGTTTATTGCAAGCGTATTGCTCCGGGGGAAACGAGCAAAACTTGTCGGCAAGTTGGCGCACATCGCAAAGAAAAAGAGAAAAATGGTAGTTCTTTTGTGCAAAAGGAATATGCTAAAGTTTACAATCGTTTGAAGTCGAGAAAAAATCGGCAAACGATAACTGTTGATGAGTGGAATGAGCAGGTGGCGCTGGCTTTGGAACTGAAGGAGAAGGCAGCTTTGGGGGAGATTTCTGATGCTGCTTATAAGATG
>CAYJAL010000245.1:0-2461 GCA_964367875.1 uncultured Desulfovibrionaceae bacterium | reverse complement strand
CTGAAATTGTGGCCGGCGCTTTGCGCGACCATAAGCGCGCCCTTATCCTAGGTGAGAAAACCTTTGGTAAAGGCTCTGTGCAAAATATCATTCCCCTTGCCGATGGCTCTGGCCTAAAGCTTACCATTGCCCTGTATTATACCCCTAAGGGCGTGAGCATTCAGGCAGAAGGCATTACCCCAGATATGGAAATTCCTTTTGAGCCTGTAACAGATGAAGAAGGCAAGAAAAAAGCCCGCATTATTGTACGTGAAAAAGATCTTAGCAAACACATTGCCGGAAAGGATGAAAAGAAAAAGGCTTCGCAAGAAAAAGCAAAACAAGAAGAAACATCTTCTGAAGGTGAAGCCAAGAAAAGCCTGCCCGGCCTGCCTGAAGACAAGCTGGACACCACAGGCCTTGATAAAGACGTAGCTGAGCAATTAGCTCGTGACAATCAATTACGCATGGCTTTGCAAATGGTAAAAACCTTACCCACCATTAAGCAAATCACCATGGGCGAATAAGGACGAATAGATTCCCTCTAAAGTAGTGCATATAAAAGCCCCTTTGTTCATAAACAAAGGGGCTTTTTCTGTACGAAAAAATGTAGAGCGCTATATATCCAGCTCTGCACAAGATTTTTCATACTCTTGCTGGCTTGGTTGCACGCCCTTTTCCTTAGGTTCAAAGGTAGCATCAAAAACTTCTACTTCTTCTGGGCTCACCTCAAATACGGGCGAAAATACCACTTGCCCCACTTGTGTCCTGCCTTCTAAAGAAAGCCCGTCAGGGCGTAATTCAAGAGCTAAAAGGCCCTTATAAAAGTTACCATCCCCCATGGCAATGCCATAACGCTTAGCCCCCACAAAACCATAAGGTGCATAATGATAGGGATAGCCCAAAGTGAGCACGCCGCCATGGCCTTGCTCCTTAGCCACCGTAAGGCTATGGGAAATAAGCTTGCGCCCAAGACCTTGTCTATGTAAATGCGGTGCAATAAAGGCCGGCCCAAAGGTTA
Organism: uncultured Desulfovibrionaceae bacterium; assembly: GCA_964367875.1. GTDB lineage: Bacteria > Desulfobacterota > Desulfovibrionia > Desulfovibrionales > Desulfovibrionaceae > CAYJAD01. The sequence goes on along the minus strand of CAYJAL010000245.1, from coordinate 1,461 downwards.
TGGTCTTAAGAATTTCACCACTGGCGTAGGAAACATGTGAATGCGTATAGAAAATAGCCCCTTGTACAAGCCCATCCACTTCTATAACAAAGGAAAGCTCCGGCATGAAGTCCCTATGCTGGCGCATATCATGCACTACTTTATGCTCATGAGCCCCAGGAAAATACAAGTTCCAAAAGGCATCACGAGCTAATTCTTCTACTCTTCTTTGATCTTGCACTGTTTCATGGCGAATTATCACAGACATCGTTAACTCCTTACACCTTATGTGGCGGGGAAAATAAGTTCCACTTCTTTTGTCATTTCAGGATGCAAACTATTTTTCACAGGACACGTTGCCGCGGCGCGGCGCAAAATATTTTGTGCTGCATCACTCACAGCATGAGCAAAGAAAATACGCACCCCAAGCCTTGCTACACGACGCGGTACATCTTCACTCATCTCTTTTTCTATTTCCATGCGCATGCCAGAAACATCAATATTATGCCCTTTTCCGGCAATGGAAAGGGTCATCATAACACAACCACCAAGGGCCGTGCCCAATAAATCTGTGGGGCATAAATACTGCCCAAGGCCACCGGAAGCTGGCACAGCATCACTGGTAAGCACAGTGTTCCCTTGCATGTCTTCAAAGGTCACACGTAAATTTCCTGCATCTTTTCCTACAGCTAATGGCATATACTTCTCTCTTCAAAAGAATTTATATATTGAAACTTAGTTATGCGTCCTGTACCCAGCTACTTCCTTATTCTTCAACAAGTAAGGTATTCGCTAACTGTTACTGTAAGACGCTCTTACTCACTAAAACCCACGCCGGCCCATGCGCATCTAAATGCGAAGCCGCATACGTGGCCTCAGGACCGCCGCCCATGAAAATATCAAAGCGGTTTTTCTTAATGGCGCCGCCCACATCTTGCGGAAAAGCTATACCACGTAAGGGCGTACTGCCCTTATGCAAATGCGGCACATTAACCCCCATGGCCACAATGGAGCCCAGAGGGATGAATTTTCTGTCCGAAGCAAGGCTTAAGAGCGGATCCACCACTGTACCCATGGCGCCAATGGCCCCTTCATTGCCAAATCTAAAAAACACATAGGAAGGATTTTGTTTTAAAATATCAAAAGTCTTTTCGGGATTAGCGGCAAACCACTGTCTTTGCTCATAAATATCACCCTTCTCCACAAGGCCTAAGTCTTTCATAACCTTGCCTGAACTCACATATTTATGCCCATTTTGCCCGGCATAGTTCACATACACACTGCTACCATCTTCAAAAACAAGCTTTCCCGAGCCTTGAATTTGTAAATAAAAAACATCCACTTGGCTTTCAGCCCAGGCCAGCTCTAAACCGCGCCCTTCCAGCACCATATCTTTATCAATGGCCTCACGGCTATGATATTTGCGGCCTTGGCGGCGTGTTTTACCAAGCTCTGGCGGAGCTTTATAAATGGCTTGATAGC
>CAYJAL010000244.1:0-2472 GCA_964367875.1 uncultured Desulfovibrionaceae bacterium | reverse complement strand
GGCTTTTGTAATAAAATATCAGCCATGATAAAATCCTTTTAATAAAAGTTATATGAGCGCAGTGCGCAAAAAAACACGCGACAACGCACCATAAAAAAAGAGCAAACAACGTACCAAATGATAAAGGAAATAAGGTGTGCGATACATGGCACAACGAGGAAGAAATCCTCAGGCTACAAAGAGAATTTGTGGCCCACAAACTAGCTACGCATGGAAGAAATCGTAACCGTTAGTAAAAAGGAGCCTTGTGGCTCACACGTATAAAACGTGCACAAGAGATAAAGGCGAATACTCACTTTGTCAATCTAATATAGGGAAAATTTATAAAGTGAGTAAAATTTTTCAGCTCTACTCCATACAAAGAGGGTAATGAGGCTGAGCTTCTTGGCATAACACGCCAATCATTTACTAAAACATAGAAACTGATTATGGCGCTATGAGGGCATGATTTCTGACATTTTGGCACAAAAAAAGGATTTCATATATCTATGAAATCCTTTGAAAATCTGGTCGGGATGAAAGGATTTGAACCTTCGCCCCCTTGAACCCCATGCTATAAAATGAGCATTTACATTTCAGACAGTTAAATGATTTTTGTTTTATAAAACATCTTATAAAACAAACCTTTATTATACACGTAAAAATAAAATCTACCGCCATTTTCTCGCTTTTTCGTGCTTGTGCATGGCGTGCATGCAGTCTATGATTTCAAACACTTACCAAGGGCAAAAAATATTTTGGGTCATATTTGGGTCATGGGAATTGTTTTTCACAACCATGATTTAGACAGCATTTTGGGTCATGGAATGCCCTCTGCCCTGTGTGAGATTTACCCTTTTTATCCTTTAGCCAATTCAGAAGCTGGTATCTTTTGTATGCCTTTTTCGCGGTCATATACAACCAAATTAGTATTGGTTTGAATAGCAATTTTACACGCTTCAAGACGAGCACGTTCTAGCTCTTTGGTGGCGGCATCAAAAAGAGCTCTCGTTTCCTTTGATATATTCTTTTTTTAATTCATAATGCACCTACTATATATTCTCGCCTTCGTCAAAAAAGATGAGGCTTATCTCCAGTATTATCAAAAAGATCCCAAGTATTTACCCTATTCTTATACAGCTCATGAAAGTTTTTCAGCCCAGCGACATAACGTCGCCTCACCACATCATCGGGGATATGATGCCCGCCTTGCCTTACACGCTCGGCTACTATCTCTACAATAACCGTTGGGGTAATAAAGAAGCAATATTTCTTCTACCATCCAACACAGCAAGTACCCATACTTCACTGTCTAAGGCGCGATAAAAAATACGCCACGGATAACATTGAATTTCACGAAAGAGCGTAATGCCCTCTGCAAGCAGTTCTGGAGGATATTTGCCACGTTCTGATAGAGTGCGCAGAGAAAGAATACTAGTTTCAAGCTCAAGTACTGTTTTCTCAGCTAGCTCTAATCCTTCTTCTTTAAGTAAATACTCAAAAATAGACAGCAAGTCTGCCCGCGCCTCAGGCGCCGTGAACACGCGAGCCTGTGGTAAGTTAGCCATTCTGACGCGCCTTTTCCTCAGCTATACGCGCGCGCAAATCTTGAAATACGTCTTCAGCGGCAATACCTTTACCCTCTTCCATGCTTTTGTTACCGAGGGAAAGAATTTTTAAAAGAGCAAGGCTTTCTTGTAAGTTGTCATAATCTTTAACCCCCATAAGCACAGCGGAAGCTTCGCCATTTTGGGTGATAACCATGGGGCCAGAAGTATTCACCTGCTCTAATACTTTGCCAGTATTAGCTTTTACATAGCTTATGGGCTTTATGTCTTTGTTGAGCTGCATACAAAACTCCTTTTATTGTACTAAATATAAGCTATATTCGGTACTATGTCAAAAATGAACTCATGGCTAAGGAAGTTTCAGACCGTAGTATTTTTACATTTTGCCCGACTCTTGTATTGTATAAATGACGAGAAGCTGTTCCCCCCCTCACCTTCAACGGAAAGCTCTTGTATGGCGTCCTCAGCAAGCTCACTTTGAATGATGCGCACTATTAGTAATTTGCTCATGGCGACTTTTACTACCATCGCTTTTATGCGTATCCTTTATATTTTTTAACTAGTTGTTAAAAAAGCATTGTTAGGCAACTAAATTAATTAGATGAAATGTGAGCAGACACGCAAACGCTGTGCATCTTAGGCAAGTATGGCTTTACTCTTAAAAATGATCCACACTTTAAAAATGCGTAAAAAAATTTGAGCAAACCTGCCCCTTATGGGGAAGGTTTGCTCACTATAACTATATAGTATAAATAATAAAAACACTTTTTCCCCATTAACAAAACATCAGATGCGATGCTAGCTTTCGCTCTCGTGATTTTTATAACTTTCATACTACAGCACCAGCGCTGGAGGACATTGTGGACATAACAGAAAAAGTTGATGCCTTTTTTATACCAACCATTACCCTCATAGGTGCAGGTTC
>CAYJAL010000243.1:1689-2521 GCA_964367875.1 uncultured Desulfovibrionaceae bacterium | reverse complement strand
CATAGACCAATATATGCGCCTTAGCGTCCAGTAAGAGGGAGCGGCGTAAAGAGTCGGACCAAAAATCATAATGGGTGATACGCCGTAGGGAAGCTTCGATACCTCCCAGCACCAGGGGCACACCGGGGAAGGCGCGACGGGCTAAATTGGCATAAATGATAGAAGCTTTATTGGGACGCGCGCCGGCTTTGCCGCCGGGAGTATAGCTGTCTTCGGAGCGTTTTTTGCGAAAGGCTGTATAATGAGCCAACTGTGAGTCCAGCGCGCCGGCGGTAATGCCCACATATAAACGAGGGGTGCCCATGCGAGTTATGTCGGTGGTATCTTGCCATGTTGGCTGAGCGCATATGCCCACTTTGTAGCCATGGGCCACCAGCCAACGCCCCAAAAGGGCCACCCCAAAGGCGGGGTGGTCCACATAGGCATCGCCGGTAATAAAGAGAATATCAAGCTCATTCCAGCCAAGGGCGTGCATTTCATCCAAAGACATGGGCAGGAAAGGGGGCTGGGTAATGGGCTTCATGGGCATTCCTTACAATTATTTTTCTTCTGGTTTTGGCGGAGTGATAAGCATGGGGGCTTTATCTGTTTTTTGTTTTTTCATCTCTTTTTCATGTTTCATGCCCTGCATATGCGAACTTTGGAAAGCCAGCCATTCATCCAAAGAAATACCCTCTTTGCCGTCTTTATTGATAATGCCAAATACGGCCTCAGTCATATGGGGGTAGGCGGCGGTAAATTCTTTAATATTTACATTGCCACTGTTGTTTGTGTCCATTTTTTCATATTTTTCTGTTGCGGTTTTGGTGTCTGTATTTGCTTTTCCGGGGGC
>CAYJAL010000243.1:0-1679 GCA_964367875.1 uncultured Desulfovibrionaceae bacterium | reverse complement strand
ACTAAGTAAGGCGGTACAAAGGGCAAGACAGTATATTTTTTTCATAAAATTCTCCTATAATGATATGGTGCTTATAATTTTGTAAAAGAAAACCATATGTGAACTCATACGGTATGTATGTAGTCTTGTAAAGGAAACAGGTCCTCACCATTAAAAATATATGGAATACTTTTTTAGAGAAAGCCGTGCAATGTCTTGACCGAATGCCTTGCGTGTCTTATTTTGATTTTATTATGAATTGGGACTGGGATAAACTACAAGAAAAACGGCAGAGGCAGTCGCGTCAATCTCCCTTCGGTGGGGATAATAACAATAATAATGACCAAGGCGACAATGGCGGCGATGATCATCGCAGGCCCCCCATTAACTTTGGAAAAATGCCAGAAAACCCCTTACGTGGACGTATGCAATTGCCCAGTGGCAAAGGTATATGGCTCATGAGTGGGGCGCTTATTTTTGTTTGGCTTTTGTCGGGTATCTTTATTGTGGAGCCTGACGAAGAAGGCGTTATTTTGCGCTTTGGCAAATATGTACGTACTGTGGGCCCTGGCCCTCACTACCATTTGCCCGTGCCCATTGAAACAGTATATAAACCTAAGGTAACGCAGGTTTTACGCGGCGAAGTAGGCTTTCGGTCTGTGGCGCAAGGCACTACCTTCCAGCAAGGGCAATTACGCTCTGTACCGGAAGAAGCCTCCATGCTCACAGGGGATGAAAATATTGTAAGCGTACAATTTAGCGTACAATACAAAATTAAAGACCCTGTGGAATACCTCTTCAACGTGACCAATCAAGCGGCGGTGGTGCGTAATGCTGCCGAAGCTGCCATGCGTGAAGTTATTGGCAAAAGCATGATTGATTCTGCCATAACTGATGGCAAAATACGCATTCAAAGCGATGCCACAGATCTTTTACAAGAAATCCTCAATCGCTATGAAGTGGGCGTGCAAATTATTGCTGTTCAATTGCAAGATGTGCACCCACCACAAGAGGTTATTGACGCCTTTAAAGACGTGGCTTCTGCTCGCGAAGACAAAAGCCGTATCATCAACGAGGCCGAAGCCTATCGCAATGAAATCTTACCTAAAGCTCGCGGTGAAGGCGCACAGCTGGAAAACCAAGCTCAAGCCTATAAAGAAACACGTATACAAAATGCCACCGGTGTGGCCGGACGTTTCTTAGCCGTGCTGGAAGAATATAACAAAGCGCAAGATATTACCAAAAAGCGTTTGTATTACGAAGCCATGGAAGACATTTTAACCAATGCCAACGATAAAATACTTGTGCCTGCTGGCACAGCAGATCGCACTTTGCCCTTCTTACCGCTCACATCCGGTTCTCCATCCGGCAATAGCGCCCCAAGAAGCAGCGTGCAAAAAGTAGGTCCCTTATCCGGAGGAGCGCAATAATGAAAAATAATCCTCTTGTTTTGGGCATTACCCTCTTTCTATGTATTTTAGTGGCCGGACAAAGCTTTTTTACCGTACATGAAACAGAAAAAGCCATTGTATTGCAATTAGGTGTGCCCACGGACAAAGTTTTTGGACCGGGCTTGCATTTTAAATTACCTTTTATTCAAAATGTATTGTACTTTGATGCGCGCATTTTGGATTATGATGCCAGACCCACCGAAGCCTTTACTGTGGATAAAAAAGCCATTGTGCTTGACAACTATGCCC
>CAYJAL010000242.1:0-2602 GCA_964367875.1 uncultured Desulfovibrionaceae bacterium | reverse complement strand
AGCTTTACGGGAATAGAGAGCAAGGCGGTGTGGGGGAGGAAAAGAACCTTTTTTTAAAAAAAAGTTTTTTCCTCCCCCACAAAAATCTTTTACCAAGGTTGCTGGCGATACACTTCTAAAGCTTTTTGCTGCTCTTCAAAGTTAGCAAAGCCGGCTTGTTGTAAGGCATCGTTTACAGTGGTATTCCAATCCCAAGTGGCATAAATCACCGGTTTATGGAAAGCACTGCGGAAGGTTTCCAGCTCAGTACGGTAGAAAGCTTCATTGGGGGTGTCTAAGTGTTCGCGCAATTTTTCGTGACGACGTTGTAACTCCCCTTCGTACCATTCTTTAATATCTTCCGGCTGATTATATTTTTTCAAAATATGCTCATAGCCTTCTTTTTCCATCAGCTTACCAAGACGTGCATGGTGCTGTGTGATAAGCCATTTACCAAGATCTGCAGTGCTGATTTTTTCTGCTTCAATGGCAGCAATATCTTGCACGGTTTGATAATAGGTATCTGGCACCACAGAGGCAGAAGCAATACCTGCAATAGCCACAAGTCCGCGTAAAATAAGACTATTTGAAACACCTTGACCGCAGAAGCCCACTTTTTTACCGTATTTTTGGCCGGTGAAAATGGTAACAAGCACGGCCCAAATAACGGCAGGATCTTCTTCATCATAAATATGGCTTAAGCTAGCATTGTCACGATCGGTGGCCAATACCATTTGGGTCATATCGTTGGAGCCGATGGAGAAGCCGTCAAACTCTTCTAGGAATTGTTTAGCCAAAATGGCATTGGAAGGTATTTCGGACATAAGAATAATCTTAAGACCGTCTTGACCCGGGCGCAATTTGTGTACTTGATCAAGGTAGCGGCGCATGGAGCGAGCTTCCTCAAGGGTACGTACAAAGGGCAGCATCATTTGTAAGTTGCTACCGCCGTACACGCCGCGGGCAAGCTTAAAGGCTTCAATTTCCCAGTCATGGATATTACGAGATACACCGCGATAGCCCAACATGGGGTTATCTTCCACACTTTCAAAGAGATGTCCACCTAAAAGGTTACGGTATTCATTGCTCTTAAAGTCTGTGGTACGGTAAATAATGGTTTTGCCGTAAAAAGCCATGGCAAAAAGGGCAAGGCCTTGTGCCAAGGTTTGTACATAATGTTCCTTACCAGTACGGAAACCGCGCTCTTTAATAATCACGCGAATTTTTTCAATAAGGTTATGCACTTCATCCATTTCTTTCTTAAGGCCGGAGCGCAGACCCACTTCTTCACGCAAACGAGTAATATTTTCCAACACTGCTAAGATGGCAGGTACGGTATTTACCTTTTTCACATGGGCATCAATGGTGGCTTCGATTTCAGCACGGCGCTTAATATCTTCGGGATCCTTGGGAGAAAGCATGGCTAGTTCATCATCAAAGCCCATGATGATGCGTACATGTTCATGCAAATCATCGCTGGTTTTGATAATATCAATACGTCTTGCAGCAGCTTCCCAATATTCATCAATTTTATTTTCCAGTTCACGCATTTTGCGGTGAACAAATAAAAGCTCTTCAGGGGCAGCGCTGGCTGATTCTGTGGCAAGTTTTTTCACTTCGGAAGATAAACCGGTGATTTCACCCACATGTGTGCGTAAGTCTAAATTAGACACAATAAGGCCGGCAGAGATTTGCTCGCGCAATACTTTGGATAAACGGTCATCTAAAGTACGAGCTTGTCTTTGTACAACACTTTCTAAGGTGCCGTTATCATAGGCTTCCAGTGCTGCAGGGTGAATGCTGATATTGCCCAGCATAAATTCTGCGCGTAAAAGGCCTACTTCAAATTTAGGAATATCGCGTAAACGAGAGAGGAACAAAGATTGACCTACATCTGCCAGCACAAGCCCAACTTTTGTTTGGGTATTTGGCAGCTTAGACAGATCCATCTCACCGCCCACTTCATGCAGAGGTAAAAGACCACGGTATACTTTACCTGTGGTTCCGTCTACAGTTACTTCGGTACCATCAAGGGCACGTAATTTATCTACACGTTGAATGCCGATAACTGCAGCAATACCAAGCTCACGAGAGGTAATGGCCGCGTGGCTGGTATCTCCGCCCACGTCAGCCATAATGGCAGAAGCCACACGCATACCGGGCACCATATCTGGGTCGGTACGTTCAGCGGCTAAGATATCACCTTTGGAAATCTTGTTTAATTCTAAGGCAGAACGCAAGAACTTTACCGTACCTTGACCGGCACCGCGTGAAGCGCCATTGCCTTCCACCAAAACTTCTGCGGTGGCGGCGCTCTTAGGATCTACTTCTTTGCGGCGCATAAAGATGGTATGCGGATGCAGCTCAAGCTCATCATTCCAGCGAGTTTCAGGACGAGCCTGTACAAACCACAAGCGATCCTTGGCATCAATACAAAACTCTGTATCCATAATCATGCCGTCATAGGCAGCGCTTACAGCGCGAACGCCCTTGGCCACACGTTCAGCTTGAGAAAGAGAAAGTGCCCAGCGTAAAGCTTCCAGTTCTGGAACCTCCACTTCCTTGGTGCCGCCCTTCTCATCATAGATAATTTTCATATCTTTGCGGCCCATTTGGCGAATAA
>CAYJAL010000241.1:0-2688 GCA_964367875.1 uncultured Desulfovibrionaceae bacterium | reverse complement strand
AAACTCCTGTAGCGGGTACGGCCTTACAACTCCCCAAGGGCGTGCAGGCTTTTCGCTCTTCTGAGGGCTTTGTTATTTTGCGTGGTAAGGATGCCAAGGGCAATGGTGCGGCACTGCGCGCGGCGGCGGCCAGGGATATTTGGTTACACGTGGAAGGCGGCCCCGGTTCGCATTGTATTATTCGTCGTCATTTTTCCGGACAAGAAATCCCCGAAGCTACCTTGTTGGAGGCGGCGAGCCTTGCGGCGGTAAAGAGCTGGCAAAGGGATAATCCCACGGCGCAAATTCTGTGTGCAGAGGTGCGCTATGTGAAGCCCATGCGCGGCGCGGCCTTGGGTACTGTGCGCATTGATAAGGTGCTTAAAAGTTTTAAGCTTGATATTCAGACTGACGTCGAAGAGCGGCTGGCACTATAACAGGCTGCCCCAAAAGGGCTGTCTGCTTTGTTAAGCTTGCTTTTTACGTTGCTCTCGATTTATGTAAGGTTCGCGGGCTCACCTAACATAAACGCACTTTGTGCGCCCGTTGGGTCGGTCTCCGGTCATGTATGTCTATATACACTCCCTCCGCAAAAAGCTTCGCTTGCCTCGCATTCAACCCTTTTTGAACAGCCTGTTTTAAGTGCGAAGTTTGTGAGAGCTTGTGTCGTACAGGAACCGACCCAAGGGGCGGCGTAGCCGTTTGTATTAGCGAGGAACGAGCTTTACACAAATCGAGAGCAACGCGTACGACCAAGCGTTATCTAGCAGGCACTGCAACTGCCTGTCTGCTAGCAAGGCCGCAGGACGTGTTGCCAAGCATCACCCATTAGCCTTGTAAAAGAGGTGAAAATGAACACTGAGTGTTCATATACGCCTTACACTCGTGAAAAAAGCGCTTAATGCTCGGTAATTTCCTTGACCTTTGTCCTTGCTCTCTAGTATAAGGTTGCATTCACGTAATAAGTTAAAAATATATTTGAGGTATTTTATGCGTAAAGCATCTATGGGTATTACGCCAGAAGGCTGGCCTTGCATTTTTCTTTGTGCGTTCACAGCATTGATTTTTGCCTTTTTCTGCTGGCCTATGGCCTTGGTTTTTGTCATATTAACATGGTTTTCCGCACACTTTTTCCGCGATCCTGAACGCGTAGTGCCACAGCAAAAAGATATTGCCGTAAGCCCAGCTGATGGAAAGGTTATTCGTATTGATAGACGTGTAGACCCCATCACAGGTGAAAACGTCAATTGCATTTGCATTTTCATGAATGTGTTTAGCGTACACGTAAACCGCGCCCCTGTGGCTGGTGAAGTGACAGATATTCACTACCATGCCGGAAAGTTTTTCAATGCCGCTTGGGATAAAGCCGCCACCGACAATGAGCGCTGCGCCTATGCCTTGCGTGATGGTGAAGGGCAGTCTTGGACCATGGTGCAAATTGCCGGACTTATTGCCAGACGTATTGTGTGCCGCACCGATGTGGGCGATGCTTTGCAAAAAGGCGAACGCTTTGGCATGATTCGTTTTGGTTCTCGTGTGGATTTATATATTCCCGACAATTACATGCCTGCGGTAAGCATTGGTGAACAAGTTTTTGCCGGTCAAAGCATTGTGGCTCGCAAGGGTTAATGTAGGTAAAGGGGATTAAGCATGGAAGCGAAAAAGCCAAGTCGTAAGGCCATTTATTTGTTGCCCAATATGATTACCTCCTTAAGCCTGTTTTCCGGCTTTATGGCAATTATATGGGCTTCTGCCGGGCGCTTTGAACATGCGGCCTTGGCCATATTCTTTTCTGCGCTCATGGATGGTTTAGATGGTAAGGTGGCTAGATTAACCAATACAGCCAGCGAATTTGGCATACAATACGACTCCTTGGCAGATTTGGTGGCCTTTGGGGTAACGCCATCTTTGCTCATGTGGCATTGGCAATTGCATGCCTATGGACGCTTTGGCGTGGCCATATGCTTTATCTTTACGGCTTGCGCGGCCTTGCGTTTGGCACGTTTTAATGTGTCCACAGCCGTTACCAATAAGAAATTCTTCATTGGTTTACCTTCGCCAGCCGGTGGTTGTACCATTGCCAGCTTTGTGCTTTTTGCCGCTTTTTTACCAGACTTTTTGCAAGGGGCTGTAGCTCCCTTTAGTCTTGGGCTTACCTTGCTCTTAGGTATACTTATGGTGAGCAGGGTGCGTTATTATTCTTTTAAAGAATACGCCTTTGTGCGCGCGCATCCTTTTAGTTCCATGGTAACAGCTATTTTACTTCTTGCTCTTTTGGCATCGCAACCTAAGCTTTTAGCTTTTGCGGTGGCCTTAGTATATATTGTTGCAGGCCTTGTCTACACCTATATTATTCTTCCCCGTCGTAACCGCGAGCTACTCCGTGGCCCTGTGCTACAAGATGACTAAGTGAGGTCATGAGCTCTTTGTTATGGCAGTAAATATTCTTCATAAGAATACCAAAAATAAGGGCTCATCATGAGCCTTTGTTCCTTTGTGGGACAGAACTTTTTGGGAAAATTGTGTGGAATTTTTTTTAGATTTAACAAGATAGAGGAAATATAATGTCTAATCGTGTTTATTTTTTTGATACAACTTTGCGTGATGGAGAGCAATCTCCCGGCGCCACCATGAATCTTGCAGAAAAATTACGTTTGGCAAGACAATTGGAAATTTTAGGTGTGGATATTATGGAAGCAGGCTTTCCTG
>CAYJAL010000240.1:0-2693 GCA_964367875.1 uncultured Desulfovibrionaceae bacterium | reverse complement strand
GCTACCAGCTTACGCATGATAAAGGGTAAAATGCCGCCATGCTTAAAGCAGGTAAGCTCAGAAGGCGTATCCAAGCGCGCCAACATGCTTATGGTCTTGCTCGCTCCATCAGCACCCTGCACTTCCACCATGACCTGGCTTCCCACGCCAATATCATTAAGCCCGCGCAAGCTAAACACTTCATCGCCCTTTAGGCCATGACTTTGCGCCGATTCCCCTTCCAAGAATTGTAAAGGTAAAATACCCATACCCACAAGGTTAGCACGGTGAATACGCTCAAAAGATTGCGCTAGCACCATCTTTACACCCAGAAAATACGAGCCCTTGGCCGCCCAGTCACGGGAAGATCCGGTGCCATACTCCTTACCGGCCACAATGACTAATGGCGTTTTTTCCTTGGCATAGGCTTCGGCAGCATCAAAAATAAACATTTCCTCTTTTTCGGGGAATTTCACCGTAAAGGAACCGTCTTTGCTAGCCAAATGATTTTGCAAACGAATATTACCAAAGGTACCGCGCATCATGACTTCATGATTACCACGTCTATTACCATAGGTATTGAAATCCTTAGGGCTTAAGCCACGCTCTTGCAAATATTTTGCTGCCGGATATTCCGCCGCAATACTGCCCCCGGGGGAAATATGGTCGGTGGTTACAGAATCACCAAATTTTGCCAAGGCACGCGCACCTGTAATATCTTCCAGTGCTTGCACCTCAAGGCCAAGGCCATCAAAATACGGAGGACGCTTAATATATGTAGAGCTTTCATCCCAAGCATAGGTAGCGCTTTGAGCAGCAGTAATGCCCTCCCAGAAAGAGCCACCATCATTCAGGCTGGCATATTCTTCCTTAAAGACGCTAGGCGTAATAACCTTGGCATACAAGGCCGCCACTTCTGCATCGCTGGGCATAATATCCTTAAGGTACACAGGCTGCCCATCTGCGCCCACACCTAGGGCGTCCTTTTCCATATCGGTCAACATAGAACCGGACAAAGCAAAGGCCAAGACCAACATGGGTGAAGCCAAGAAGTTGGACTTAATTTGCCCATGCACGCGACCGCTAAAGTTACGGTTAGCAGATAAGACAGCGCACATATTCAAATTATGCTCTTTAATGGCCGCCGCCACAGGGGCAGGCAAGGGGCCGCTATTACCAATACAGGTAAGGCAGCTATATCCCACGGTATAAAAGCCTAGCTGCTCCAAGGGAGCCAATAAATCTGCATCTTTAAGATAGCGTGTCACTGTAGTAGAGCCCGGCGCCAACACGGTCTTAATATAGGCCGGAACCTTCAAGCCCTTAGCCACGGCATTGCGTGCCAACAGACCCGCCGCCAACATAAGCTCTGGGTTAATGGTATTGGTACACGACGTGAATGAAGCCAGCGCAATATGCCCTTGCTTCAAGGTGACTTCTGATCCATCTTCCATGGTCACAGGCACTTCTACAACTTTTTCATCTTGTAAAAGGCCTGTCACATGGGCGGCGCTTTCGTCCAAAGCAATATATTGGTTAGGACGCGCAGGGCCGGAAATACAAGGCTTAATGCTGCTTAAATCCAATTCCAGCACACGCGCAAAGCTAGGCTCTACGCTGCCCTCTGCAAAATATTGCCCAGCTCTAGCCGCCGCTTCCACATAGGTCGCTTGCTCTTCGCGGCCTGTGGTGCGTAAATATTCCAAAACCTTGGCATCCACAGGAAAAAAGCCCAAGGTAGCGCCATATTCCGGTGCCATGTTGGCCACAGTACAACGGGCAGGAATGGATAAAGCCTGCACGCCGGGGCCAAAATATTCCACAAAGCATTCCACCACGCCTTCTTTGCGTAGCATACTGGTTACGGTCAGCGCCAAATCCGTAGCCGTCACATGGGCATTTAACTTACCCGTAAGGCGCACGCCCACCACTTGGGGCACAGGCATAATGCTCGGTTCGCCCAGCATAACCGTTTCAATTTCAATGCCGCCAATGCCATAAGCCACCACACCAATGCCACCCAAGGTGCCAGTATGCGAATCGGCGCCCACCATGGAATCAGGATAGGCCAAAACTTCGCCGCCCTGCTCTTTTTTCATGGCCACTTGGCTAAAAAGCTCCAATTGTAATTGATGGCAAATACCCTTGGCAGGCGGAACCACCGTCACATTGTCCATGGCCTTGTTAGCCCACTTGAGCAAGGCAAAACGCTCGCTATTTAAACGATATTCCTCTTGAATATTTTCATCCATACAGGATTTTTTGCCAAAACTTTCCACCTGTGCCGAGTGATCAATGGTCACCGCCACAGGAACCAAGGGGTTAATACGGCTAGCATCGCCGCCCAGCGCCTCCACAGCTTCACGCATGGCCGCTAAATCCATAAGGGCAGGGATGGTAAAATCGTGCATAAGCACACGCGAGGGATAAAAACGCAATTCTGCGCCGCTGTTCTTCTCTGCCTTGCCCAGCAATGCCGACACCACAGCCTCACGCTCTGCGCTGGCCTCTGCCGTACGATAGACGTTTTCTAAAAGCACACGCATGCTATAAGGTAAGCTTGCTATCTGCACATCAGCAGGCAAAGAAGCCGCTAAATCCACAGCGCTAAATTTCTGCCCAGCATGATTAAATGAAGTATATTTTGTCATAATTTCTCCAGAAAAAATTCTTTTAAGATTTTTTTGGGGGAAACTTTTTTTAGAAAAAAAAAG
>CAYJAL010000239.1:0-2701 GCA_964367875.1 uncultured Desulfovibrionaceae bacterium | reverse complement strand
AATGTCAAGAAGGTTTTATTTTTACTTTGTACAGGCGTATGTTTGTTGTAATAAAGCTAAGCGCTTTCTTGGCTTATTTCCCTAAAGTATGTATATATTTTATCCCCATTATCCCCCAAAACGCGCACGCATACACCTTTTTGTGCCCTGCTTGCGCCCATTTCAAAGAGGGGAATATATTCTGCTGCTTTTTGTCGAGCATGGTGCATGAAAGCTTTTTCTTCCTCATCGGTAGGAAAATACACATAAAGTAAGCTATTATGACTAAAGCCCTGCCACAGGCCAAGGCTGACATAGTCCCAACGTGCAGGATCTATGAGAGTATTATCCGCAAAGGCCAAGCTACCCTCTACAAAAACATGCACCGCCGCCTGAAAGCTTTTCATAAGGAAGCTCTCGCCCATTTGCCACCATGCTATGCTTTTTCCATAATGCTGTAGCCATGCATAACCACCGGCTATAATAAGAATTTGCATGGCTCCAAAAATCATCCCAAAAATACTATCGAGCATATTTACGCCTGGAAACATATTTCCTCCTATTTTCGTGTTATCCTTTCTTCCTCCTTACTGCAGAAAATTGACAATAAAATTAGCCTAGGCTAAGTGTTGAGAACATATTATAAAAAAAGAGTATTCTGCCATGAAGAAAAGTGCCTTACTCACCACCACCACACATGATTTAGAGAAACTTTGGGCAACGGTGTTTCATGAGGGGATAAAGCTTGAAAAATGCCAAGGGCATATTTTAAAAGAAAGTAGTGTGGGAAAAGTAGGCTTTATTTTTTGTAAAAAGGAGAGGTAAGCCTTGTAACCATATCTGAAGAGGGGAAAGAGCGGTTTCTAGGAAAGAGTCAAGGGCCGGCTTTGCTCTGTGAGGAAAATATCTTTTCACAAAATGGTTGATTGGATTCATCTATTATTTTGAATACTCCCTGTACCCTCTACGTTTTTTCAAAAACATGGGTACATACAAAACTTTTACCGCATCGCCCCGACCTCACACTTTCGCTCTTACAAAGTTTTGCTGCCAAAACGCTCAAACTTATCAACCAAAGAATATTTTTACGCTCTGATAGTATCCCCGTACTTATTTGTAACTTTTTACAGCAATGTATAGTTAAGGTGCAGGACGAAGTGTATGCAAGGCCACGTTTAAGCCAAGTGGAGTTAGCGAGTTTTTTAGGTGTACACCCTGTATTGTTAAATAAGTCTCTGAAAAAATTACAATTTTAAGGCGTGCTGGGAAGAAATCATAAAGAAAAAACGCTTATTATTGATTATGAACATTTTTTATGTAGCGTGAATAAGGGGGATGAATATAATTGATAGAGACAATTTTTTTGCCATGCATATAATTACAGATATGTACTCCTGAGTGCTAAGTTATCACAGGAAGATAGGGATTCTTTATGGTCTCAAGCCAAGAACCTTACTGATGCGAAAGAGAGGCTTACTGCTACGCAGAAAGATCGAGAAAATCGCCTAGCTCCTGAGCTTGCCAAGAAACTTACAGATAAAACGTTTGAGGAATTGAATCCGCAGCTCAAAGAAGGGGAAGCATCTTTTACTATGCTTAATGAAGCCATTACTCGCCTTGAACTTTGCTTACAAGAAAATGCAAAGCAAAAGAGCGTATTAAGGAAAAGAAGCTTGCCATGGAAGCTCAAGAAAAAGAGTGCCAGCGCTGGGAAAATCTTCACAGCCTTATTGGCTCAGCTGATGGGAAAAAGTATCGAAATTTTGCTCAGGGGCTCACCGCCTCCTTTTTTATGGCATGTATTTTTTTGTGTAATAAGTTGCAATATTGCTGCGCAGTAGAGTAGGCACTATAGAGCGTCCATGAAAAGTTAAAGTAGGATTAAGGCTTTACATAGAGTGTGGGGGTGTTTATTCCTACATATGGAAAGCAAATAAGCTGAGGTGAGCATGCAGGAATTTTCCTTACTGGGTACGGGGTATTTTATTTTTGTTGTATTTATAGCCTCTCTTATGCGAGGCCTGTGTGGCTTTGGTTTTTCTATGGTGGTAGTCATTCTCGTGAGCATGCTTATGGAACCTTCGAAAATTGTTCCGGCGGTGCTGTTATGGGAAATTTTGGCTAGTATTATGTTTTTTCCTAGCATTTGGAAGGATATAGCTTGGAAGCCTCTTAAAGACTTAACCCTAGGTGTACTGCTTGGCACGCCTTTGGGGGTATGGTTACTGGCTACGGTACCGCCAGCGCCTATGATTATAGCCATCAATCTCGTGGCTTGCGTGTGCTGTATAGCTTTATGGAAAGGCTATGTGCTGCGTTCCACACCCAGTAAAATGGGCATTCTAGGTACAGGCCTTGCCAGCGGTCTCTTGAATGGCGCCTGTGCCAATGGTGGTTTACCGCTGATACTTTTCTTCCTTTCAAGCCCCATGGGGGCAGCTACGGGACGGGCTTCACTTATAGCCTTTTTCTTTTTTACGGATGTGTGGGCTTCTTTTTTTGCCTTTCAGCAAAATCTCCTTACTATGGACACGCTGCATATGGCTCTTTGGGGATTGCCGCCATTATGCATTGGTCTTTGGTGCGGACACAAACTTTTTGGGCGTATCGATGAAGTAGCTTTTAAGCGCGTCAGCATTTTGCTTTTGGCAGTACTTTCCGCAGGAGCCTTATGCTTTGAATGCCTAAAGCTTTTTTGGAAAACGTAAAGGGGATATAGCAA
>CAYJAL010000238.1:0-2701 GCA_964367875.1 uncultured Desulfovibrionaceae bacterium | reverse complement strand
GTTTCCCCGCCGCTTTCCATGAAAACAACAAAAAAGCCTTACATGTAGGTGTGGAGCTAGCTAAGCCCTTTGTGGATTAGCGTAGCAACGATAAAATACGCAGGTAATAAGGGGGGAGCTTCCCCTTAGACTAATGACAAACCCCACTGTGCGGGGTTTGCGCCGCTATTGTCAGCAAAGCTGCCAAGCGGAAAGGCACAAAATTCAATCGCTTAACGGCGCAAGTGAATTGCGCCTACTCTTGAATTTTGGGTCGTGCTGACTCTGTCAACACTCTAAGGGGGGAGTTTCCCCCCTTTATGATTAACCTCAAAAAGCAGATTGTAGGATGGTATTATGAACATTCATGAGTATCAGGCTAAAGAGCTCCTTGCCAGTTATGGCGTAGCTGTGCCTCAAGGTGGCGTAGCTGACACGGTGGAAGAGGCTCTTGCCGTGGCAAAAACTTTGCCAGGCCCCATTCGTGTGGTAAAAGCCCAAATTCATGCTGGTGGTCGCGGTAAAGGCGGCGGCGTTAAGGTATGCAAAACGGAAGCCGAAGTGAAAGAAGCTGCTGAAGCCATTTTAGGTATGCAGCTTATTACGCACCAAACTGGCCCTGAGGGACAAAAAGTTAAAAAAGTTTGGGTTGAGCAAGGTACTGCCATTGAAAGAGAATTATATCTTGCAGTGGTGCTTGATCGCGGTGCTGAATGCCTTACCATTATGGCCTCCCCCGACGGCGGTATGGACATTGAAGAAGTGGCTGAAAAAAATCCAGAGCGCATCTTCACCACACGCCTTGACGGTGCTCATCAAATTTGGCCTTTCCAAGCTCGTGAACTGCTTTTTGGTTGCGGTTTAACCCCTGCCCAAATTACTCAAGGTGTGGCTCTTATCAGCAACCTTGTAAAACTTTGTGTAGAAAAAGACGCCACCCAAGTGGAAATCAACCCCCTTGCCGTCAATAAAGAAGGCAATATTGTGGCTCTTGACTGCAAAATGAATTTTGACGAAAGCGCTTTAAAGCGCCATCCTGAAATTCAAGCTCTGGAAGATCCCGACGAAGCCGATCCCTTAGAGCTTAAAGCTGCTCAGCTGGGCGTAAACTATGTACGCCTTAACGGTTATGTGGGCACCATGGTAAACGGCGCAGGCCTTGCCATGGCCACCATGGACGCCATTAAGCAAGCCGGCGCAGAGCCTGCCAACTTCCTTGACGCCGGCGGCGGTGCCAATGTGGAAATGGTAAAAAAAGGCTTTGAAGTTATGCTTTCCGACAGCAATGTGCGCGGCATTCTCATCAATATCTTTGGTGGCATCTTACGCTGCGACATCGTAGCCGAAGGCGTGGTACAAGCTGTTAAAGAAATTAACTTACAGCTACCTCTTGTAGTTCGTATGGAAGGCACCAACGTAGAATTGGCCCGTAAAATCATTGCAGAAAGCGGTGTAAATATCACCACAGCCAACTCCATGGCCGATGCCGCACAAAAAATTGCTGAACTGACAAAACAAGCATAAGGGAGACCACATGAGTATTCTTATTGATGAAAACACCCGTGTGGTGGTGCAAGGCCTCACCGGCCGCGAAGGCCAATTCCACGGGCAACAAATGTTAGACTATGGTACCAATATCGTAGCAGGCGTTACCCCCGGTAAGGGCGGTCAAGAAGTGCTGGGTGTACCTGTCTTTAATACCGTTAAAGAAGCTGTGGAAAAAACCGGCGCCAATGTTTCGGTTATCTTTGTACCTGCCGCCGGCTGCGCTGACGGTGCTTGCGAAGCCGCCGATGCCGGCGTAGAATTGGTAGTTATCATCACCGAGCACGTGCCTGTGCTGGATATGGTACGCGCCAAAGCACACTTAAATGCCAAAGGCGTGAAGCTTATTGGTCCTAACTGCCCAGGCCTCATCAGCCCCGGCAAGTGCAAAATCGGCATTCAACCCGGCTATATTCATAAAGAAGGCAATATTGGCCTTATCAGCCGCTCCGGTACCCTCACCTACGAAGCTGTGCATCAGCTTTCCAGTGAAGGCCTTGGTCAAAGTACCGTTATCGGCATGGGCGGTGACCCAGTACCCGGTCTGAAGTTCATCGACCTCTTAAAACTTTTCCGTGACGACCCCGAAACCCATGCCGTGTGCATGCTTGGTGAAATTGGCGGTGACAACGAAGAAAAGGCCGCTGCTTACATTAAAGAAACTAACTATCCTAAGCCTGTGTTTGGCTTTATTGCAGGCCTTACAGCCCCTCCTGGAAAACGCATGGGCCATGCTGGCGCCATCATTTCCGGTTCTAAGGGACGCGGTGAAGATAAAATCAAAGCCATGGAAGATGCCGGCATTACCGTTATCAAAGAGCTGGGTCTTTTTGGTAAAACCGTGGCCGCTGCATTGAAGAAGTAGTTTTTACTTTGTAAATACCACCTTTATGGGGAGACGCTTTTGGGCGCCTCCCCTTTTTTTGTACTAATGAGATAAACAGCATTTATACATTAAAAAAACTACATATGTCATCATTGCGAGGGAAGCGCAGTAGGGAGAAAAATTAAAAAAATATTCGCTGTGGCATCTATAAAGTTTGGAAGTACTTACTATTGCGCACATGAGATACTTGTTGATAAATGTTAGCTCATATATACTTTAAGCTTCATACATCGAGAGGAGCTAGCAAGTCTAGCAGTGCCACAGGGCAAGACCTTGGCTTGCCCTGCCCGA
>CAYJAL010000237.1:0-2729 GCA_964367875.1 uncultured Desulfovibrionaceae bacterium | reverse complement strand
ATCTAAGTTTAGACGACAAAATTTTGAAAGCGCCTTTTTTTAAGGCGCTTTTTTTTGTGTGAAGTAAACAAACACGCGTAACTTCTCCACAAAAAAACGCCCCTCAAATATTCTTTAAGGGGCGTTTTAGCATAATCACAATGGGTTACTGATACTTTTGCATCACTTCTTGACCAGCTTTTTCCACATCTTCTTTAAATTGCTCACGTGCAGCTTGAATTTTTTCAGCCAAGCTAGCGTCTTGCAAAGATAAGATTTGTGCGGCAAGCCATGCGGCATTGCGAGCGCCAGCTTTATCTGTGGCTACAGTGGCCACAGGGAATCCGGGAGGCATTTGTACTGTGGCAAATAAAGCATCCATACCAGCCAATGAAGCGCTGGATACGGGAATACCAATAACAGGCTTAATGGTACGAGCCGCCACAGCGCCGGCTAAATGTGCAGCCATACCGGCGGCGCAAATAAAGACTTGTACGCCACCTTCTTCCAATTCACTCACCAATTTTTCGGTGCGCTCGGGGGTGCGGTGGGCAGAGGTTACGGTGAAGACAAAGGGAATGCCTAATTTCTTCAAAATTTCCGTGCAGGGGCTGATTTGGGGCTCATCAGAAATGGAGCCCATAAAAATTGCTACTTTTGCCATTGTTTTATCCTTGTAAACGTTTAATGCCTTTTAAGGCTATATCTTTACGGTATTGGCCTTTATCCATCTTAATTTTTGCCATGGCGGCATAGGCCGTTTCTTGGGCAGCCTTTAAGTCATGCCCGAGAGCTGTTACACAAAGCACACGTCCGCCTGTGGAAATCACTTTACCATTTTCCAAGGCAGTACCGCTGTGGAAAACCTTTACATTACCCACGGCTTCAGCTTCTCTTAGACCTGTAATTTCCATGCCCTTGGCATAGGTTTCAGGATAGCCTTCAGCAGCTAACACTACGCCCACGGCCACGTCATTGCTATATTCAATGCGCAATGTATCTAAATTACCCTTTACACAAGCCATCATAATGCTATCCAAAGGCGTTTTCAAACGCATGAGCAAAGGCTGGCATTCAGGATCGCCAAAGCGTGTATTATACTCTAAAACTTTAGGCCCTTTGGCTGTCATCATAAGGCCTGCATAAAGCACACCTTTGAAGGGGTGTTTGGAGCTACCAAACACTTCCAAAATGGGTAAAATAGCCACTTCCAGCATTTCTTGATAGCGATTGGCTTGCAAAATGGGCGCAGGGGAATAGGCTCCCATACCACCGGTATTAGCGCCTTTATCGCCATCTAACACCGCCTTATGGTCTTGTGCAGAAGGCAGTGCCACAGCGTGCTTACCATCACAAAAGCACAAGAAGGAAACTTCTTCACCTTCAAGAAATTCTTCAATAACCACAGCTGCGCCGGCAGGGCCATGAATTTTATCCACCATGATGGCATCCAAAGCGGCGATGGCTTCTTCTTCGGTTTTGGCAACAACAACACCCTTGCCCGCGGCGAGGCCATCGGCCTTCACCACCACAGGTGCGCCATGTTCTTTCACATAGGCCACAGCAGCGGCATGATTACTAAAATGCGAACCGGAAGCACAGGGAACATTGCCCTTAACCATGACACCCTTGGCAAAGGATTTACTGCCTTCTAATTGAGCACAATACTTGTCAGGCCCAAAGCAAGGAATGCCCACGGCATTCATGGCATCCACAATACCCAAGGTTAAGGGAAGTTCTGGCCCTGGAACTACCAATTGAATTTTCTTTTCTTGCGCAAAGCGCACCAAGGAGGTAATTTCTTCTACGGCAATGGGCACATGCTTTACTTTTTCAAGGGCAGTACCACCATTACCGGGTGCAATGTAAATTTCTTTTACTGTGGGGCTTTGATTCAGTTTCCACACCAAAGCATGTTCTCTTCCGCCCGAACCAATAACAAGTATACGCACAATAACTCCTTTGTTTATATACCATTAAAAACTACTTTACTTTTTGTATACAGTATGCCTTTTCAAAGAACAGAAAAAGAGCTATAGAGTAAAAGTCCTTGGCTAAGCTTTTGTAACGCGCTACTTTGCAAGCAAGATTTTTTACTCTCTGCCTGTTCATATCCTGTTCATGGCAAGACATAGCTTGTGTACCTTTTTCCTGTGTAAAAAGCAATCCCTGCCAAGGCAGAGATTTTGAGGAATATATGAATAATATTAAGACCTTTACCAAGAGTATTCAAGACCTCGACCATATGGCTCACGAGGGGAAAAGCCTTGAAACCTATCAGCTAGAAGGCATTCGCGCCACCATAAAACGCGCCCAAGTCTCCCCACAATATCGCGCAAAACTTGGTCATATATGCCCAGAAGACATACAAAGTCTTGCAGATGTGCGTAAACTCCCCTTTACTTCTGTGGAAGATTTGCGCGAGGGCTACCCTCTGCCCTTGCTAAGCGTACCAGAAGAAGATGTGGTGCGCATTCATGCTTCTTCCGGCACTACAGGCAAGCGCAAAATTTTGGCCTACACCCAAAAAGATGTGGATACCTTTAATTTACAAATGGGGCGTTGCTATACTATGGCCGGCCTTACCGCCATGGACAGGGTACAAGTGGCTGTGGGCTATGGACTTTGGACTGCAGGAGCCGGATTTCAACAAGGCTGTGAAGCTCTCGGGGCTCTTGCCATTCCTGTGGGCCCAGGCAATATGGAAATGCACATTCAGCTTTTACAAGATATGCAAAGCACTTGCCTTG
>CAYJAL010000236.1:0-2734 GCA_964367875.1 uncultured Desulfovibrionaceae bacterium | reverse complement strand
GGGAAGGGGAACCTTTTTGGCGCTAGCAAAAGTTTCCCCTTCCCCCCACAAAAAAAACTAATTTATAAGCTCATACTCCAATAATGCCTGCACAAGCTGCGTCACAGGTAAGCCCACCACCGTACTCCATGAGCCCACAATTTTATCCACCAAAAAAGCCCCCTGCCCTTGAATGGCATAGGCGCCGGCTTTATCCAGCGGCTCACCACAATGCGCATAGGCGCTTAAAATTTCCTCAGACCAAGCATGAAAATGCACCTCAGTGCTATCATAAAAAAGCACTTCTTCGCCCCAAGGGAGAATAAGACTCACCGCAGAGATAACCTTATGCTCACGCCCTGCCAAGGCTTTTAACATGCGCAGTGCATGGGCAGCATCTTTGGGTTTACCAAAGATTTCGCCAAGCCCATTATGCCCCTCAGCCCCATTATGAGCCTCAGCCCCATTATGAGCCCCAGCCTCATTATAAGCCGCAGGGTCATATACAGCCACCACGGTATCTGCCGCTATAACGGCAGCGCCCTTATGATGCTTAGCCACAAATTGCGCTTTTACGGAAGCCGCGCGCTGCGCATAGCTATGCGGCTCTTCTCCCATTTCCGGTAAAGGCTCAATGCCGTGGGGCTGCACCACCGAAAAAGCCACACCGAGTTCTTGTAAAAAAAGCTGTCGCCGCGGTGATGCTGAGGCCAAAATAAGCGACTGTTTATTAATAAATAATGCCTGCATAGCTTATAATTTGGTTACCGGTGGAGGCGGGCTTTTTTCTTCAGTGCCCTGCTCATTACTTTGGGGCTTTTCTTGTACCTTATTCTGGTTATCTTTTACCACAGGCGTGGGAGCTGCAGCAGCGCCGGTGGCGTCTTTTTCCAGCACAGCACGCCCCACAACCTTCCACACATCCCCTTCTTTAGCCAAAGCCAACCACGATGTCATGCCGGCGGGGGTAGTCACCTGAGCTACGGCGCTTTTTTCAGAAATTTCTTTCACTTTAGCTGCGCGTAAAGATTCCGGCACCCAAGGGCATTGCGGCTTTTGCGAACGTGTGCATTGATTAATAAGCTCACCAGTGCTCACAGAGCGCGTAAAATCTTCCATGAGGGATTTTTCCATATCTACCACAGAGCCTAATAAATTATCCACAGCGCCAAGACCCAGCATTTTGCTTACGTCATTAAGGGCACTTAGGGCAGAATTTCCCTGAGTGGTATTATGCAAATCTACAGTAGCATAACGCTTCATATCCATATGGGACAAAAAGGCTGTGGCATCACGATTTTCTAAGGCTTTAGCCATATCTTCTAAAGGTTTTTCCGGCCCTGAAGCTAAGCAACCTGTGAGAGCAAAGCATAAGCCCATAACTACAGAGTATTTTTTCATATTTTCCTCATTTTCATATTTTAATAATATAGACTATGTAAATATTTTACCTTTCATAAACTTTGAAGGCGCAGAAGGCAACTATACAAAAGTTCTTTTTTTCCCTAAAATACCACATCACTACTCCCCCTTAAAGGATATCTATGACTAAAAAAATCTTCCTCTTTTATGGCGTACTTTTCAGCGTTATTACGCTTTGTGTCATGACATTAGAAAACACAGAAAACCTTATGGCAGATAGTATTTTCGGCATGATTGTAGCGTCGGTTTTGGTGAGCTTGGTGGGCATAGTTCACTTTCTCTGTAGTAGAACAACTCGCTCAAGAAGGTCAAGATATACAGATCACGATGAAATCATAAATGATGATGACGACTTCGACAGCGACGACGATTAAAACCTACTAAAAATTCTTCATTAAAAAACGCAGGCAAGGGAAATTCCTCACCTGCGTCTAGCAATTAGATGACGCTTGGTTGCACGCGTTGCTCTCGATTTGTGTAAAGCTCGTTCCTCGCTAACACAAACGGCTACGCCGCCCTTTTTCACACATATATTTAAACAGGCTGTTCAAAAAGTAGTGAATACAAGGAAGGCGAAGTTTTTTGCGCAAGAAGCGTATTAGACATACGTGACTGGAGCAAAAAACAAGCCTGACGCAGTAGACGCTGCTTTTTCAACAGCCTGTTATTTAGATTTTTGCCTGTACCTTAGTAGCCGCAATAAAGCCGCGGAACAAAGGATGCGCCTTCATGGGGGTAGACTTAAATTCCGGATGGAACTGACAGCCCACAAACCAAGGATGGTCGGCAATTTCTACAATTTCCACTAAGGTATTGTCAGGGGACATGCCGCTGAATACAAGACCCTTTTCGCGCAAAGGCTCAAGGAAATCATTGTTAAATTCATAGCGATGTCTGTGTCTTTCATCAATAAGACTTTGACCATACGCATCGTGAGCGCGTGTGCCTTCACTTAAAGCGCATTCATAGGAACCAAGACGCATGGTGCCGCCCATATCGCTATCCACATGACGACGCTCTGTTTTGCCTGTGCTTGGGTCTATCCACTCGCTCATCCAGTACACCACTTTATTTTTACAATCAGCGGCGAACTCTTCAGAGTTGGCATCGGCAATACCGGCCACATTGCGAGCGTATTCAATAACAACACATTGCATGCCAAGACAAATACCAAAGAATGGTACTTTATTTTCACGGGCATATTGGATGGAAGCAATTTTACCTTCCACACCGCGATAGCCAAAGCCGCCGGGAACCAGCACGCCATGACAGCCTTTTAGGGCAGAAGCCACGCAATCCTTGGTGATTTCTTCGGAATTCACATAACGAAGCT
>CAYJAL010000235.1:0-2737 GCA_964367875.1 uncultured Desulfovibrionaceae bacterium | reverse complement strand
TGGTAAATAGTGCGTATATAGGAGGTCTTAAGGCTAAAGGCTCGGCGCATGGCTTTTTCTGATGAAAAAGGCTGTGTGGTGGTGTCCTCTTTATTCTTACCTTTGGGGCACGCACCTAAATAGTTGGTATCAGCTTCCGAAAGAGTGTGCGCATGCCCAGACTTGATTTTATCCACAATAAGTTGCCAATCTTGCTTTATCTGAGCTAAATCGGCTTCTGACGGAGACCAAAGGGAAACAAGCTTGAATACAAGCTCCAAAGGAGCTTTTTGCTCATGCAGATAAAACATAAAGAGAATATGGCGCAGTTTAGCCATGAGCGTGTTATTTTCCCACTCTTCATGTACTACGTCATGGAAATTTATCATACTCAGCACAAGGCGTTCTTTAGTGGTAAGCTGTTTCGTTTGTAGAGCGCCTTTGAGTTTGAGCGGCGTGATCTTTAATTCCACCCCTGCATGGGGAAAATCCGCATCATGGTTAGAATTTGGCTTGTAGTTAAAAAAGAGTTCTTCTATGAGATTGCCTAGCTGGCCTTTATGGGCAGAGGAATAGGAAGAGGTTTGGAGAGTGTTCTGCGCATGTACATAGTCACCAAGGCAATGCTGCTCTAATTGCTTAGCGTGTCTTTCTATATCCTTGGCGTCGTAATCATTGTATTGCGCTGAAAACATAACTACTCCAAAATACATGAGAATAAAGGGGCTAACTTTTCATTGAAAAACTTGATCTTTTCAACTAAATATGCTATTTGCAGTCTTTGAACTATAGATTAAATTGTATCTTATGGCAAGTAATAGGTGGCGGATTTGAGTATGAGTGAAATAAAAGTTGTGGAACTTTTTGCTGGTGTGGGCGGTTTTAGAGTGGGGCTTGAGCAAAGTTCTCCTGCGTTTAAAACTATTTGGGCTAACCAATGGGAACCGGGAAAAAAGCAACAACACGCCTATAACTGCTATATTACGCATTTTGGTAAATCTGATAATCATTTGAATATGGATATTGCCAAGGTAAAAGAGCTAGTACCGCCTCATGATCTTTTGGTAGGGGGCTTTCCTTGCCAAGATTACTCGGTGGCACAATCTTGCGCTAAGGGGATCGAGGGTAAAAAAGGCGTCTTGTGGTGGGAAATTCACGATATTGTGAAAAAGCATAAATCTTCATACGTTCTACTTGAAAATGTGGATCGACTCATAAAGTCTCCTGCCAGTCAAAGAGGACGTGATTTTGCTATCATGCTCCGCTGCTTTCACGACCTTGGCTATGCTGTGGAGTGGCGCGTAATCAATGCCGCTGACTATGGTCATGCCCAAAGGCGGCGTAGAATTTTTATTTTTGCCTATAAAAAAGGTACTCCTCTGTATCAACAACTGCAGGATATATCTTCTGCATCCGCCATGGGGCTGTATACATGGGTGCAAGAGCAGGGCTTCTTTGCCCCTGCTTTTCCAGTCCATGCAGTGCGAAACCCCAAAAAATCCACAATGACTAGCGTGCATAAAAAATTCTATACATCTTTACAAAATGTATCAGACAATTTTTCGGCGTACTTTTATAATAGTGGCGTCATGTTTGAGGGTAGTATTTTTAGTGAAGAATTGCCTCCAGTGGAAAAAAGCCCTGTGACTCTTCGTGAAATTCGCCATAAGGAAGGGGTAAGTCAAAAATATTTCCTCAATGGGAGCTTAGATAAATGGCAGTTCCTTAAGGGAGCTAAAAAAATCCCCAGAGTGCGCCCTAATGGTGAACCTTACTTCTTTGCAGAAGGTGGCATGTGTTTTCCCGATACACTAGATAAGCCTGCTCGTACTATGCTTACCAGTGAATCTAGCGTGAACAGAAGCTCTCATGTTATTGAAGATGCCGTCACTGGCGGCTTAAGGCTTCTTACTCCCACAGAATGTGAGCGTATCAATGGATTTGCCGATAATTGGACTGATACAGGCATGCCAGAGAAGTTTCGCTACTTTGTCATGGGTAATGCCCTTGTAGTACCTGTGGTGAAGCGCATAGGAGATAGGGTACTAGAGATTTACTAATGACATAGTTTATCATAAAAGACTCGTTTTTTCTATTGGAAGGAAGAAATATGTCTTTTAAGCTGTTTGTTTTATATAAAATTCTAGCTTAGCATAATACTTGTACCTCTCCAAAATCAGACACGTGTTTTTGTTTGCTAGACGCCCCCTTAAAAGTCATGTTCAATTACGCTAATTATCCATACGTGGATATCTACTAAAAAATATGAACATCCACATTGCCTTTCAAATATTTTTAAATAGATATCACTCCCTTGAGATAAACATAAATCAATCCCCCTGCTTGCTAACACAAGCAGGGGGATTTTCATTCAGGAGGCTCAAAATGCAAGAATACCAATCCGACGATATAACGGCCTTAGCCAAAGCCTTACTTGTTGTGCAAAAACAGTTACAGCCAGCATTTAAGGATGCTGCAAACCCTTTCACCAAAAGCAACTATGCCACGCTCAATTCTGTCATGGAGGCGTGCCGTGATGCCTTACAAACCAACGGCATATGGATGACACAGCTGCCCATGCCTACGCCTGAGCACTTAGGCGCTGGTCATTTGGCTTTACAGACCAAGTTCACCCATGCTTCATCGGGGCAGTGGCAGGCATCGCTAACCATTGTGCCCCTGCCCAAGAACGATCCACAGGGCATGGGCTCCGCTATGACTTATGCCAGACGTTATGCTTTAACCGCCATGCTCGGTA
>CAYJAL010000234.1:0-2746 GCA_964367875.1 uncultured Desulfovibrionaceae bacterium | reverse complement strand
TTAAAAATATTCAATCATCGTGGGTGACCATGGGGCCGCATATTGGGCAATTGGGTCTTTTTTACGGAGCCAATGACTTTGGTTCGCTTATGCTGGAAGAAAATGTGGTGGCTGCCGCCGGTACTTCCTATTGCTTAAGCCGTGCAGAAATTCATAAAATCATTAAGGCGGCGGGTTTTAAACCTGCGCAACGTAGTATGGATTACACTCTTCTACAGCCGCAACCTTATATAGACGAGTAAAAGGGCTTCGCACATGAAAACTCCCTTACGCATGGGCCGCATTGGCTACTTAAATGTCTTGCCCATTTACTATCCCCTAGAGTCAGGACGTATTGCCCATGAATTTGAGCTGGTTTCGGCGCCGCCGGCGGTGTTAAACTCCATGATGGAAAGAGAAGAGTTGCATATTTCTTCCATTTCTTGCTTGGAATATGCCTGCCACCCTGAGCAATATTATGTGGTGAAGGACCTTTCCATAGGCTCGCGTGGGCCTGTTATGAGTGTGCTTTTGCTCTCATCCTGTCCCTTTGAAGAGCTCACAGGCGAAGATATTCTTATTACCGGCGAAACAGCCACTTCTGCGGCCCTGTTGCAATTACTTTTAGAAGAGCAATACGGTGTGCAGGCGCGCTATACGGTGGGCAATGTAAGCCAATGTCTAGCTACAGGCAAAGCTCCCAAGGCTTTTTTAGCCATTGGAGATGAAGCCTTACGTTTGCGCCATCATGCGGACTATACCTATAGATTGGACCTTGCTGAAGGTTGGCGTCAATGGACGGGGCTGCCCTTTATTTTTGGTCTGTGGGTTGTGGCGCGCAAGGCCGCTGAGGCGAGGCTTTTTAGTGTAGATCCTACTTTGCTTTTTCATGAAGCCAGAGCGTGGAGCTTTGCCCATATGGACGTGATTTTAGACCTTACTCAACATGGATGTCCTTTATCTCGTGAGGAGCTTTCCACCTATTACCATGAAGGTTTGCTCTACACTTTGCGTGGAGACGAGCTTCAAGGTTTGCGGCTCTTTTTTGATAAATTGGCAGAAAAAGGGCGCATAAAGCAAAATCCGGCTTTAAATTTCTATGAATTTGGTTAAATTTCTTTGCAATAAATTTCACGAGCAAAAAATAAATCGTAGCACGATTTTAAAAAATTGACACGCCCCTCCCTTTTGTATACAGTGCCAACACAAAGGGAGGGGTTTATGAAAAAATTTTGTGTAAGCACTGTTTTGTCTTTTTCTTTATGTTGCCTAACTGGTCCTCTTATGGGCGGTCCTCTTGTGAACGCTTCTATCTTGGGCACGAGCACAGCTCACGCCGCTGAGGGCTTTGATAAAGATACCTTAGTTACCGCATGGAGCACCCATGTGGGCCCGCTTAATCCCCATGACTATGGCGCCAATATGATGTTTGCACAGGCCATGGTGTATGAACCGCTCTTGCAATACGGTGAAAATGGCAAAATTATGCCCTGTCTTGCCACAGCGTGGACCCTTTCTCCCGATCAAAAAACCTATACTTTTACCTTACGCAAAGATGTGTTTTTTTCCGATGGCGAGCCTTTTACGGCAGAAGCTGTGGTGAAAAACTTCGACACTGTTTTTGCTCGTAAAGAGCGCCATAGCTGGTTAGAGCTCATTGCCCGTGTAGATTCATATAAGGCTGTAAATGCGCATACTTTTGAACTTACCTTAAAAAGCCCTTATGCCGCCACCTTGCAAGAGCTTACCTTTGTGCGTCCTGTACGCTTTATTTCGCCGCGTGTGTTAGATGCCGTTAAGCAAGGTCAGCCTCTTACACCCGTAGGCACAGGGCCTTGGGTATGGCAAGAGCGCAAAAATGGTCAATATGATGTCTTCGTGCGTCATGCAACATATTGGAATGCCAGTGCACTTCCGGCTGAGGGTTTTAAAAAAGTTGTTGTGAAAGTTATTCCAGACGCTGAAGCCCGCGCCGTAGCCTTGGAAACACAAGGTATTGATATGCTGGTTTCTGCCATGGGAGACCATGGTTCAGCAGAAGTACAACCCGATGCCTATGCACTTTTTGAGGCCGACGATGCCTATGTTACGCATATGTCCGGACCGCGTAATACACGTATTATTGCCATGAATAGCGGTAAGGGCGCTTTGCAAGATCTTCAAGTGCGTAAAGCTCTTATGCGTGCCATAGACCGTAAGGGAATTTTACAAGGGGTTTTGCTCCATCAAGAATTGCCTGCTGAAATGCTTATGCATACATCCTTACCTTATGCCAATACGAGCTTAGAGCCTTATCCTTATGATGTAGCTACCTCAGAAGCCCTTTTGGATGCCGCCGGTTGGAAGCGCGTTGAGGGGGAAAAATTCCGTCAAAAAAATGGTCTGCCTTTACAGCTCAGTATAAAATTTGTGGCTCATGAAAGCCTTATGCGCTCCATAGCTCAAGTGGTGCAAAGTAACTTGGCTGTCATAGGCGTGGATGTGCGCCTTGAGGGTGAAGAAGGCGTGGCTTTTATGGATTCCCAAATTTCAGGGGATTTTGAGCTTATTTTTGCCAATTCTTACGGTGCTCCCTATGTGCCTTTCGCTTATTTAAGTAGCATGCTGGTACCGGGCCATGCTGAGCACCATGCTCAAAAACATATTGCGCAAAAGGCGGCCTTAGATGTTGCCATGGAAAAAGCCCTGCACAGTACAGACGAAGCCCAAAGAGCCCAAAGCTTTGCTGAAATATGGCGTATATTACATGAGGCAGAAGTGTATGTGC
>CAYJAL010000233.1:0-2767 GCA_964367875.1 uncultured Desulfovibrionaceae bacterium | reverse complement strand
ACGATATCCGTAAGGTTCGTTCCTCACCTAACGGCTACAAGCCCTTTGGGTCGGATCAAACATACGTAACTGGAGTAAAAAACACGTTTGATGAAACAATGTGCACTTTTTGAGCGACCTGTTAAACCTAATCGGCCTGACGAATGGAACTGAGCTCCACATAGGCGTCCTTAGTATGACGCAAAAAGATTTGCCCAATGCCAGGAACCTGCCCAAGGCCTATCACATGGGATTGTACCTCAAAGCCGGCCTTTGTAAGCTGAGAAGCCCAAGAATCGGCCTCTTTACCCACAAGATCATTAACAGCATGGTCACCGGCCACCAGCATAAAGGGCATCAGCCATACGGTTTTTATGCCCTTAGCCTGTAATTCCTTTAAGGCTGCATCAAAGGTAAGCGCCCCTTCTACGCAGGCCAAATGAATATTTTTATCGGCCTTGGCAAAAGCCTGCGCCGTGGCTTTCAGCACCAAATCACCGGGGCCATGATCATTGCCATGTCCCATAAGTAGCACTGCTTCCTCTGCTTTACGCTGCGTGGGCAGGCTCTTTAGGACCACCTGCACGGTTTCCTGCATATCTTTCTCTGAAACAAGAAGCGGGTCGCCCAAGGTAAGCGAGGTAAAATGTTGGGGATTTTCCACCAAATACTTTACCGCCACACGCTGAGTTTCCATATATTCTGCTGCTGGGGTCATATGAAAGGATTGCATGCGCACATCTTGCACCCCTTGGGCTGCCAAATGCGCCAAGGCTTGCTGCACGGAAAAAACATCCTTACCCTGTTTTTTAAGCTTTTTACGGATAAAATCAGAAGTATAGGCCACTACCATGGGGCCTTTTTTGGCATAGATTTGCGCATAGGTATCTTCCAATCTTTGCAAAGCTACCTGTGCGCTGGGCACAGTGGTGCCAAACATGACAAGGACGGTACCTTCTTTGGCAAAAATGGGCTGAGAGAAAAGGAGGACACAAGAAAAGAGAATCAAGCCAAGTGCTTTCATAAATGCTCCATAGGTCTAAACACCGTAGACCGAAAAACCCTATCTAGGTTTTTTCTTCTATTTTAGGCTGGTTCCCGACTATGATGTTCACACACATCTTTACGGTTGCGGGTCAGTGTCGATTTTCACGAACTTCCCAATTATGCCCCCATGGGCACCTAAAATATTGTTGCTGTGCTTTGCTTGTAGCTTATGATGGCGTGCAAGGCAAAGGAAAAACTACGACATCAGCACAAGCATGGTGCATTCTGCCAGCTCAATAAGGCAGCCATACACATCACCGGTAACGCCGCCAATACGCTTTTTCGCCCAGCGCACCAAGGCAAAAGTCATGGCCACAGCACCGCCGCAAGCCAGTGGCAAAGAGTACCATGCAAGCCCCATAAGTTTCACGCCTAAAAACATTGTAATGGCAAGCAAAGCCAGCATTAAAAACGCCGTATTTCTTTCTGTACGGGGGCTAATGCCCTGAGTCACAGCTTGCCCCAGACCTTGATGCTGCTCTTGCGCTCTGGCATTGGGGGCGCGGCAAGCCACAAAAATTAAGGCTCTGGCCAGTGCCGCTATAAAAGCTAAAAGAACAAGGCTAAAAAAAGCGCCGCTGCCCTGTATGCCCATATTTTCTGCCATAACATAGCACTGTGCCATATGCCACAAGGCCGCTACTTTTATGGCCAAAACAAAAAATACAGCAATAAGGGCAAAGGTGCCCACGGTGGGATCTTTCATAATGGTCAAGCGCTTGGCAGGCGGCGCTTCCACCACCAGCCCATCGGCGCAATCGGCAAGCCCATCTAAATGCAAGCCCCCTGTAAGCACTGCCCATGCCAAAGATGCCAACACAGCACCCATGGTAACATTAAAAAAAACTGTGCCCGCCAACAAAACTAGGCCCACGCCTACGCCCACCACCAGGCCTGCTGTGGCCGCATGAGCCATAATGCCATCTAAAGAAGGGGGGCTTTCGTGTTGCTGCGCCTTAGGCATGGGTATGGTAGTAAAAAAAGATAAAGCCGCGCGTACACTCATATTAAAACTCTATACCCTTGGTAGCAGGGACGCCGCTTTTACAAGCATGTTTTATGTCGGCAATTTCTGAGACAATATCTGCTCTTCGCACAAGCCATGAGGGCAACCCCCTGCCGGAAAGCACCAAGTGCACCCCTTTCTCTTGGCATACATCCATGAGGGCTTCTAGCTCTTCTTGGAATATAAGCTCGCTTTTTAAGGCATAGAGGGCTTCATCTATAATAAGCATATGCGCTGTGAGGCTTTTTTCTTGCGCCCAGCTAAGCACCTGCAAGGCCGCCGTTCTGTGCACAGGGCGCTGCTCTTCTCTGGTAAAAAAGCCCTTACCGCCTATGAAAAAATCTTCTTGCAAGAGTGTGTGTAAAAATTGCTGTTCGCCTGTTTGTTGATCAGATTTCATGCACTGGGCAAAGCATACTTTAAGACCTTGCCCATGGGCGCGTATGGCCTGCCCTACGCAAGCGCTGGTTTTGCCCTTACCATTGCCGGAATAGACAATAATCATAAGCCCTCCCTGTGCTAGTCATTGGTATAAAAAAAGAAAAATACTACTGTTACCCAATTGTTACCCAATAAAGGCAAAAAAAGTAGACCAATAAAAAAAAAGCCCAAAGGTGAATTTGACTCTTCACTTTTGGGCTTTATATTTACTGATTTTTTTCACTTATGGCGGAGAGGAGGAGATTCGAACTCTTGGTACGCGATTAACGTACACACGATTTCCAATCGTGCTCC
>CAYJAL010000232.1:0-2789 GCA_964367875.1 uncultured Desulfovibrionaceae bacterium | reverse complement strand
ACCACTTTTCTTGACGAATACGCTCAGGCTTAAAATGATCTTTATGTTTTGGCGTGTGTTTTGTATGTCCCAAAACCACAAAGGCCATGGGGGTGATATTTTCTGGTAGGTTAAAAAGTTCTTTCATGGGAGGAACAAGTTCCTGATTGGGATAGATACCCGTCCATACGGAGCCTAAGCCAAGACCATGGGCAGCCAATAAAATGCTCATGGTAGCATTGGAAACGTCCATGATGGCGTATTCTTTTTGATCTTGATGCTTAATAAGATCGGCATTAATACAGGTTAAAATACCCATGGGTGCTGTTCTTGCTGCTAGGGCGTATTTGTTAATATCTGCTATCTTTTCTAAGGTTTCTTTATTTCGCACCACAATAAATTCCCATGGCTGTTCATTGTAAGCGCTGGGAGCCTGCATGGCAGCTTTTAATATGGTATCCACTTGAGCATTGGTAACTGGTGCATCGGTATAGGCACGTACAGAGCGGCGTGTCATAAGCGCATCAATAACATTCATGGTGGATTTTTCTTGAGCTAAAACAAAGCTAGGTTTTACTGCTAAAGCTGTGGCTGTTAAGCCAGCAAGGGTGAAAAAGTTTCTTCTGGTTAAATTCATAAATACTCCTTACCAAACGTTCGTATGCACGCGTTCAGGTTTATAGTCGTTTTTAGGCTCCACTGGATTTTTAGGATGTCCTATAACCACAAAGGCCACAGGTACAATATGAGCTGGAAGGTTAAAAAGCTCACGGTATATTTTTACAAACTTCTCATTGGGATAGGCGCTTGTCCAAACGGCGCCCAAACCCAAAGCGTGAGCGGCTAAAAGTATATTTTGTGTGGCACAGGCTATGCTTTGCACGGCAAAGGCTTTTTGCGCTTCTGAAACGAGCTCGGTATTATAACAAGTTAAAATAGCTAGGGGTGCGCCCTTAGCCATCTTTACACCTTTTTTCATGGTAGTAATAGCTTCTAACTTCGCTTTATCAGTTACCACCAAAAATTCCCAAGGTTGCTCGTTGCCTGCGCTGGGAGCCTGCATGGCGGCCTTTAAAAGGCTTTCAATGTGTTTATCGCTAATGGCTTCATCGGTGTATTCACGAATACTACGACGGGTCATAATGGTTTGCATGCCTGTCATGACGGTACTAGCTTGGCTGGTAGAGGCTAAGGGGGCTGCAAGAGATACGGCACCTACTGTGCCGGCAAGGGTAGCGCTTTTAAGAAATGCTCTTCTGCTTAACATGTATATATTCCTTTTATGAGTGAGTTAATTTTAGCCAATATGGCTTATTAGTAATATTTGCCAAGAATTAAGATTGTTGCTAAACTTTTTAGAAGTATATTGCAAGTGCCCACAATTATAATACTTAGGCACAAAAAAGTAACCAATAGGATAGAATCATGCAGGAAGCTACAAATAAATATCACCCTTTGCGTTGCCCTGTGAGCGCTACCCTTTCAGTGATAGGCGGGCGTTGGAAGCCCATAATACTCTTTATACTCATGAAACAGGGTGTGCAAAGATTTGGCGAATTAAAAAAAAGAATTCCTGCAGTAACGCAGCGCATGCTTACCTCTCAGTTAAAAGAATTAGAGAATGATGGTGTGATTATACGCACAGCTTATGCAGAAATGCCGCCAAGGGTGGAATATCATCTTAGTGAGTATGGTCAAAGCCTTGAGGAGGTTTTATATGCTATGCACTACTGGGGTGAAAAACATAAAGAGCGCATGCAACATTGTTCTGAAACAGTAAAATAATACTCAAGCTATAAGGAGCCTAAGATGGCACGTTTACGCAATCATAAAAAAGTGTTGAAAGAATATTTGCAGGCAGATACGTGGAAAGAATCTATGGTACATATAGAGGCCATGGATCCCAAGGAAGCCACAGGGCCTTTATTGTCCTTTTTACTGTTAGGTGAGGATATGACCCACCGAGCGGCTTATGCTTTGGGTTTGTGCATTGCCAAGATGGCCGAGGCCAAGCCCGAAGATGCGCGCAATATTATGCGTCGCCTCATGTGGCATATGAACGAAGAATCCGGCAATATTGGTTGGGGTATTCCCGAAGCTTTTGCGGAAATTTTAGTGCAATCGGAAAAAATGGCCAAGGAATTTCATAGTATTTTATTGTCCTACATCATAGATACAGGGCGCGATGATAATTATTGCGATCATGCCCTTTTGCGCCGCTCTTGTTATTGGGCAGTGGGGCGTCTTGCAGGGGCAAGGCCAGAGCTGTGTGATAAGATTATCCCATGGCTTATGAAGAATATTGCCGGTGCCGACGAAGACGCCGTGTGCAGAGCCATGGCCGTGTGGGCGCTGGGGCAATTTCCCAAGGGGCAAGTGCCCAGCTTTGAAGTATTCCCCCTTTTGCGTTCCTTACAGCAAGGCAGTGAAGAAGATTTAGCTGTGAGCTGTAGTATTTTTGATGGGGAAATTGTGCGTGAATTTTCGCTGGGTGAATTGCTGGAGGCTTCGCCTTTGCTATAGCATATAATATATCATAGAACGCCACAATTGCCCTACAAGATAAAAAACTGGCATCAATTGCATCGATACCAATTGTTTTTTATCTTGTAGGGCAATTGCTATTAACGTATCTCAAAAGCATTCTTGGTATAGAATTATCGGTGATTTTAACTCTCTTTTCCTTACATACTTGCAACATAAAAAAACTGACATCAGTTTCACCGATGCCAATTGTTTTTGCATTCCAGACTTACATGGTGATGTGTCTTGTATTAGTAAGCGAAAGTAAAGGTATGCGCATAATAAAG
>CAYJAL010000231.1:0-2810 GCA_964367875.1 uncultured Desulfovibrionaceae bacterium | reverse complement strand
GGAAAAAAATCCCTTCCTTGTGCGCACGTAAAATCTGAAAATTTAAATACATCCCTCAAAAAACAACCAGTCGCGCTTTTGTTGCTGAAATAATATGGCAATTCTAGCTTTGTCCCCTGTAAAAGGAGACAAAAGCGCGACGCCTCGAAGGGAACCCCCTGTCTTTCCGCTTCACTACGTTTCGCGTCATGACATCCCCCTTATTGTCCTGCGGACAAGGGGGAAAGGTAGGGGATTTTGAGGAGGGTGTGTTCTTCGTCTCTGTCATTGCGAGCGCAGCGCGGCAATCCAGGTTGTGGGCGGAGTTTAGAGGTAGGGGGTATTGTAAGCGAGAGCATTTTTCCTCACTTTCCCCACAAAAAAAAGCTCATGGTGACATATCATCCATGAGCCTTTAGTGTGAAAAACTTAAGCTTCTGATTGATTTTTCAGCGCTTCTGTTTGATAGAAGGTGTTCAGCGACTCCAAAAGGTTGGCAATATCACCTTCCATGATTTTTTCCAAAGAGTATAAGGTCAAGTTAATGCGGTGATCTGTACAACGTCCTTGGGGGAAGTTGTAGGTACGAATACGTTCAGAGCGGTCACCGGAGCCCACTTGTGCCTTACGGTCGGCAGACATGCTGGCATTTTGCTTTTCTTGCTCTGCCTGCAAAATACGCGAGGCAAGCACCTTCATGGCCGAAGCCTTATTTTTGTGCTGGCTTTTTTCGTCTTGGCAAGTCACTACGGTGCCTGTGGGTATATGTGTAATACGCACGGCAGATTCTGTTTTGTTAACGTGCTGACCGCCGGCACCGGAGGCGCGGTATACGTCAATGCGTAAATCGTCGGGGCGAATGTTAATATCCACTTCATCGGCTTCAGCCATAACCGCTACCGTAGCGGCAGAGGTGTGGATACGGCCTTGGGTTTCCGTGGCAGGCACGCGTTGCACGCGGTGGGTACCGGCTTCGTATTTTAGCTGGCTATACACACGATCACCGGAAATAAGGCAAATAACTTCCTTCATGCCGCCGGTATCCGTGGGGGATTCGCTCATGATTTCTGTTTTCCAGCCCTTTACCTCGGCATAACGTGTATACATGCGGAAAAGGTCTGCCGCAAAAAGGGAAGCCTCATCACCGCCTGTACCGGCGCGGATTTCCAAGATGGTATTTTTGTCATCCAGAGGATCTTTGGGCAGGAGTAATATTTTGAGCTGATGCTCAATTTCTGGCAAGCGCTCGTCAGCAGCGGCAATTTCTTCTTGCGCCATGGCGCGCATATCGGCATCGCTATCGCTGAGCAAAAGGGTATTTTCTTCCTTTTGCTGTTGCAAGGTGCGGTGCTCACGAAAAAGATCTACCACATCACGCAAATCGGCATGAGCCTTGGTGAGCTTACGGTAGCTATCCTGATCATTAAATACATCGGGTTCGGCCAATTGGGCTTCTAATTCCATGTATTTTTTTTCCAAAGCTTCGAGCTTGGCAAACATACTATATCCTTTGTGTAAAATGCTTAAAAATATGTTTCTAAGGGCGTACCCACAAGGCTCTTAGCCTTGCATGGGTTCATAGTGCACAGGGCGCACTTGTTCGGGAGCATCTTTGCCAAGGGCTTCATATAAAGCCACAATGGCCACCTCCACTTGATCGTGCTTGGGCTCATAGGTGGTGAGCCTTTGTAATAATAAGCCGGGAGCACGTAAAATTCGTCCCAAAAGGGAATATTGGTTCATGCGCGCAGCCACATGGATAAGCTCATAAGCCAAGGAGGCTATGGGTATCATAAGGGCTAACTTAAAAAGCAAGGTCACGGCATGTTTACTGATAGCGCTTTCGGGAGACCAGATGGCTAAAAGCAAAGGAACCAAGAGGGCATGCAAAATAATGGAAATACAAATAACAAAGAGCAAAAAAGTGGTGCCGCAGCGCGGATGCAATCGGCTCATGCGCATGGCTTCATGGGCGGTAACTTCGCCACCGCTTTCAAAGGTATGAATAACCTTATGCTCTGCGCCATGATATTGAAATACACGGCGAATATCGGGCAAAAGGGAAATGGCTACTATATAGCTCACAAAAATGGCGCATTTAAAAAGGCCGTCCCAAAGATGAAAGGAAAGGGCTTCCACATCGCCGCCAAGACCCATCCAGGTCATGAGCAGGGAGAGCATATGCGGTAAAATTACAAAAAGCACCACGGCCATGCCAAGGGCTACCAGCATGGTTACCACTATATGCCATGTTTCCAGTTTTTCATTTTCCCCTTCGGCCGCTTGCTCTGCCGAGCGATTTAAAGCTTTAATACCATTGACTAAGGTCTCTAAAAGAACAGGAAATCCGCGCACAAAGCGCCATTTGAGCAAGGGGTGTTTGGTAAGGGAAAACCAAGGTTTTCTTTCGGCCACAATGGTACCGTCGGCATGGCGCACGGCCAAGGCGTAATGGTCTTGGTGGCGCATCATGACTCCTTCCATAACGGCTTGACCACCTACTACGGGGCAGGTGTTTGACACAATTTTTGTCAATAAAGAGCGTAAGGGG
Organism: uncultured Desulfovibrionaceae bacterium; assembly: GCA_964367875.1. Classification (GTDB taxonomy): domain Bacteria; phylum Desulfobacterota; class Desulfovibrionia; order Desulfovibrionales; family Desulfovibrionaceae; genus CAYJAD01. Next base: position 280 of record CAYJAL010000231.1, on the reverse strand, counting down.
GGAGTTTTCATGAAAACCTCAAATATGCCTAGGGGGCTAATAAACAAGTAAAGGTATCTTTTTTATAAGGTGTTTTCCTTATAAAATTAAGATACTTCTGAAAATGCTTTTGAAGATGCCTTGGGGGGCTATGCCCTCCCAAGGTAAACAAAATATACCTTGGGAGAACACAGTCAAAAAAGCTTGGCAAGTCAAAAGTTTGCAGCAAACCCTTTAAAAGGGGCTTACTTGTTGTCAAACTTAGCGTACTTTTTGCGGAAGCGATCAATACGACCAGCTG
>CAYJAL010000230.1:0-2813 GCA_964367875.1 uncultured Desulfovibrionaceae bacterium | reverse complement strand
TTTTATTACGCTTCAAGGGTTTTCGCGTGGAAGCCATTGAATACAGCTACAGAGCCGTGGGCGTTTGGAAAAAGCGTCACAGCGAAAGCCCTAAAGGAGCCTAAGTATGGATCCCTATGATGAAGATAATGATGAAGATTTGGCAGTAGACTTAACACCGCTCATCGACGTGGTATTCATGCTGCTCATCTTTTTCATCATGACCACCACCTTTAGTAAGCCGGTTATGGAAATTATTTTGCCAAAGGCTGAGCAAGCAGACACTCCCGAGGAAAAGTCTAAAGAAATACTGGTGTCCATTACTCAACACGGTTCTTTGTTTTACAAAGATAAGCGCATTGAGTTGGAGCAATTGATAGCTGAGCTGCGTAATGACAGCACCGCTGTACTGAATGTATATGTGGATAAGGCTGCACCCTTTGAAGCCTTTGTGGAAGTGGTAAACATGGCCAAAGTAGAAAGAGAGGGCCGCTTTGTTATCAGCACGGAAAAATGATGGGGGTGATGGCGCTTGGCGCTCGCAAAAGCCCATGCGCCAAAGCCGTCTGGCCTCCATGGGCATCATAGGCGCCATAGTACTGTGCCTTATGTTGGCAAGTATTAAGTTTGCCGAAAAACTCCTGGTTCAGCCTGCCATAATGCCCTTGGCTTTCCCCATAGAGATTGAACAAGAAATATTTATAAAGCCCAAAAAAATAGAGAAAATTTTGGCGGAGGAATCGCTGCATATTATTTATGAAGCGCCGCCGCCACCTCCAGAAGTTAAACCGGAGCCCAAACCCAAACCGCCGCCGCCACCGCCGCCGCCAAAACCTCGGCCTAAACCCAAGGTGAAGCCTAAGGTAGTGCCCAAGGCAACGCCTGCGCCAACGGTAGCAGGGGTAGCAGGGGTAGCAGACAATGGCGCAGAACTGGCAGCGCAAAAAATGCAGGCCGAAAAAATGGCCTTAGGCCTCTTGGTAGGGCTGGTGGAAAAATACAAAAAGTACCCTCGCCAAGCCATGAAAAAAGGTATTCAAGGTGCCATTACTTTGCATGTGGTTTTAAATAATCAAGGGATTGTAACCTCAGCCACAGTAGTAGGCAGTGGCCCCACAGTTTTGCGTAAAGCCACTGAACAATTAGCTGGTAAACTCATAGGGCAAAGTGTCGGCGTAAACACCGCCTTAAATGTACGGGTTCCCATATCGTATAAACTAAAATAAGTAAAAAGCCCGTGATTTTTCACGGGCTTTCTGTAATGGAAGAGGAGCATTTTTTGTTTTCAGAAACTTTTTGGCATCAGTATAAGTACTCTGTACTTATGGCCGCACTCATAGGTATTTTCTCCTGTATTTCACTTTTTGTAGGCCCCATGGATATTTCCTTGCACGGCATTATGCAGGGGGATTTTCAGCAAGTAAGCATTCTCTTGATTTCGCGCTTGCCGCGCCTTTTAGCCATATTGTGTACAGGCATAGGCATGAGCGTTGCCGGGCTTATTATGCAAAATCTTTGCATGAATAAATTCGTCTCCCCTTCCACCAGCTCCACAGTGGCCTTTGCGCAATTTGGCGTATTACTCTCGCTCTTACTCTTTCCCATGGCTACGCTGTGGCAAAAGACCGCCGTGGCCTTTGTTACTTCCATCATAGGCACATGGTTTTTTGTATGGTTTACCCAGCAAATTAAATTTAAAGATGTGATTATGGTGCCCCTTATCGGCATTATGTTTGGTAATGTTATTGGCGGTATCACCACACACTTTGCCTATAGTTATGACCTTATGCAAACCATTCAATCCACCTTGGTGGGAGATTTTTCGCTCATTATTCGCGGCCGCTACGAAATCGTCTTCTTGGTGCTGCCCCTTATTCTTATTTCCTATATATATGCCAATCATTTTAATATAGTAGGTTTGGGCAAGGATTTTTCCAGCAATTTAGGGGTGCATTATCAGCGCATACTCTTTGGAGGCTTATCCATTGCAGCGCTTATTACAGCTTCTGTGGTGGTCACGGTGGGCACCATCTCCTATTTAGGCCTTATTGTACCCAATATTGTGGCCATGTTCCGCGGCGATAAAATTCGCGGTTCCCTTCTGGACGTCTCTCTTTTTGGCGCTCTTTTTGTGCTTATATGCGATATTGTGGGCAGAGTTCTTATTTATCCCTATGAGCTGCCCATTGACCTTATTTCCGGCGTGGTGGGCTCCATTATATTCTTGGTGCTTATGTTTAAGCGTTTAAGCCCCAAAAAGCGTCGTCCGGCAGAACAAGATAATTCAAACAATGGCGTAGGCTCAAATAGCTGCTCGTCATGTGCTAAGGCCTAGGAAAAATTATGTTTAAAGATAAATTGCACTTGAAATTGGGAATACTCCTTATACTTTCCCTTACACTCATCGCCTTATACCAATTTATTTTTGTAAATATGCGCTTTTTTGAATATGCCATGTATATACGCACACCCAAGCTTGTGGGCGCTATTATAGCGGCTTTTTGTATTGGCTGTGCCAGTATTGTGTTTCAATCCATCATCAATAATCGCATTGTGACTCCCTGCCTCTTAGGCATGAATGCTTTGTATATTCTTATTCACACAAGCATAGCCTTTGTTTTTGGCGTTTCCAGCGAATTATCCGCCAATAAAAATATAGCTTTTATCATTGATTTAGTACTGATGAGCGTGGTGGCCACGTCTTTATACGGCTATTTATTTCGTAAAACCAAATATAATATCCTCTATGTGCTACTTTCGGGCACCATCATGGCTACGCTGTTCACCTCCATGTCCAATACCCTTATTCGCACCATGGATCCCAATGAATATGA
>CAYJAL010000229.1:0-2821 GCA_964367875.1 uncultured Desulfovibrionaceae bacterium | reverse complement strand
GTAAGCGTCAAATAGTCTGGTACCTACACGCACGCGAAGAAAACTGATAAACTACTCCTAAAGAAAAACCTAACAACATTAAAATGGTAAAAAGATTTTAAAAAGTTTAAAAAGTTTAAAAACTTAGAGAAAACAAAGTGCAAGTAATTAAAGTGATTAAAAAACTTTAAAAAGTTAGGTAAAAAAATAAAGGAGCCAAAATGAGAGTATCAGAATTAACAACAAAAATGAATATACAGAAGTGGAGCAAGTTGATAGAAGAGTGTAAAAATAGTGGAAAATCAGTGCGAAGCTGGTGTTTGCAAAACGATATAAATCATAGTCAATATTTTTACTGGCAAAGAAAAATCTGCAAAGAAATCACCAAATCCTGTGATAAAAAAGAAGTAGCAACAGTGGATAAAATGGCAGTTGAAAATACAATATTTGCAGAAGTAAGGCTGTCTGAAGAACCTGTGTATGTAGAAACGATCAACGATGTAGCAATAAGTATGTACGTAAATAATAACCCAATCCAAATCTACAACAATGCATCTGAAGATATATTGAGAAGAACATTAAGGGTGTTAAAGGATTTATGATTAAAGATTATTCAACAATAAAGAATTGCTACATAGCGTGTGGAAGGACAGACATGCGCAAGGGGATCAATGGATTGGTAGGGATAGTAGAAAGAAGCTTTAAGTTAGATCCATATGAGGATAGCATATTTTTGTTTTGTGGAAGGAACAAGACAAAGATTAAAGGATTGCATTGGGATAGAAATGGATTTGTGATGTTGCAGAAAACTTTACAGGATGGAAGATTTCAATGGCCAAAAAATGGAGATGAAGCAAGATTGTTGACACCACAGCAATTACGATGGCTGATGGAAGGATTGAGTATCGAACAAAAAAGAGCTCATAAAGAAGTTAGTGGAGTGTGTTTTCATTGAAGCATGCTCCATTTTTTAGATTCTAAAGCTACCTAAAAAAATTACAAATTTCCTTGTGAAAATTTTTGAAAAAATGTTAGAAATTCAATGAAAAACGATGAGAAAAATTGTAAAAAAAGCTTGTTTTTGATGTGAAAATATGGTATAATAAATACATGAAAACCGTTGAAAACAACTCAAAAAAAGTTAATATAGATGACATGGTTCCAAGATCTGAATACGATAAATTAGTATCTGAATTTGCTGTTTTAAAAAGTCAGTACGAATGGATGAAAAACGCTTTAATCTTGAAAAACAAGAAGATGTTTGGAGCATCCTCAGAAAAAATACAAGAAACAAGCGATCAGTTAAACATTTTTAACGAGGCTGAAGAAGAATCAAAATTAAGCGCTAAAGAACCTGAGATAGAAGAGATAAAATCTTATCGTAGAAACAAGAAGGCTAAAAGAACAAAACAAGATAGATATCCTGACGATCTTCCTGTAGAAGAAGTTGTTTGTACTCTTGATGAAGAAGAATTAGATTGTCCTATCTGTGAAGAACAGATGCATGAAATTGGAACAGAGGTAGTCAGAGAGACACTTAAAATAATCCCAGCAAGAGCTGTGATAGTTAGATATATTAGAACAGCATATGCATGTAGAAATTGCGAAAAAACAGGTATAGAAGTACCTGTAATTAAAGCACCCGTTAAAAATTCTGTAATCAAAGGAAGTTTCGCAGCTCCTGAGACAGTAGCGCATATTATGACACAAAAATATGTTATGGATGTGCCTCTATACAGACAAGAAGCAGATTTTAAGAGAAAAGACATCTACTTACTAAGACAAACACTGGCAAATTGGATGATAAAGGCATCAAAAAGTTGGTTGCAACCAATATTTGATCGTCTTCGTGAAAAATTACTTGAATCATATGCTATTCATGCAGACGAAACGACAATTCAAGTGCTCAATGAACCTGGAAAAAAACCACAAAGCAAGAGTTACATGTGGTTGTATAGAACAGGTGAATATGAAGATGAACAAATAGCATTATACGACTACAAACCTGGTAGAAATGCAAAATTTCCACAAGAATTTTTATCAGGATATAGCGGATACATACATTGCGATGGTTATGAAGCCTATCGCAAGATTAATACTGCCATAATAGCTGGATGTAATTATCATGCACGCAGAAAATTTTTTGATGCATTTGTTTGTATGCCTGAAAAAGATAGAGAAGGTTCGAAAGCTCTTATTGGGCTTAACTACTTTAAGAAGCTTGCTAAAATAGAAGAAAAAATCAAAGATTTACCTCCTGAAGAAAAACTTGAAATTAGACAAAAAGAATCAGCTAAAGTATATGATGAGTTTTATGCTTGGATGCAATCACTAAATCTTGCAAAACAATCACCTATTGAAAAAGCTGTAAATTACACCTTACACCATTTTAAAGATTTGAAGATGTATCTTACAGATGGCAGGTTAAATATTTCAAATAATCCAGCTGAGCATTTAGCAAAGAGTTTTGCTGTTGCAAGAAAGAATTTCTTGTTTTCGAATTCTCCAGCTGGTGCTACTGCAAGTGCAGTGATTATGAGTATCGTTGAAACTGCTAAGATTAATGAGATAGATCCATATATGTATTTAAATTATATATTTCACCAAGCGCCACAGATGGACATGTCTAAGAATGAGAATATTGAAAAATTATTGCCGAATTATTTTAAAGAAATCACACAAGCTTCAAAAAAGAAATCGGATGTTCAACAAGAACAACTTCCTTTAGACATTTAATTGTCAATGAACGATAAATGAACGATGTAGGTTTTAGCTCCCTTACATCGTTCATTATATTTTATTCGCTTTAATTTTAAAATGTACCCTTGGATTGATCGCTTAC
>CAYJAL010000228.1:0-2822 GCA_964367875.1 uncultured Desulfovibrionaceae bacterium | reverse complement strand
GCAAAATCTTGCAAAATCTCTTGCGCCTTAAGGCTATGGCTTTCCTTGGCATGATTTTCTAACAAAGCCTTTACTCTGGCCTTATCTTCTTCTTGTAAGGGAGCTATGGCCACAGCCACAGGATTTAATTTGGACGCAATATCTTCGGCATTGCCGTACACATATACATCGCCGCCTGTCATACCTGCGGCAAAGTTATAGCCCACAGACCCCAAAATAACCACCGTACCGCCAGTCATATATTCGCAGGCATGCTCGCCCACGCCTTCCACCACCGCCTGGGCGCCGCTATTACGCACGGCAAAGCGCTCTCCTGCGCGTCCGGCAAAATAGGCTTGCCCCTTGGTGGCACCATATAAAGCCACGTTACCTAAAATGGATTGCCCTTGCTGCTCAGCAGAAGCATCTTGCGGCGTTACCACAATATGCCCTCCGCAGAGGCCCTTACCCACATAGTCATTGGCGCTGCCCATAAGGTGCAACTTTAAGCCTGTGGGAGCAAAGGCTCCAAAGCTTTGCCCTGCAGTGCCTGCGCAATCAAGGGTAATAAAGTCTTCGGGCACTTCTGTATAGCTTAAGGCTATAAGGCCGGCCACTTCCGTGCCTATGGCTCTATCGGTATTGCCCACTTCTTGGCTAAAGACCAGGGGCGTATTATTTTGCAAAGCTTCTTTGGCTTGTACATATAAGGCATCTTCCCACGCAGCCATATCAATGGGACGAGCAGGACGCGCATGCACATCGCAACGCTGTGCATAGGGCAAGTGCTGCAATAAAGCCGACATATCTACATTTTTGGCCTTGGCCGGCAAGAGCGCCGTATTCATTTCAAATAAATCGCCTCGACCTATGAGTTCATCCACCGAGCGCATGCCCAGCTGTGCCAAATAGGCACGCGTTTCTGTGGCAAGGAAGGTCAAATAGCTTTCAATATGTTCGGGCTTACCGCTAAATTTACCGCGCAATTTCTCATCTTGCGTACACACACCCACAGGGCACATGCCCTTAAAGCATTGACGGCAAAGCACACAACCCATGGCCACCAAGAGCGAGGTACCAAAGGCCACATGGTCAGCGCCCAACATAAAGGCCGTGACAATATCCTTGGCAGATTGAATTTGACCATCGCATTGCAAGGTCACCTTATGGCGCATGGCATTGACAATAAGGGCTTGATGCACTTCTGCCAAACCTAATTCCCAAGGTAAACCTACGTGATAAATAGAAGATAAAGGAGCTGCCCCTGTACCGCCATCATGACCGGAAATACAAATGCTGTCAGCACCGGCCTTCACCACGCCCACAGCCACAGTACCAATACCGGCTTGAGCCACCAATTTTACCGAAACTTTAAGGCCTTTTTTCAGCTTTTTAATGTCAAAAATAAGCTGTGCCAAATCTTCGATGGAATAAATATCATGATGCGGCGGCGGTGAAATAAGCGATACACCGGCCTTGGTATGACGCACCTTGGCAATATAAGGCGTTACCTTATGGGCCGGTAATTGACCGCCCTCACCGGGCTTGGCGCCTTGGGCAATTTTAATTTGCACTTCATCACCGGCGGCCAAATATTCCGCCGTAACGCCAAAGCGACCCGAAGCAATTTGACGCACGCGCGAGCATAAGTCACGCTTGGCACCGCGCGATAAAGAACGCGCCACTTCTTCGCCGCCCTCACCGCAATTGGATTGCAAGCCTAAATTATTAAAGGCTTCGGCAATGCACTCGTGAGAATCTTGGCTCAATGCTCCCAAGGACATGGGCGCTGCCCAAAAACGGCGACGAATGGATTCCATGGATTCCACAGTGGAAATATCCACAGGCGTCGTGGCCTTAAATTGCCATACCGAGCGCAAGGTAATATCTTCTTCTTGCTTGGCTAGCTGCTTGGTATACAGCTCAAAGAAATTATAATTATTTTCCACCACCGAAGCGCGCAAAATGGAGCAGATTTCCTTGGACCATAAATGCTTTTCGCTTTTGGAAGCTTCATGTGTTTTAATAACATAGGACAAGAAACGATGGTGATTTTCGTTATAAATATCCTCCAAAGCTATACCGCCAATGCGCGATAACGTTCCGGTAAAATATTTATCCATCACATCAGCATCAAGGCCAATGCACTCAAAGGATTTAGAGCCGATAAAGGAAGCCAAAGTGGACACGCCAAGACGCGCAAAAACCTTGAGCAAGCCTTTTTCCAGCGCCGCGCCGTAACGGTAAATGCAGGTGGGCAAGTCAAAATCTTGTGAAATTTTCTTCTTCTGCACATAATGCGCCATGGCTGCATAGGCCGCATAAGGATAAATGGCATTGGCACCATAGGAAAGCAAAAGCGCCATGTGCATAACCTCAAAGGCTTGCCCGCTTTCCACCACAATATCACAAGCATGGCGCAATTTTTTACGAATAAGCTCTTGGTGCACCGCCGCCACGGCCAATAAAATAGGCACAGGCATGGTATCCTTGGTTAAGCCCTTATCGGAAATAATCAGCACCTTAGCCCCTTCGTACACAGCCTTTTGCGCCGCCAAGGAAATACTCTCCAGCGTGGTGGTAAAGCCTGTATAGCCGGCATGCAGGGGCATATTAATATTGATGGTCTGCGTTTTCACCGCAGAGCTTTGGCGCATAAATTCCACAGTATCCCCAAAGATGAAGGGGTTTTCCAAGGAGAAATACGGCGCCTGCTCATGGGGAGCTTGGAAAAGATTAGCCTTACCCCCAAGATTTGAGCGCAAAGACATGGAAAATTTTTCGCGAATGGGGTCAATGGAAGGATTGGTCACCTGCGCAAAAAGCTGCTTAAAATAATTAAA
>CAYJAL010000227.1:646-2826 GCA_964367875.1 uncultured Desulfovibrionaceae bacterium | reverse complement strand
TAAATTTATTTCATAAACGATAGTTATTAATCTATAACAAAAAAAGCACAGAAAGCGTGCGACCCCCAATCGTTAGTTTTAATCCTAACGGTTGAGGGTCTACACTCATCGTACTTTTCTATTAATAATCATCTAGTGATTATGCATTTGTAGTTTCTTCGTTTTCTTCTTTCTTTCTTCCTAACACAAGCATTTGTAACATTTGTGTAACTACGATTAAAGCAAACCATAAACTATATCTATCAAATATTGCCATAGGAGCTGTAAAATCTTGAGTTAATATTAATAATACTATACTAACTACTGCTAACAATCCGCCTATGATAATTCCGTACTTCTTGTTCTTTTGTCTATTTTCTTGTTTTTCTGTGTCGTTTGCTTGTTCTTCATCTTCTTCGTCTTTTTTCTTTCTTTTCATCATGTATATTAATACTGATAATGTAGTAAGAATTGTTGAGATTAAGTCAAACAAGCTCCACGCGTTTCCTTCACCCATTAAAGTTATAGTTCCAAGAGGTGTTTCCCATTCGTTTATCAGATTGTTTCCTAATGGCGTACCATTATCATCTAATTCAGTATTATCTAATGGTGTTTCGCCATCATCAACTATTGCTAATGCTCTATATTGAGCAGTTACAGTCAAATCACTTTGTACGTTTGTGAAGTCTGTATCCCATCCTGTAAATTCAAATCCTTCTAGCGTTGGATCTGCAGGCGCTGTTGCATCTTCTCCTACATTCACTGTATCAACACCTAATACTTCACCATCTGGATTTACAAATGTTACTGTGAAAACTTCTACGTACTGAGCAGTTACAATTAAATCCGTTTGTACGTTTGTAAAGTCTGTATCCCAGCCTATAAACTCAAATCCCTCTAATGTAGGATCTTCAGGTGCCGTTGCGTCTTCTCCTGCAAACACTACATCAGTTCCTAAAACTTCACCATCTGGATTTACAAATGTTACTGTAAAAGTTTCTTCTTCTGGTTCAACAGGCTCCACTGGCTCTACTGGCTCTACAGGATCAACAGGATCTACTGGTTCTACTGGATCTTCTGGATCAACCGGTTCTACTGGTATAGCTACATATTGTGCAATTACAGTTAAATCACTTTGTACGTTAGTAAAATCTTTATCCCAACCTGTAAATACAAATCCTTCTAATCTAGGGTTTGCAGGCGCCGTCGCATCTTCACCTGGAGATACTACATCAACACCTAAAACTTCACCATCTGGATTTATAAATGTTACTGTGTACTGGATTTCAACATAATTTGCTACTATAGTTAAATCACGCTGCACATTAGATGCTTCACTAACATTTGAACTCCAATCAACAAACTTATATCCTTCGATAGTAGGTGGATTTGGTACGTTTACACTACCGCCTTTTGCTACTTCTGTATAGCTTGTAATCGTAACTCTTTCACCAGTTACATTATGTATAAATTCTACAGTATACATTTCAGGTTCTGGTTCTGGAGTTACAGTTTCAATTTTTGTAAACTTTGCAACAAATATTACATTTTCAGCAGGCATTGCAAATGTAGTCATATCAGTAATGTTTTGTGCTGCTTCAAGAGTGTTGTCTTCTAGAGTAGTCACTCTCAACCATCCATTAAACTCGAATCCATCACGGACAGGATCATCAACTACTGCTATTTCTTCACCGTATTTATCACCCATATTTAAGTCATCTCGATATGCATGATATTTGCTATTATCACCATAATCATTTAAATCCGTCAAGAACGTCGCTGTGTACTCTGTTGGAGTCCATACTGCATAATATGTTACTCCACCTACTGTAACTACTGTTGACAGGTCATCTATCGCTTTTGCATCTGCTACTTCTGTCGTGCTTGTTGTTCCCCATCCTTTAAAATCATATCCGTCTCTTGTAGGTTCAACTATTCCATCGAAATTATAATTTCCGCCAAATGCTCCTGTTGTTGTTTGTTTTTCTGGTGTTCCGCCATTTCCATCAAACGTAGCTGTGTATTTTATCGGTTCCCATACTGCATAATATGTTACTTTACTAGCTTCTACTTTTTTTGATAATTCTGAAATAGCTTTTGCATTTTCTGGTTCAGTTGTTTTTTCAGTTCCCCATCCTTCAAAAGTATATCCGTCTCTTGTAGGTTCAACTATTCCATCGAAATTATAATTTCCGCCAAAT
>CAYJAL010000227.1:0-546 GCA_964367875.1 uncultured Desulfovibrionaceae bacterium | reverse complement strand
GTTCCGCCATTTCCATCAAACGTAGCTGTGTATTTTATCGGTTCCCATACTGCATTAAACTGCAAATAACCTTCTTTAACAGAAGACATATCATGATCAGCTAAATATGTTGTTGTTCCATTAGAACCAGTTTCTTCATCTCTTAACGCCCAATGTTTAAAAGTATATCCAGGAGGTGTTTCAAACTCTGTCTCTCCTAAAGTTGCAGTTTTTCTTTCGCTGACAGAACCACATGTAAATGTTTCTACATGTGTCTTTTCAGTATCGATTGTGTCAGTTGGATATTTTGAGTAATATTTATATGTGTATGATTTGGACATTAAAAATTCTAAAGTTTTTGCTGGATTAGTATTTGTCAACTCACCTATTTGCGTTTTTTGATATTCCGTATTATCAGTATATAACACATATCCAACTGGAAGATTGTCTATTCCATCAATACTATAATCTACAGAAGTACTACTGCCAAATGGTTCATAAATAACTTTAGCAGTGACTGAATATGCAAATGCCTTTTGATCCTCTTCAAGTACGTTGTAATTTTTG
>CAYJAL010000226.1:0-2831 GCA_964367875.1 uncultured Desulfovibrionaceae bacterium | reverse complement strand
ACGTATCATGGCAGCAGAGTTTTTATGGTGAGCTTTTTTGCCATAAAGCCAACCAATATCATGCAGCTGCGCCCCCAAATCCAGGATATTTCTCCATTTTTTGGAAAGTTTATGCAGGGGAGCAAGGCCATCAAAAAGTGCCTTGCTCAAATGGGCTACGTGAGCACCATGTACCAGCGATTCAGCTAAAATGGGGGACATAGGCTGCATCTTGGTCATAGATTTACTTCTCTTGGCGTATGCGTAGCATCTCTTTTTGTGCATTAAAGGGTGTGGTGCTACGAGTTAATTTATGGCGTAAATAGCTTCCATCTTCTTGCAAAACATAGGCTTTAGCTGTGTCGTTTAAGTGCATAAGTAGGATTTCTTCATACATTTGCTTACGCAAATCCGAATCCACTATGGGCACCAAGGTTTCAATGCGTCTATCCAGGTTGCGTGGCATAAGGTCTGCGCTACCCATAAAGATTTTGGCATCGCCGCCATTGTGGAAATAGTATATTCTGGGATGCTCTAAAAAGCGTCCTACCAAGGAAGTGACTTCAATATTATCACTTACCCCTGGCACTCCGGGACGTAAGCAGCATACGCCGCGTACTTGTAGGCGCACTTCTACTCCGGCCATGGAGGCACGGTAGAGAGCTTGAATACAACTTTTATCTGCCACTTGGTTGCATTTTATAAAAATTTTCCCATTACCATGCTTTTGGTGTTGCACAATTTCTGCTTCGATATGCTCAATAAGCTTATGGCGCATAAAATTAGGGGATACTAATAAATGCCTATACGCCTCTTGCTCTGCATAGCCGGTCATGGTGTTAAAAATATCACTCACATCGGCGCAGATTTCGGGATGCGCTGTAAAAAGCGCCAAATCTGTGTACACTTTGGCTGTAGAAGGGTTATAATTACCGGTACCTATATGCACATAACGTGTGACCCCTTGGGGTTCACGGCGAATAACAAGACACAGCTTGGTGTGAATTTTCATGCCGGGCATACCGTACACCACGTGCACTCCGGCCTTTTCCATTTCTTCAGCCCACGTAATATTACGCTCTTCGTCAAAGCGTGCTTTGAGTTCCACCACAGCCGTGACTTGCTTACCCATGCGACGTGCTTGGATAAGGGCGTCCACAATGGGGGAATCATTGCCTGCGCGGTACAGGGTTTGCTTAATGGCTATGACACCGGGATCCATGCTGGCTTTTTGAATAAATTCCTGTACCGGTAAAAAGCTATCATAAGGATGATAGAGCAAAATATCCTTTTGAGCTATGGCATCAAAAATATTTAAATCATTTTCGTCGCGGCAAACAGGGTGAATGTAGGGCGTTAAGTGCTCATCTTTTAAACCCGGTTTATCAAGGCCGTAGAGCTCCATCATTTCAGAAAAGGCCATGGGGCCTTTAATGCGATAGACTTGGAAGGGGCGTACCTCTAAATGCTCCATAAGGAAGCGGCGCAAATCTGCAGGCGTATCTTCAGATACTTCCAAGCGCACCACATCGCCAAAACGGCGTTGCTCCACAAGATCGCGAATGGCTTCCAACAAATCATCGGCTTCATCTTCTTCAATTTCAATATCCGTATTGCGGGTAATACGAAATGAGCCAATGGCTACCAGTTCATGGCCGGAGAACAGGCTTTGTAAATGCACTTTGATAAGATCGTCGATGAAGATAATATCATTATCTCTGGCATTGGCAGAAAAGCCCAAGGCCGCATAGGTTTTAGCATCCTTAGTGCGTGGTATAAAAAGAAAACGCGGAATATTGTTGGGTATTTTTATACGCGCATATCTATTATTACCATGCTTATCACGTAAGTGTACCACAAGGTTACGGCTTAAATTGGTAATAATAGGCAGGGGGTGACTGGGATCAATGGCCTGCGGTGTTAAGATGGGAAATATTTCATCCATGAAATAGTCATCTAAAAATTTTTGCTGCTTTTTGGTAAGATCTATATAGCGCACCAAGCGAATGCCACGATCTTTGAGCTGGCGGCATAATTTCTTTTGCCAATGGTCATGGGCAATGGCCATAAGGCGCAAGGTTTGGCGGCGAATTTCGGCCAATTGGCGACCGGGAGGAATTTTATCAGGGGCAGTATTCACCACATTGCCTATATATTGGCGCATGAGGTTGGCTACGCGCACCATAAAAAATTCATCTAAATTATTATAAAATATACTTAAAAATTTTAATTGTTCTAATAAGGGTACTTTAGGTTCCAGGGCTTCTTGTAAAACCTTGGCATTGAAGGAAAGCCAGTTAATATCGCGGTTAAAGAAGAGTCCGGAGCAGGAAAGCTCTTCAATTTCTTGCAAGGTACATTGTTTTTCGTCGGCATGGATAAGAGGCAAAGAGGTACAGTTAATGGTAGTTGTGCTTTCTGTTTTTGTCTCTTCGGGTTGTTCTTCTTGGGATAAATCAATATCTTGCATGGTGTGCTCCTAGGCTGTGAAAACTAAACAAATATTTTTTTCTTTAAAAAACAAATATATAGAAAATTTGTTTGAAAAGTAATGTATACCAATTACGTAGAATAATCCAGTAAAAAGAGCTTTGTCACGAAAAAGCCATACAGCACTAAAAAAAGCCTAGTCAAAAAAAAAGAGTGCTTTTACGTATAATTTTTGTTATAGGCATTGTCAGCAAGGCGGATGTTCTATGACATAAGGGCTTTGCTCGAATTTTTGGATCAGGTTAACCGTGTAGAGGGAATACTTTTGCACGGTCTGTGTTTGTGCTCTGCGCCCTGCAGAGTGAAAAATCATCCTAGTACGTAGAGGAGTAGGCATGAAAAAACAGGCTAGGGTATTGAAA
>CAYJAL010000225.1:0-2839 GCA_964367875.1 uncultured Desulfovibrionaceae bacterium | reverse complement strand
GAATTTCAAGTTATTTGGGATATTGAAAAATCTACAGTCTATTTTGCAAGCGTACAATCAAAAATGATATTGATGTTTACAGAACTCTTTATGCAAACTTTTGACCTATCACTAGACCAACTCACACCTTACTCACTAGCAAGTCAATTACTAGGCGAAGATAAAGCAAAAGAATTAGAATCTATAAACCCTTCATCTTTCGTTTAATTTTGTTATCAATTTTTTACGTAATTTCAATATATTACATACTATTTCGAGGATAAATCACAATGGTAATGAGCTTAGAATCACCTATAGAAATCGCTTTAGGTCAAGAATTTCTTACTTGGCTTTGGTTCCGATCAGAAGCCCTTAACGGCACCTATCACACAGTAGCAGATCAAAAACCATATTCACTCTATGTTCAACAACGTATAGTTGTGCGTGGTGGTGAGGGCGAACAAGTAGAAACTGCTTCTGTTTCTGGCGTACATTCAGCCCTAAGAGAAGCAAAACTCGGCCTCACAACTGGTAAATTCGTTGTTAGAGCCTTAGTGCAATTAGAAGTTGAAGAAGCAATCTATTCTACAACTCTAAAAGCCGAAGACTTTTGCCTCAATTCGCTTAGAACACCTGCTATTTCTAAAGAAGATAAAGAAGATACCGACCCTGACGCTCAATTTTTAGAAAAAATGTATTTTTTAGAAGAAGCACTAAGCTATATTGATGATGTCTATCTACAATTCCTACAAATCCGTCTTGATAATCCAAGATGGGCTGAAGAATGTAGAGCTATAGGCGACTGGATTAATTCATAAATTAATTTAGTTCTTAAAAATAATTTAGTTTATAAAAAAATTTTTCGTCTATGAAAACAGTAATAAAGAAAATTGTGTGGCTGCTTATTGTCCTGTGGGGAATTACCTTAATTTCCTTTCTTGTCATACACTTAGCGCCAGGCACCCCTACCGACATGCAAACAAGCCTCAATCCGCTTGCAAATGATGCCGTGCGTGCAAAATTAGACGAACTCTATGGATTAGATAAGCCATTACTAACACAATATAAAGACTGGCTTTTGCGACTCATTCACCTTGACTTTGGACACTCCATGTCCGCAGACTCAAGACCCGTCATAGATAAAATACTCGAAAGATTACCGCTCACACTAGGTATGAATATTGCCGCACTCATCATAACACTCATCATAGCTATTCCTATAGGCGTAATTTCTGCCTATAAACAAGGTACTATTATTGATAAGGCGCTAACAATATTCGTTTTCTTGGGCTTTGCTATGCCCTCATTCTATCTCGCACTCCTTTGCATGCTTTACTTCGGCATAGACCTAGCGTGGTTTCCAATTTCAGGGCTCACCTCTTTTAACTATAACTCCTTATCAACATTCGGTAAAATTAAAGATATAGCTTGGCATTTAGCCCTGCCCATGTTCATTGGTACTATTGGCAGCCTCGCTGGCGCCTCACGCTTTGCCCGCTCCTCCATGCTCGAAGTGCTTAGGCAAGATTATATCCTCACCGCTCGTGCTAAAGGTATTCCAGAAAAAACAATACTCTTTCACCACGCCCTAAGAAACGCCCTACTCCCAATCATCACCCTCTTAGGACTCTCAATTCCAGGACTCATTGGCGGATCAGTCATTATAGAAAGTATGTTCGCACTCCCAGGACTAGGACAGCTCTTCTATGGCGCCGTAATGGCTCGTGATTACCCACTCATAATGGGAAATCTCGTCATAGGCGCAGTGCTCACCCTCCTAGGTAACTTACTCGCAGATCTCACCTACGCCCTCGCTGACCCTCGTATACGCTTTTCAAGCCAAAGAAAAGAGCAATAATATGAAATTTCGTAAGCATATACTTCTTTTCATAGGATTATCTATTGTCCTATCCATGCTCTTTCTCGCACTCTTTGCGCCCCTTCTCGCACCTTACGACCCAACCGCTATAAGCCCATTCGAAATTCTCGAAGCTCCAAGCAAAACTCATATATTCGGTACTGACGACCTCGGACGTGACATCTTTTCACGTATGCTCTATGGCGCAAGAATATCACTCTTCGTCGGCTTTGTTGCCGTGAGCATATCCTCATGTATAGGTATCATAATAGGGCTCATATCAGGATACTTCGGCGGTCTCATAGACGAAATCCTCATGCGATTTGTCGATATTATGCTCTGTTTCCCCTCCTTCTTCCTCATTCTCGCCGTCATCACATTCGTAGAACCAAACGTATTCACCATAATGAGCGTCATAGGCCTCACCTCGTGGATGGGCGTCGCTCGACTCGTTCGCGCAGAAACCCTAAGTATGAAACAAAGAGAATTTATCTCTGCTTCAAAACTCGCTGGCGTTTCTTCAATTCGCATTCTTATCATTCACATTCTACCAAATGTACTCGCTCCCGTACTAGTTTCTATGACTTTAGGAATAGCAGGCGCAATCCTCGTTGAATCCTCACTCTCATTTTTAGGTATAGGTGTGCAACCACCCGACGCCTCGTGGGGTAACATACTTTTAGATGGAAAAAATGTGCTGGAAATAGCACCTTGGGTGTCGCTCTATCCTGGCTTCGCTATCACAATTACCGTGTTAGGCTACAATCTACTAGGTGAAGCTCTTCGAGATTGGTTAGATCCAAGGCAGAAAAAATAAGTATTTTTGAATTTGTTCTGTATGTTTTAAATATATAAAATTGTATGTTTCGAATTTACAAAATTGGTTTATATTAATTGTAGTTTAATAATTTTCAATTTTTGGTTTAGTGGGAATGTGAAATTTTTCTTTTTTTTGCCTCCGGCGGCCAAAGGAGTTGCAACCCCTTTGGAAACCCATATGAA
>CAYJAL010000224.1:0-2842 GCA_964367875.1 uncultured Desulfovibrionaceae bacterium | reverse complement strand
TCATAAATAAACTCCTTTATTGAAACAATAAGTTATGAAATGTAAAAAAACCCACACAAGACATATACTCTATCTATCCCCCGAAGTACAGAAAAATAAGCTCAAAAATAAAATTTTTTTTACATTTTTGAGGAATGATAATCGCAAGAGGTGAGAAGGTATTTTTAGACGATTGCGTGCATTTTTGTGCCATAATATAAGAATGTTAGAAAATATTTTTTTTACGGAACAAGGTTTTTATTTTATTATAAAATTGGGTAACGTCTTTAGTTTTGTTTTAACATGCAGAAATCATAGGAAAAATAAACTATACGCTGAGGAATGGTTTTTTTCTTAATATTTTAATTATAGAGAAAACCTAGTGTTTTTTTAGACTTTTATTAGAGCTAAATCGTCGCCTGCTATGAAAGCTTTTGCATTGTAGCAAAAGCTGTATACTGGGTTCAGTTGGGGGATGCGACTAACAATGTACAAAATTTTGTATTTTTTCTTTGAGAGAAATGAGTAATTGATGACTTAAGGTATACACCATGGTAATTTCCTCTTTTGTGATGTGCGGAATGTGAATACCACAAAGACAGGTTACAGTGGTGTTAAAGTGCGCATGTAACTGTGTGGCTATTTCTTGGGCCAGTTCCCCTTCTTTGTGCTGGGCTAGGCTGTGCGTATGTATGCCATGGGCTGAGGCTATGCAAAGTGCGCCCGTGTGCGGCTTTTGGCCGCCATCAAGGAGAATACATATGTCGCCACCCATAAAAAAAACCCTGGCGCGCACATGTACGCGACCGTGCTCAGCATGGCTCTCTATGGCGCAAGGGGTATTGTCGTTACTAAAAGGTGTCATATTCTTACATGGCCCTTGTCAGCATCTAGTCTTTTCTTAAGGCACGGCATGTACGTGCCCAGTGGCTAGCTGCGCGTATAAAATGGCTATGCGCGCAAAAGAAGAGGGCGCATAATGTATAATATGTTGGCACTTGGCCAAAAGGAGCATCTCCACCACTGCGTCAAAACCTTTAACCACATTACTGATGCCGGGTACGTAATTATGAAGTGGTACATTGATCCCCTGAAATGTTTTTACTCTAATGACACAATGCGGATAAATGCGCCTGACCATTTTCTCTACTAATTGATTGTCGGTGCACAAAAAGAGGCCATCACCCTCCGTGTATACTTGTTGTAATTTTTCTAGCATACGCGGTAAGGGGCTTTGTAAATCGCTATGGCGTATATGTATACCAATGGGAGGCGAAGTGAAATGCGTAGCATAAAAGCTTTCCACGGCTTCTTGCACTTTCTCTGTGGCGTGCAAATGTTTGCGTAATAGGAAAGCTGGTATGTCTGCGCTGGGCATATTTTTTAAGTAAGAGTACTTTTCTTGTAAGGCCGGTATAAGCGCCTTCACAGCTTGCAAGTTCCATCCCCAGTATATAATGATGGGGGCAGCCTCATTGTCTTGCTCCAAAGCCTTGGGGGCGGTAATATCGTAACACGAAGCAGCTCTACCTTCTAGGCTCATATGATTATCACCGGTGAAGAGATATTCCACCGCAATGGCTTCGCACAAGTACTCTTCCCAAAAAGGAGGGCTTAAAGCGGCGCCGGCATTATGAGCAGCTTCCACTTCTTGGCAAGAAGCTGTTTCCACATGGCTTAAGGTGAACCAACGTGGAAATACATTGGAAAAATCATCGGAATATAAGCCATCGCGCCAGTCGACACAAAGGCTTCGCCCTGTGAGCAAACAATAGGCAATGCCTCCTAAGACAGCCTGTAGTCTGTTGGAAAGGCCACCCGAAGCGCGTACCACAAGATATCTTTTACTCATGTATATAAGCTCGCTGAGCTAAAAGGTGTAAATATACCACAAAGTCATCTATACTATCTGGCCCTTGCTGCAAACGGCATTGTATATATGCCTGCGCATAGTCGCGAAAAGAGAGCTTTTGCCCATAGACAGGATAGAGCTGTTTGTCACCGGCAAAGGCCAAGGAATCCCTAGCGGCCACTTGGGGATGTATGGGCAGTATGAACTCATCTTCGCTACGTAAGAAGGAGGAGCGAGCCGTTTCTGCCACAATCCCTAAATCCAAATGCTGTAACACTTTATCGGCCACATACAAAGAAAGCTTAGGCGCAGGGTGGTTAATAGTATAAAAAAGCAGTTCTTCACGCCAATGCTCATCAATAAAATGAAGGGTCTTGAAGGGCTGATGTTGCTCTTTGGCTATTTCTTTTTCTCTAGAGCTTTGACGCAAGGCATCTATGTCAAATTTCGCAAAGAGATTCCCTTTAAGGTATAAATGAAGTATTTCCACAGGTGTCAAAGGGCGCGCGCATAATTCTTCTAAAAGTAAATCCCCATAGGCCATGCGGGTCTTATTGGTCCATAAAGGCCAATAGCCATTGAAAAACATATTGGGTATTTCCAAAGTATGTGCCGAAGCAGGGAGCTTTTGTAAAAGCTTTTCAGTGGCATGCTCTCCCCATTGCTCACCAAGGCGCTGATACAAAAAGAGGTGGCAATTTTCTAAGCTTTCACAAGGTATATCATCATGCAAGTAGTTCGTATATTTTTGAATAGTATATTGGCTTGCAAAGGCAGGGCTCATCTCTAAGAGATAGCGCAAGGTGTCGCCCTGGCAGTTGGCGTGAATAATACAAAGTTTTGTTGCCATGGAATCCTCATATATAAAAGTACACAAAGATTATGCCATGACTTTTATACAAGGCCAAGATGTTTTGCCCTTGAAAAATAAAAAAGACACAATACTGGCCAGTTAAAAACAATGTTACAAAAAAGTGAAAATAGTGCTTGACCAAGAGGGGCTTTTAGCTC
>CAYJAL010000223.1:0-2899 GCA_964367875.1 uncultured Desulfovibrionaceae bacterium | reverse complement strand
ATGTGGGCGATGCCATTAAAAAACGTGTGGAACCCATCAGCGAAGAAATGGGCGGTGAATACACCTTTGCTTTAGATGTATGTGATGATGCCCAAATCGCTGCCGCTGTGGAAACAGTAAAAGAAAAGTGGGGCGGCGTGGATATTCTTATTCACTCCGTAGCCTTTGCCAATCGTGAAGATTTGCAAGGTCGCTATCTTGATACCGGCCGCGATGGTTATAGATTGGCACAAGATGTGTCTTCTTACTCTCTCACTGCCGTATGTCAGGCTTTTGAACCTTTGCTCAGCGATGGCGCATCGGTTATCACCATGACCTACAATGGTTCTCAGCGTGTATTACCAGGCTATAATGTTATGGGCGTGGCTAAAGCGTCTTTAGAATGTTCCATGCGTTATCTTGCTGTGGACCTCGGCGCCAAAAATGTGCGTATCAATGCCATTAGCGCAGGCCCCATTAAGACTTTAGCCGCTTCTGCTGTGGCTAGCCTTAAAAATATCTTCACTCATATTGAAGATCATGCCCCCTTGCGCCGCAATGTGACCCCTGCTGATGTGGGCGGCTCTGCTGTGTACTTAGCTTCGGATTTATCCACGGCGGTGACAGGGCAAATCATTTATGTGGATGCCGGTTACAATATAATGGGCATTTAATTTTTATAAAGAGCTTTTTAAAATGGTATTTGCTTCGGTAGATACCATTTTATTTTTTATGTGACATATGTAGACATTTGCGCAAGAAGAAATATATAAGTAGAGTACAGAATTTTGTGCACATCCGTGCATTTTGCCCTATACCATGTTGAGCACTCTTTGTGTCCACAGAGTAGTGTGTTCTTTTGGGGATATTTTACCGCATATTGGGAGTTTGTATGAAATTACAGTTGAAGCTTTTATTGCCCATCATGACTTTGCTGGTATTGCTCTTGGGAGTGAGCGGGTACATGAGTTATTCCGATGCGGAGCATACTTTGTCGCAAAGCATTACCAAAAGCTTTGAAAGAGAAGCTAAAGCCATGGTGCAAGGGCTTGAAAGGGTTGCCAACTCTTCCATGCAGAGCTTGGCAGATATTGCCAGATCCGCATATATTGTGGACTTTTTCCAACAAGATACCTCGGATCCTGCGGTGCAAGAAGCCATAACGAAGGCTTTTTTGGCAGAAATAGCACATAATCCCCATATTGAGCGCTTAACTATATTGAGCGATAAGGGACATACCATAGCCGCCTCCAATCCCAATGTGGATAAAGTGGGCAAGGATTTATCCAGTCGCGCCTATTTTAAAGACGCCATTGCCGGAAGAAGACATGCCACTTCTATATTTTTAAGCGGCGCTACAGGAAAGCCTGTATTTTTAGTTACAGTACCTATTAAGCAAGGCAATGCTACTTTAGGTGTGTTACGCGCCTCCTTTACTCTTAAGCCCATTAATGACCTCTTGAATGGTCTTTCTAGCTACCTTCCTGACGGTGGTGCAGCTTTTATTTTGAATAATGATGGGCTCATTGCTGCTACGGATAATCCTGCCTGGCTTTTTAATGAAAATCTTGGCCCCATAACTACCTTTAAGAAATGGGCGGCGGATAAATCAGAAGGCTTCACAGAAATGCTTACTGATGCCGGAGACCCAGCCTTGTTTTATCATATTCCGGCTTTTAATGGCACATTTATCCCAGTGGTACGTGCCTTAAAATCTGACGCCTTTGCTTCACTGGATGAAATGCGTAATCAAAGCATTCTCACCATCATTGTGGGCATTCTTTTAGGTTCCATCACAGTATATATTATGCTCATGCCGGTGGTACGCTCTTTAAAGCAAGGGGTGGATTTTGCCACGGAAATTTCTAAAGGCAATCTGAACGGCGAGCTTACTGTTAATCGAAAGGATGAAATTGGCGATTTGGCCAATGCTTTACGCACCATTCCCACATCTTTGAAAGAGGTTATGCTAGAATATAGGCATTTAGAAAGCAAAGTAGAGCAGGGTGATATTGCAGCACGAGGTGATGCCAGTAAATTTGACGGAGATTTTGCTAATCTTATTAATGGCACCAATGGCGTACTCAGCCGCTTGTTGGCTATTATTCACGGCTTACCTTCGCCGGTGGTGGTGCTAGATAATAATTTGCGCGCTCAATATATCAATGGCGTAGCTTTAAAAGATTTGGGTACAGATTTTAAAGATAAAAGTCCCAATGATCTTTTTGCTCTTGATGACTCTGGAACCGAGGCTGATGCTTTGCAAAAGGTTTTGAGCACCAAAAAACCTGCAAGCAATGAAACCGTGGCAAGGCCTGGCGGCGCACATATAGACATTGCGTATACAGCCATGCCTATGTTGAAAAAAAGTGGTGATTTAGCATCCATTATTATGTTGGTAACCAACCTAACTTCCGTCAAAGAAGCCCAGCGTACCATTATGGACGTGGCTGCAACGGTAACTGATGTGGCTAATAGAGTGGCTACAGCTTCTGAGCAACTTTCTGCCCAGGTAGACCAAGTAACCGAGGGCTGTGAAGCGCAGCGCGATCGCACCACATCTTCTGCGGCGGCCATTGAAGAAATGAATGCCACAGTGCTAGAAGTAGCTAACAATGCAGAGCAAGCTCGTGTGCAAGCCGGCGAAACGCAAGAAAGAGCTGGCCATGGCGCGGACTTAGTTTCCCAAGTGGTCGCAGCCATGGGCGAAGTGAATGCAGTGTCCATACAGCTTTCTGAAGATATCAAAGCTCTTGGTGGACAAGTGGAATCCATTGGTTCGGTCATGGGCGTCATCTCTGATATTGCCGACCAAACCAACCTTCTTGCCTTAAATGCAGCCATTGAGGCGGCTCGTGCAGGGGATGCTGGGCGTGGCTTTGCCGTTGTTGCTGACGAAGTACGTAAACTGGCAGAAAAG
>CAYJAL010000222.1:0-2908 GCA_964367875.1 uncultured Desulfovibrionaceae bacterium | reverse complement strand
AGTGGACAGGCGAAGCCAACGTTGACAATGGCACAGTGAAAATCTTAGGTGTGAAAACCGATCATAATGGTATCCATACCATTACTTATGAGTATACCTTGAACGAGGCCATTGACAGTGAAAAGAATGTAGACCAAGACTCTGTCTTCTTTGATATGACCATCAAGGGTAAAAATGATGAACACGGTGAAAAAGTAGAAATTGAAGTTACCGTGAAAGACGATGTGGCTGTAGCGACAGGCAACGAAACCATAGCGCCTGCAACGGCTGATGCTACAGAAGCACACGGTTTGGTTGAACTTGACTTCGGCGCTGATAATGGCGCAGGTAAGTCTATTACCATTGGTCAAAATGCCGATGGTGATGACATGACAGCCACTTGGAATGGTACAACGTGGGAAAGCACAACCGGTGTTACTGTTACTACTGGTGAAAATGGCAATACTGTACTTGATTTTGGTGGCGTAAAACTTACCGAAGGCGATAATGACGCTTGGGGTGTGACCATACCTCAGTCTAAAGACGGTCAAGATATCGGTATCACCATTACCGATGCCGATGGTGATCCTGCAACAACTACAGTAAAAGCTGACTGGGACTATACCCCTCCGGCCGGTGATGATGCTGTGGGCTTAGCAGGTACTTTTGGTGGATTCAATCCCGGAGCTGATTACAATGTATCTCTCGTTTTAGATACTTCTGGCTCTATGGCGGCTGATGGTGATGGTGGATCTCTGAAACCAGAGGTGCAAGAGGTTTTTGAAAATATGATCAATGACGCCTTGTACAACCACGTCTGCCAAGGAGAATATGGCGGTACCATTGCCTTGCAAATTGTACCTTTCTCAGACACAGCGATGTCCTATGAGTTCACTTTGAAAGATGGCAAAGTGTCCATAGTAGCCAATAATGGTAAAGAGTATCAAATCTATCCTGATACAAGGGATGCGGATAAATATGACTCTGCTTCTGATGCTATTATTGATGCGCTTGGAAATGAACAATATGGAGGCAATATCAAAGTAAACGGCGGTACAAACTATGAAACAGCTCTAGGTACTGCCAATGAATGGCTCAAGGAAGTTGATCCAAATGGTGTAGAAAATAATAAAGTGTTCTTTATTACCGATGGTGCGCCTTCGTACAATATGAGCAATACTGTTTATATTAATAAGGTAACCTTTGATATCGATGGAAAACTTCCAGGAGATAGCTGGACTGACAAAGGCTATACCCTCACACTTTCCACTAATGATGAAGGAGGCTGGACACTTGACGCAACCAAAGGCAAGAAGGAATATTCTGCCGATATTAAGTTGGATGGCACTGGAAAGCCCCAGTTCGTTAACGAATCTAACCACGATGTTATTGGCGCAAAGTCAGCCATGGAGAATATGCTGGAAGGCGTACTCAAAGGTGAAAACAGTGAATTCTTGGCTGTGGGCATTGGCATCGAAGACACCCTGACGCGCCCTGGTGTATCTAATGATGAAACCTTTGGTGATATTTTTCCTAAAATCTTTGGGAACAACTTCATACTAACTGAAGATGCAAGTGAGCTCTTTGAACCCAGACCGGGAAGCTGGCAAGGTGATGCTACGGAAACCAACGTGGCTGACACCGAAGCCGGTAAGGACTTAATTGTGGGCGGTATGACACTTGATCACATCCGAGCCGCTGTAGTGAAGGAAACAGGCCTTGATGAAAGCTTAATTACCGTAAATGAAGCTTTGAAATATATAACCAATAACCCAGAATGGTTTGCCGGTGTAAAAACAGAGCTTGATGCTGAGACAGGTAAGCCCGTTGATGACGCGGATGCTGATATCATCATTACCGGCATAGGTGACGACATAGCCTTCGGTCAGGGTGGCGATGATTTGCTTATCGGTGACGGTAATATTGAACACCTCGAAATATTGGCAGATGCGCTTAGTCTGACAGAGTCTGCATATGACGGAGACGCTTTAACAGAAATTGCTGATGCTGATAAGGATGGTAGTTCAGCAGATGAAGCTCTTGCTCTTGTACAAGCCCTTGTGGACGCTGCTAAAGACGGTATTGACGACCTCAACGAGGTTGCTGAGTACGACATGGAATCCGAAGACGATGGCAACGACAGCCTCTACGGCGGCGCTGGTAATGACATCTTGCTCGGCCTTGGTGGCGATGACTTGCTTGACGGCGGCGAGGGTAATGACATTATCTTCGGCGGTAGTGGTAGTGATTCTATCTTCGGTGGTAGCGGTAACGACACCATCTTCGGCGGCGCTGGAGACACCATCCTTGGCGGTAGTGGTAACGATATCATCGTTCTGCCTAACATCAATGATGTACTCTCTGTAGACGGTGGCGAAGGCGAAATGGATATCTTACTCTCCGGTGTAGATAGCTTTAGAAACCTAAATGTAAGCAGCACCATTAAGAATATCGACGTTATCATGAAGGGTAACGATGTGGGCGCAGCCGAAACCGTGCGTGACAGCATGCTTGATGCTCAAGGTAACTTTAACCAAAACGCATTTGAAGACAACTGGGATGAGGTTGAAGGAAGTGCCGACATTAAGGTAGGTAATGATACCTTCCGTGAATACAAGAGCGATGATGACAGCATGACCATTCTTGTGAATACGAGCTTGTTTGGTAACAACCAAGGTTAACTCGCTATCTAAAACATAAACATAGCTCCCCAAAGCCTAGGCCTTGGGGGGCTTTTTTGTTGTGTGTGTTGTTGTTAGAGGGAGAGCGCTAGGGCTAAAGCTTGTGATACCAATTGACGCTCCCTAAAATGAAAACTTTTAACCGTTAGAAAACACATACTGGGTCTTGTTGCCCCTATCTTTGGTGAAGAACCTCTTTAACTGGAAAGAGGAAGTGGCCAGAATGTTTCGCTTTAGTAAAAATAATG
>CAYJAL010000221.1:0-2909 GCA_964367875.1 uncultured Desulfovibrionaceae bacterium | reverse complement strand
TTGTATTCTCCTTAGCAATCGAAACTTATTTCGATTTGGTAATTTTAAGTGCACGCAATGCCGCAAGTCTGGGGTCGCCCTCATCTTGGGTACACGCGCAAGAATTCTCATTCAAATTGACGCCACAGGTGGGACATAAACCCTTGCAAACCTCTTTACATAAAGGGCGCATGGGCAAAGCCAGCATGAATTCTTCCCAGCAAAGCGAACCCAAATCCAACATGGCAGCATTATTCTCCATGATAATTCGTGTATCGCCGTCCATAAGGGCTTCGGCAAAGTCTTCATTGTTGTCATCCTCTTCATTATCAAAGGGGATGCCCTCACCTGGAATGGCTTCAAAATTGTCAATTTCGTGGTCTATGAGCACAGGGGCATCTTCTGCGCATAAATCGCATGCTTGCACCACATGACCTGTTAATTTTCCGCGCACAAGGACGCCGCCTTGCATGGGAAGCAAGGTAAATTCAGCGCGAATAGGCGTAACCACCTGACAATTCACAGAAAGCTCCTTCATGGGCTCAGCCCATACGGCAGAATCGTCCACCACTATGTGGCGTCCGGCTGGGGGAATATCGTGAATTGCAATGTATAAATTAGCCATAAGTAACCTCGTGAACTGTGCCTTTTACATGGAGGGGGGCTTTCCTGTCAAGTTATTCTACAGGGATTTTTTCCTCTTTTCTTATATAGGGCGCACAATTCCCTTGCTGGCCTCTACACCAAATCCGTATAAGTGTAAAGACAAGATTGCTTCCTTGCCTCAGTAAAGG
Organism: uncultured Desulfovibrionaceae bacterium; assembly: GCA_964367875.1. Taxonomy (GTDB): domain Bacteria; phylum Desulfobacterota; class Desulfovibrionia; order Desulfovibrionales; family Desulfovibrionaceae; genus CAYJAD01. Next base: position 2,136 of record CAYJAL010000221.1, on the reverse strand, counting down.
TATTTTTTAGCACTTACAAAGGAACAAAAAAAGGCATCACCATGCAGGCAATGCCCTATTTTTTGTTATTCATCGGCTATAATCGTGCCGGCCCATCATAGGGTGAGTCGGTTATGGGGGCAGCAGGCCTACTTACACCTTCTCCGCCAATAGAAGGGTTTTGCGTTGGTGAATTTTGCGTTACATTATTTTGCGGCGTCAAAGTCTTAGGCGGCTGTGCGCCTGAAGGTTTCACCGAAGGGCTTGCTGAGGGTGTTGCCCCTTGAGGCACTGTACTACCTGTAGTACCTGCCTGACCGCCAGGCTGAACCTTGTGCTTAGGGCTGCTTTGCATGGCAGGGGCAGGCTTTGGCACCAATTTATGTGTGGTATTTGCACCGGGCTTCACATGGGGCTGCGCGGCTGGCTTAACCATGGGCGTGGCTGTCACTGTCGGCTTGACAGTTTTTTTCACTTTAGGTTTAGTATAAGTGGGATACAGCGCAGGCAAGTGCACCAATGCCGGATCTTTTACAGGCCTACCATTGGTATTCATTTGTATGGGCCCGCGTAAAGCGTCGTATTGCAAGCGCGCGCCACCATGGCGCATCCACACTTCCCCAAGGCTGGGGTTGGGTCCTGCAGGCATGGGCGCATTAGAAACATAGGTATTTACAGCGTGCCCTTGTGGCATGGATGCCCCCGTAGGTGCGCCCATGGATGCGCTCATAGGCGCACCAGAAGGCTGCATACCAGCAGGCATAACACCAGAAGGATTGGCCGCATGGGCGCCCCCTATATAGGCAGGTGTATAGCTAGCAGAGCTACCGGCACCTTGAAGTTGCGGCGAAGCAACTCTAGGACCTAGGGGACTCGGCACATACATGCCGCAAAATTCGCAGGGTGGGCAAGGAGCCACACCTGCACCCACAGGAAGAGCCTGAGTTGTAGCAGACGCGGGCATGGTCGCCACAGGTTTAGCCGGTACAGCCCGCGCTACGGGAACATGCGGTACAGCAGGTGCAGCGGGAGCAGGAGGCGCTCCAGCCAGAGCAGGCATAACCATAAGCACTATAAGTGCCATAATAATTAGGGTAATTCGTAAAGAGTAAGATAAAAAAAACATGGTGCACTCCCAAGTAAAGGTGCTGTTACTTTATAAAGACTTATAAAGTTTATCGGCAAAAACTCCTAAAAGCTTAGGGTTCATACAAGCTCATAGCACGTATGATGCAAAAGCTTACAAAGTTCCGTACTCCCTGTCTAGCTTTTTACTGCACAAGTCTTGCGCAATAAAAAGCTAGTCCCTTCCCCAGCCCTCTACCAGACTGTTAAAAAACTCTTTGTTTCAAAAACAGTTAAGCAACATCTATTTTCATGAAGTAATTACAGGCTGTTCAAAAAGTGTAAAGTGTGAGGAAAACGAAGTTTTTTGCGTAAGGCGCGTATAAGACATACGTAACTGGAGCAAAAAACAAGTTTGACGACACAATTTGCACTTTTTCAACGGCCTGTTGCCTTGACCTTTGCCTTTTCTCTTTGCATTATAGTCCATACTCAATATCACTGTAAGGATTATATATGTCACCGCTCTTCACCCCTGCCCCGGCAAAAAGCCATAAAACCCCCTGCATAACCCTTATCGGCATGCCCGGCATAGGAAAATCCACCGTAGGCTTGGCGCTTTCTCAATTTTTAGACTGGGCTTTTGTGGATACCGATTATATTATTGAATCTTTATACGGCGTGCCCTTGCAACAAGTCACCGACGCCATGACTAAAGAAGAATTTTTAGATGTGGAAGGACAAGTCATCGAATCCTTGCGCCTTTTCCGCTCTGTGATAGCCACCGGAGGCAGCGTTATCTATCGCGAAGCGGCCATGAAGCATTTACGCTCCTTGGGGCCTGTGGTGTATTTGCATGCGCCGCTAGACCTTATATTAGAACGTATTGCCCGCAACCCTCAGCGCGGTATTGCCATTGCGCCCGGGCAAACCATTGAAGATCTTTTTAGAGAGCGTAAAGCCTTATACACAAAGTACGCGCAATGCTCTTTGGATGTCACGGAACTGGCACCGGAAGAATGCGCCAAGTCTTTGATGCACTTATTGCGCACAGAGCATCTACTATAATAACGCTTGGTCGTATGCGTTGCT
>CAYJAL010000220.1:0-3006 GCA_964367875.1 uncultured Desulfovibrionaceae bacterium | reverse complement strand
TGGGATAGATGGAAACATTTTCAAGCATGTTTTACTCCTCCTTAATTACGTTGCATTGTGCACATTTTGCTAAAAACCAAAAGGCGACACATAAAATCATGCAAGTTGTTTCCCCTATAACAAATAGCGTGCCAACATGCTCTTTCGAAAAAAGTGTAGTTCTATTAGTTAGATAAAAAACTACCAATATGCAGTAAACTACGAAAAACGTCATATTGTTTCATCTTTACATGAAACGTTTCGTAGTGAAACATTTTGCAACGTGTTGAGCGAGTGAACACTATTCAAAATTATATTGGCGTAATTTTCTCCACAAGGTACTGCGGCTCATGCCCAGTATGGCAGCCGCGTCTTTTTTGGAATAGCGGGTGCGCTCTAAAGCCTCTTGTATGCGCTGTGCTTCGTCCATGGCCTGCATGGGGGGAGCGCTGAACATATCCGGCATGGGGGCATTGCTCATGGGAACGTTTAGGGGAGTGTTTAGGGTTGAGTTGTGGGGCGAGTTTAGAGGCGCGCTGAGACCCGAGTTTAGACCCGAATTCAAAAGAGAAGGGGCAGGCATATCCATGGAGCCATTGTCTGCAGCAATGCCACCGGAAGAAATGCCGCCCGAAGAGTGCGTGCTGGGAATGTGACCGCCGGAAATGTGACTTGTGGCGGGCATTCCCATAAGAGAGCGACTTTGCGGATGAAAGGTAATGCGGTGTAATTCATTATACAAATGCGAAAAAGGATCCTCCATAAAGGAAGCATAGAGTACAAAGCGTTCTGCAAAGTGGCGTAATTGGCGTATATTGCCCGGCCAGGAATATTTTTTAAGCAATTGAATATGCTCGCGACGTAAGGGGGGCTTGGTGCAATTTTCGCGCTGAGCAAAATATTGCAAAAAGTGCGGCAAAAGAGCTTCAATGTCGTCCAAGCGGTCGCGCAAAGGCGGAATATATACAGACATAACATTGAGCCTGAAGAAAAGGTCTTTACGAAAGGTTCCCTGACACACAGCCTCCCATAAATCGCGTCCGGAAGTGGCTATGACGCGTACATCAATGGGGATTTTTCTTTTTCCACCTATACGCATAATTTCTTTTTCTTGCAAAACGCGCAAAAGCTTGCTTTGCACCATGGTGGAGGCAGAATCGATTTCATCTAAGAGGAGGGTGCCGCCATGGGCCAATTCAAAAAATCCTGCCTTGCCCCCCTTGCGCGAACCGGTAAAAGCCCCTTCATCATAGCCAAAAAGTTCACTTTCCAGTAAATGTTCCGGTAACTCAGCGCAGTTAATGGACACAAAGGGCTTTTTTTTGCGCTTACTATTATTATGTATGCCTTGGGAGAGAATTTCTTTACCTGTGCCTGTATCGCCTATGATGAGCACCGAAGAGTTGGTTTTGGCATAAATACGGCACAGATTAAGAATATCGTGGATAAGAGGGTTTTTATATACCATATCGCTGAGGCGGTAATGGGTTTCAAAACCACCGGAAATGGCAGAGCGAATGGAACCGCTTTGCCGTATAACATCATGCACTTTGCGTAAGGAAAGTAGGGCTTTTTCCACCATATTTCTGCGCCGCACCACGGTGGAGTGAATCACAAGCTGCGTTTCATGCACATTAACAACTCTTTCTTGATGCCCCTGTTCATCAAGGAGAATTTCTTGAAATATGCTACTGTTCATATATTGTATGATGGAAGTACCTATGATGTCTTCGCGTCGCGTTGCGCCTAAAAGCTGTTGCGCCACGGTATTGCAGGCTAAAATAGTGCCTTGAGCGTCCACAGATAAAAATCCGTCGATCATGGAATCCATCATGCCCTGCATTTCAGTGATCATAAATTCTTTTTCGCGATAAAAAGACGCTACGTTGGCGGCGCTGTCCAATATACTGATAAATTGCTCTTTGGAAGGGGCTAGGGATACATAGGAAATGCCGTATTTTTGCGCTAGACGCTGGGTGGATCCGCCACCGGCCACAAAGTCAACATTCCAATGAATACCCCTTTGAATAAGGGTCTCAAGCTCTGTGAAGTTGGTGTATACATGTTGAATAATACGAACACCAATCAGCTCTTCCAATTGGGCAAGCCCCGGATATTCCACACCAAAAATAGGTATAAGAACTAAGGATCCCTTGGGACAAGAAGAGCGCAGACAATGGATAATTTCCATTTCTGACATGGGCAGGGTGAGTACAGGAGTGGAAAATTTTTGGCGTAAAAGATCACCGGTGCCGCGCCGGCTCACAAAGACATCTACCCCTTGTTTTTCCCAAAGCTGCGCTTGTTCAATGGCATCATCAAAATTGGCCGGCGATGTTAAAATCCTGTAACGAGGGTTTTTACGAAATTCTGCCGCATATTGTTCCACAATGGGCAGGGAGAGAAAGACGCCAATGGTGTAGATGTCTTGATAGAGCTCGGTTTGCTGATGGGGTAGCATATATTCTCCTTTGTTGTAGCTTTGTATCTTGTAGTGGAAAATTGTTTCAGATGCAACATTTCGTTTCTGTTGACGGTGTTTTGTTTCAGTGGGGTGTCTTTTGCAAATAAAGGTTTCATTTTGACGATATGTATAAAATCAGACTGTTAGCTTTTTGTGTAGGCAGGAAGACTTTTTTTGCAAAAAATAATTAGAAAAAAAATATACAATTGTGAAAAAAATGTTTTTTTTCAAAGTGCCGCAACAAAAAAGCATTTTTACCTAGCTTTTGAGCTCGTGAAAAAAAGTGATTTTCGTTTGCGTATAAAAAGCGCTAAATGCAGAAAAAAAATGACCTTAGTGGCATGTTTTTTGTACACAATACACAGTGAATGAAGTAAGGTCAGCGTTACCCCACCCATTTTTGGGGGTACGCAACAAAGAAACATAGAGCTTTGTGGGCTCCCTTCTTTGTAATGACGGTTTTTTTAGGAGGAAAACCATTTGTTCTAAACCTCAATATACTTGATGATTAGGAGAGAGGAATGATTGAATCTGTTTTGGCTGGTTTTGATAACCTGATGACT
>CAYJAL010000219.1:0-3078 GCA_964367875.1 uncultured Desulfovibrionaceae bacterium | reverse complement strand
GTTTTGCAGGCCCCGGCGTTATTAAAGAAACTACAGGTATTGATATTCCGCCCAATTATCATAGTTCCAGCAATGCGCTGTCTCGCGGCCATATTCAAGGCATTTGGGATAGACGCCATATTCGCGCCAACTTAAAACAAGCGCTGCTCACCATTGGCGGGCGTAATGTCTATTATCGCTAATTGAAGGATATAGTATGCTAGATGTAACTGCATTACTCGACGAAATAAAAGCTTCTCCTTACGAAGAAGTACTCATACGCGCTCCGCATACCGGTCTTGTGACCTTTGCAAATATTGAAGAAGGCAGCAAAGTATTTGGCCCACAAGGAATGTGGAAAGAAAAAGCCGGTACTACCTTGCTTATCATTGATCGAGAGCGTAACCCTAAGCCCATCTGTGCCCCTGAAAAAGGCGAAGTTTGCGCTATTCATAAAGAATTGGAAGGCTCTTTTGTAGAAGCCGGCACACCACTGCTTACAGTGCGTCACTACCTTACCAAGGCTGAAGTGCAACAAAAAATATTAAAGCGCGCCTTGCATTTATTCACAGCACCGGAACGCGCCAAATATTACTTCACCCCAGAAGTGGATAAAAAAGTACGCGCTTCGGGCTCCCGCGCTGTTTCTGTGAGCGAAGGCATGGAGTTATTTATCATGTCCCGCATGAAACGCGAAGCGCCCCTGTATTACACAGGGCCTTCGGGGCTTATTTATTCTGTGTACTTTAAGCATACAGAAAATGTGGACGCAGGCGCCGCCCTTATAGGGGTGTGCCCTCCCGATCAATTAAATGCCATTGAAGAAGTGGTTTTGCGCGTGCAAACCGAATGGCAAGAGCAATAGCAGGGTAAATATGGGCAAGGCATTACAAATACGTGTATCGGCTGTTACGTGGGATGAGGGCTTACCGGAAAAACTCTGGCCTCAAATCACAGAGCTGGCCGCCACAGTGCCAAGCCCAGAAAATAAACTTGGCGTTATGGAAATTGTCACGCGCTTGCATGACGGTTTACAATTTATGCCATGGCCACAGGCAAGAAAAGATGCCCTTGGCCAAGACATAAAACACGCCATGAGCACAGCTAAAGAGATTGAAAAAGCCTTAAGTGATTGGGAGCCGCGTAAAGCCAATACCCTCAGTGACAGCTTGGAAGATACACTCAATCTACTAGAACGAAACTATTGCTAACACTTGGAGTTGTTATGTTAAATAAAGTGCAAATCATTGGTCGCCTTGGCGCTGACCCAGAATTAAAATATACCCAATCCGGCTCCCCTGTGTGCTCTTTAAGCGTAGCCACCGATGAGTCCTATCAAGATCGTGATGGCAATAAAGTGCAACGCACCGAATGGCATCGTATTTCCGTATTTCAAAGATCTGCTGAAAATTGTGCCACCTACCTAACCAAGGGCAGCCTTGTGTATGTAGAAGGCTCTTTGCAAACACGTAAATGGCAAGATCAAAATGGACAAGATCGCTATTCTACCGATATTAAAGCCCAACGTGTGCAATTCCTTGATAGGAAGGGTGAAGGCGGCGGAGGCCAAGGCGGCGGTTACCAAGGCCAAGGCGGTCAAGGTGGCGGTTATCAAGGTCAAGGCGGCGGCCAAGGAAATCAGGGCGGCGGTTATGGCAATCAACAACAACGTCGTAGCTATGCTAACCAAGCTCCGCAGCAAAATGCAGGCCCTAACGAAGATATGGGATCGCCGTTTCCTTCCGAGATGGATGACGTACCCTTTTAATAATCTGTTGAAAAAGGGGTACCTGCTGCGTCAGGCTCGTTTTTTACTCCGGTTACGTATGACCCTATACGCGCCCTTCGTAAAAAACTTCGCCTTCCTTGCATCTTCCCCTTTTTGAACAGATTATTGTTTATATATTATGGGAAAGACTACGGTCTTTCCCTTTTTTGTGGGAAAGAAAGTCCACCAGTTAGGTGGCGATTCTCTAAAGCTTACAGCTATGCGTAGAAAAAAGTATTGATAAAAAAAGCCTCCCTAAGGTTATACCAGAGGGAGGCTGAAATGATGTTTTCTTGTAAAGCTTATTCAGGGCAAGGCTCTGCTTGGGCACCGCCGCAAGCACCGGCAATGCCAGTATCTAACAGCTCGTCAATGCCCCCGGCATCGCTTTGCGATGGGGGCATGGCGTCATAACCTGAGCTGTCAATACCGGAGCCATTAGCTCTGTCTTCCTCTGCGCTATAGGTAAAGGTGCCACTGCCTAAAAAGATTTCCGGTTCCAAGTTTTGCGGTGTAGTCACGGCACCGGCAGGGATTTTTTCCACCACAGAAACCGGCACTTGTGGAGCTTGGCTGTGCGGTAACACTTCTATGCTGGAGCCTTTTTTGGCTAAGAAGGCCGGTAATCCTTTATATTCTATTACAGGCACAGCGTTTATGCCATTGCGCATAAGGTAGGATTCATTAAAGAGCAAGCGAAGGCGTAAAAGCATGCTGGCAAAAAAGCCTTGCTTGGGGGCATTTTCTTCATTGCCTTGCGCATACACAAGAGCTTGCTGAATATTTTTCCCTTCGGCTAAGGCATCGGCCATATGCGCCACAAGGACAAATTCGCTTTCTTTTTTCAGCACAGGATAAAAGGCCGCCGTGGGATTGGGTGCCAATACGGTAAGCGCATCAAGACAAGCCGGACATGTGGGAGAAAAATACACATTAACGCTGGATTCTTCGGGTGTTACCATGGCCCATGGGGTCATGTTTTCGCGTAAGACGCCGCCCAAATTGGCCACAAAAAGAAGCCACCAAAAAAGGATAAGCCACGAGCGCCCCACGGGATCATAGCCCTTACCTGCATAGCGAAAGGCTGTGTAGGTGAGGGCAAAGAAAATGGCCACAATAAGGCAGGAAAGGCAAGAGGCCGTCATGAGCATAAGAATAAGCAAGGCGGCATCGGCCACAAGGAAGGCACCAGCCACCACCACGCCTAAAAGGGGACGGCCGCTGAAGGATAAGATAATCAAAGTTGCAAAGGCTGCGCAGCCAAACCACCAAAGGGAAATGCCGCCAATGGCCATGTCTTTACTTATTTCACAGCCTGCAGAAAGGCAGAT
>CAYJAL010000218.1:0-3096 GCA_964367875.1 uncultured Desulfovibrionaceae bacterium | reverse complement strand
GCTAAACAGCTGTAACCCTTTTCTTTTTTCTAAAGCCAAATTTTCTGTAATGGGGGGGCTTCACGATTCTTCACCAAAGGGGTTCTTCACCAAAGAAAGGGGCAATAAGACCCAGTATGTATTTTCTAACGGTTAAAAGTTTTCATTTTAGGGAGCGTAAATGGATGTCACAAGCTCCAGCCCTAGCCGTTCTTTTCCCTAACAACAAAGTACCCGAACACGCAAACGGTAATTTTCAAAGTTCTTAAAACCGTAAGCTCGGCGCTGAATAAGTTTCATTTTTCGATGAAAGCCTTCTGTAATGCCATTATTTTTACTAAAGCGAAACATTCTGGCTACTTCTTCTTTCCAGTTAAAAAGCGTTTTCCCCAATGTTTTTAATGGGGCAAAGCTTGATTGTTTCAATTCGGCTCTTCACCAAAAAAAGCCTGTCACAGAAAGTTACATAATTGTCATAAAGCTGAATCCTCGTTGTCACCGCTAAAAAATATTTCCTAAGGCACATTGTTGCTACAATATATACAGCTTCAATACACAAAATTATTATGAGGTATTTTTTATGCGTACACTGTTACATGGTGCCCTTCTTGCTACCTTGGTTTCCAGCCTTTTACTTGTGGGTTGTAATGAAGAAAAAACTACAACAACTGTAGATTTAAACTCGTTAAAATTAGAGCAAATCATTGAAATGGCAAAAAAAGAAGGTGAGGTACATTCTGTAGGCATGCCTGACACTTGGGCCAACTGGGTGGGCACTTGGACAGATTTACAAAGAAAATATGGCTTAAAGCATAGTGATGTGGACTTATCGTCTGCCGAAGAAATTGCCATGTTTGAAGCCGAAAAAAATAACCCCACCAAAGATATTGGCGACGTGGGTCAATCCTTTGGGCCTGTGGCAGAAGCCAGAGGCGTTACTCAAAAATATAAAACCAGTTATTGGGATGATGTACCTGCATGGGCAAAAGATGAAGATGGCGATTGGATTATAGCCTATTATGGCACTGTAGCTGTTATTACCAATAGCAAGCTTGTGCCTAATCCACCAAAATCTTTTGCAGATATTCTCAATGGCGATTACATGGTTAGTCTGAGCGATGTAGCCAGAGGCACTCAATCGCAATGCGCTGTGCTTGCTGCTGCCATTGCCCATGGTGGTGATGAAGCAAACCTTGAGCCAGGTTTTGATTATTTTAGAAAAATTGCCGAACAAGGCCGTCTGGATAAAGGCGAAGGTAGCCTAGCTCGCCTTGAAAAAGGTGAAATTGCCTGTTTATTCTTGTGGGATTATAATGCCATGAACTATCGTGACCAAATTATCCAAAATAATCCCAATGCTAAATTTGACATTATGATTCCTGCAGAAGCTTCTGTGCAAAGCGGCTATGCCACTATCATTAACAAATTTGCCCCCAATCCTCACGCTGCAGCCCTTGCTAGAGAGTATATTCTTAGCGATGCCGGACAAATTAATCTTGCCAAAGGCTATGCTAGCCCCATTAGAAATGTAGAATTACCTGCTGATCTTGTGGCAAAAAGAATTCCTCAAGCACAATACGCTAAGGCTCGACCCATTAAAAATGCACAAGCTTGGGAAAAAAGCGTTTCTCAAATTGGCATTAACTGGCAAGAAAAAGTTATAGCGCACTCTAAATAAATATTTTTTCTTCTTTCACACGTGGGGAATGTCCAAGCCATAAGCTTGAGCATTCCCCCTGTCACTTTTAGCTACAGTAGAGTTTAACCGACTATGAAAACAAGTAAAATATATCTACTTGCTCTATTACCCTTTCTGCTCATAGCCTTTTTTTATGAAATTTTACCCACTTTCATGATTATTGTGCGCAGCTTTATGACAGCAGATGGCACTGGCTTTACCCTTATGCACTATATGGATATTTTTAGCAAAAGGCTGTATCAACAAGCCATTTTAAACAGCTTAATTATCTCCATATTTTCTGCTTTCATAGGTATTATAGTGGCATTTTTTGGTGCCAAAGCCTATCACGCTTCGCGCGGCAATAATAAAAACTACTTTATCAATATCTTAAACATGACCTCAAATTTTGCCGGAGTGCCGCTGGCTTTTGCCTATATTATCCTTTTTGGCAATGTGGGCATTATTGTAAACTTTGGCAAAGCTTTTGGCATTGATGCCTTGGCAGAATTTAATCTGTATAGCGTTACCGGCTTGGTACTCACCTATGTGTATTTTCAAATTCCTCTGGCAACGCTGCTCATGATTCCGGCCTTTAAGGCTTTAAAAAATGAATGGAAAGATGCGGTAGCTCTTTTAGGCGGCACCTCTTTAAACTTTTGGTGCAAAGTGGGGCTTCCTGCACTACTGCCCAGCATTTTAGGTACTTTAAGTATTTTATTTGCCAATGCCATTTCTGCATATGCCACAGCCTATGCTCTTATGCAAAACAATTTGTCGTTATTACCTATTCGCATTGCAGAGCAATTTGTAGGTGATGTGGTTTTACGCCCTGAATTTGGATCGGCCCTATCGGTAATTCTTATGATGCTTATGGTACTTTCCATTGTCATAAAGGACAAAGTTCTGGATAAAAGGAATATTTCTCATGTCAAAAAATAAGAGATCTCACACCCTTACCATGTGGATTATTTCCATATATCTTGTTACGCCTTTGGTTGCCACATTTATCTACTCTTTTTTCACTGAGTGGATGCATATTTTGCCCACAGGCTTTACGCCTAAATATTATCTGCAGCTGTTTTCCGATCCCACATTTTGGCAAGCTCTCATACGCAGTATACTTATTTCTTTTATACCCATTATCATAACCACCGCGGTTCTTTTGTTAGTCATGTATGTTATTATTATTTATCACCCTAAGCTTGATAAATATTTAAGCATCATATGCACCATCCCCTATGCTTTGCAGGGTATTATTCTGCCTGTAAGTATCATATCTCTCTATGCAGGGGCGCCGGGAATTTTATCCAATAGAGTTTTACTGCTCACCCTTACCTACTGCATTATTATTTTGCCCTATATGTACCAAGGCATTAAAAATAGCCTCAACACCATTGATACCAAAAGAATTTTAGAAGCAGCGCAATTATTGGGTG
>CAYJAL010000217.1:0-3124 GCA_964367875.1 uncultured Desulfovibrionaceae bacterium | reverse complement strand
CTTCCACAAAGGAAGCGCCTGGCTTTACTTCTTCGGCGGAAACGCCAAGTTGTTCTACAATGATGTTTGTTACTTTTTGTGCTACATCAGACATAATAGCCTCCATACGCATTTTGTCGTTGTTTTTATTAACAATACATGCCGCCATTAACGGCAAGAATTTGTCCTGTAATATACTTAGCCTTGTTAGAGACTAAAAAAGCCACAGCATGAGCTACATCTTCTACACTGCCCATTCGCTTTAAAGGAATATCGTTTTCGTAACTTTTACGAATATCTTCCGGTAAAGCAGCTGTCATATCCGTTTCAATAAAGCCCGGTGCTACGGTATTTACCGTAATATTGCGGCTAGCCAATTCTTTGGCAGCGGCCATGGTCATGCCGTGCATACCAGCTTTAGAAGCGGCATAGTTCACTTGTCCGGCATTGCCTTCTTGACCCACCACAGAAGAAATATTCACAATGCTACCGTGGCGCTGTTTGCTCATTATTTTGGCAGATTCACGTAAAACCACAAAAGATCCACGCAAATTAGCCCCAATAACGCTGTCAAAATCAGCATCCTTCATGCGAATAAGAAAACCGTCCTTGGTAATGCCGGCATTATTTACTACGGCGGCCAAGTCCACTTTATCTTTTATATTTTCGGCAAAAAAAGTAGCAATAGCTTCGGCGTCGCTCACGTCTAAGCAAAAGGCCTTAGCTTTTCCGCCCTTGGCTTCAATGCCGGCAGCCACTTCTTGAGCTTGCTCGGGCTTACTTACATAGGTAAGATATACTTGAAAACCGTCTGCGGCCAAGGTTTCGGCTATGGCTTTGCCTATGCCGCGCGAACCACCTGTGACGAGAGCGGTAGGTATTTTATCACTCATTTTCTTGTCCTATTCTTGTCCTATTCTTATGATGGCTATGCAAAATATCATTTTATGAGCATGGCAATAAAACCAGCCCAAGAAATCTTGTGATACATACCGTAAATGAGCGTAACTTTCAAGACACAATATGCCCTAAAATTTTTAGCCTTCTACGGCAAAATCCACTATGGCACAACCCCAAGTAAAGCCGGCTCCCACCGAGGCCACCATGGCTCTTTGCCCTTGAGCAAGCAAACCTTGTTCGCGAGCATCTTGCAAAGCTAAAGGCACAGAAGCAGAAGAGGTATTGCCATATTTATGCACATTGGCAAAAACTTTTTCTTCTGTAAGCCCCAAACGAGAGCCCACAGCTTCAATAATACGCAAATTGGCTTGGTGCGGTACATACAAATCAATATCATCAAAGCTAAGGCCGCTTTGCTCAAGCACTTCATGGGCTACGCTCACAAGACTGCGCACAGCATGTTTAAACACATCGCGCCCCTGCATTTTCAAGAAAAATTCATCCTGTATGCTGTCGCCCACTTTGTAGGTATTGGCAGTGCCGCCGCCTATGGTGATAAGATCCCACAATTTACCGTCGGTATGGCAAACAATATTGCTCACCGAGGCAATAGCTTTTTCGCCATTGTCTTTTGTGGCAGCGCTACGCAATATTAAAGCGCCTGCACCATCACCAAAAAGCACACAAGAAGCGCGGTCTTCCCAATTGATTTTACGCGTAAGAGCTTCCACGCATACCAAAAGAATCACGGCATCGGGGCTGGCCTTCAGCATGGCATCGCCTATGGACAAACCGTATAAAAATCCGGAACAGGCAGCGTTAAAATCCAACGCCATAACGGTACCGCAGCCCAATTTATTGGCCACAAGGCTAGCCATGGAGGGGCAAGTATACTCAGGAGAGCATGTGGCCACAAGTACGTGGGTAATATCCTCTACATTAACGCCGGCTTCTGCCAAGGCCTTTTGCGCTGCCTTGGTGCCGATATCAGAGGCATTTTCACCCTCTGCCAGCATATGCCTTTGTTTAATACCTGTACGCGTGGTAATCCACTCATCATTGGTGTCTACTATGCGACTTAAATCTTCATTGGTCAAAATACGATCAGGGACGTAGGTTCCTAAGCCGTGAATATGGCATGTCGACTTCATAGTACAGGTACTCTTTTATTTTTTTGCCTAGCGTAATAGCAAAGCGTAAGGATAATAATTTAGAACTAACACGAAGGATTACAGCGCACTGCTAAAGCGAGTGAGCTCATCATTGGCCATGATAGTTTGCGCCAAGCGTGTATTGGTACCCTTGCGTACAAAGGTACCGGCCATTTTTATGGCATTACTAATGGCTTTTTCATTAGACTTGCCGTGGCAGACCAAGACTAAGTCTTTTAACCCCAGCACGGGGGCGCCGCCGTATTCGGCATAATCCACGGTTTCGCGAAATTTCTTAAAGGCTCCCTTGGCAAGCATGGCTCCAAGGGTAGGAAGGATGCCCGACAATAATTGCTTTTTCAAAATGCGAATAAGGGACATGGAAAGCCCCTCGCTCATTTTCAGCACCACATTGCCTAAAAATCCGTCACACACAACCACATTCACATCGCCGGTGAAAAGATCTCTCCCTTCACAATTGCCGGCAAAGTTCAAATTTTGGGTCATTTTTAACAGATCATAGGCTTCTTTTACTTGTAAATTGCCCTTACCTTCTTCTTCCCCAATGCTTAGCAAGCTGATGCTTGGCGCCGTATATTCTAAAATATCACGAGCAAAAGCATCACCCATAAGCCCAAATTGGAAAAGGTGATAGGGGCGGCAATCCACATTGGCGCCGCAATCTAAAAGCACTAGCGGTTTTTTTTCTGTGGGCAAAAGCGCTGTCAAAGCAGGACGTTCCACACCCTGGATACGTCCAACAATAAACATACCACAAGCCACTGTGGCTCCGGAGTGACCGGCGCTAACAACGGCATGGGCTGCATTTTCGCGCACAAGACGACAAGCCACCTGAATGGATGCGTTCTTTTTACGACGCAACACTTCCGAAGGCTTTTCGTTCATATGAACCACATCACTAGCATGGACAATTTCGTAGCGCGCATCACGCACATCCAAAAGCGCAAGTTCCGCCTCTATTTTGGCGGTATCACCTACCAAGAGTACGGTTAAATCATGCAGCTTAGAAGCCGTAATGGCGCCCGGAACCACAATGGAGGGGCCAAAGTCCCCCCCCATGGCGTCCACGGCAA
>CAYJAL010000216.1:0-3151 GCA_964367875.1 uncultured Desulfovibrionaceae bacterium | reverse complement strand
ACAAAAAGCGCCCTCCCTCCAGAAAATAACAACTGCCCTATGAAAGTATACGCATACTAAAATCTGCACAGGGGGCAGAATGCGTCAGACGCCCTACCGATATAAAATCTGCCGGGCGTGTATCTTGCGCGCTCAGTGCCAGCTCTCGAATATTTTCAAGGCTCACGCCGCCGCTGATTTCTGCTTCTATATCTTTAGGGATAAGCGGTAGACAGTGATTTAAGCCTGCCACATCCATATTATCCAGCATGATACGATCTGCCTTGGCGCTCACGGCCTCACGCACTTCTTCTGCTGTGCGGCATTCCACCTCAATGGGCGGACAAGGGCTATAGGTGGCGCGTAATTTTTGTACAGCCTTGGTAATGGAACCGCTAGCATCAATATGATTATCTTTAAGCATGAGCAATTCTGTAAGATTGCGCCTATGGTTAAAGCCGCCCCCCACGCGCACGGCGTATTTTTCTGGCCAGCGTAAGGCAGGGAGGGTTTTGCGCGTATCTAACAGACGCACACCTGTACCTTGCAAAGCTTGTACGTAGGTGGCGGTAAGGTTGGCTATACCCGAAAGATGCGCCATAAAATTTAAAATAACACGCTCAAGCTTGAGCAAATCTACACTGGCACCGTGCAAGCGCACTACTTCTGTACCGCATGCCACGTGAGCTCCCTCTTCTACGCAAGGCTGCCAAAAACATGTACCGCCCCCTTGGGCGCCGTATTCAGCAAAAATATGAGGTATAAGAGGTAAACCGGCCACAAAGGTAGCTTCTTTGGCCACAATGGTGGCGCGCATGATATGATCCGAAGCAAAAATGCCTTCGGCGGTAAGGTCTGGGCCATCTTCTTCCAGAGCCAAAGAAATACTTTGCTTAAGATAGCCTAAAGCATTTGTATCGAAATAATCCTGAAATGTAACATCTGACATCTTGTCCCCAACAGGGCTTAGTGTTATGTGTGGCTTGCGCAAAAAGGTCTTAAAGCTACGCACACCCACCGGATGCTTCTTTCATTAGTTTTATGCTAGGCATTCGTCAAGTGCGCAATGCAATATGTAATTTTTTTCACAAAAAAAGCACCCAACATTTTACTGTGTGGGGAAATATATATGTCCGAAAATACGAAAAATACGCCCCTTAATAATGAAGAACACCTGCCAAGCCAAGCTCACGCCCAAAATAAGGTTGCGGACAAGGCTGTAGAAGTTGATACTACGCAACTACCACAAGACGACTACAAATCCGGCGATTGGATGCAAGTGCCCGATATATGCCGTGATGCCAACGATACAGAGCTGGGTGTTACAGCAACATTGGCACACCCTGCCGACATGGCAGCGCATATTGAAAATCTTTCCTTAGAAAAACAAGTTTGCGTATTGCAAAATTTATCTAAGGAAGACGCCGCCGAAGCCTTGGCGGAGCTGGATGAATATGTGGCCGTGGACGTATTGGAAAATCTTGCCCCGGACACAGCCGCGCAAATTATTGCCGAGATGTCCCCCGACGATGCCGCCGACGTTTTGGATGAGCTTGACGAAGAACATCGCGACGCCCTACTCGACAAGCTGGAAAAAGAAGATTCCGAAGAAATTCGTAATTTGCTCACCTTTGACTCCGACTCTGCCGGCGGGGTTATGAATACGGAAATTATTTTGCTGGAGCAAAGCATCACCGTAGATGCGGCCATTCAGCATATTCGCCACGAAATGGAAGATAAGGAAAGCCCCTACTATGCCTATGTGGTGGATGACCAAGATATTTTGGTGGGTGTGCTTTCTTTACGCGACCTTATGCTCTCGCGCCCTGGGACACTTTTACAACAAGCGCTGTCTTCCCATCAGGTTATTACCGTCACCTATGATATGGAAAAGGGCGAAGTGGCCAATTTGCTTTCGCACTATAATTTTATGGCCATGCCCGTGGTAGATTATGAAGGGCATATTATGGGTGTGGTCACCTATGACGATATTTTAGATATTATCCATGAAGAAGCCAGCGCTGACATGCTGGGTATGGTGGGCGCAGACCCCGAAGAAAGCATTGATACGCCGTGGCTGGAATCGGTACGCAAGCGCCTGCCGTGGCTTATGATAAATCTTTTTAACTCTGCCGTGTCGGCCTCGGTGGTGTATATGTTTGAAGGCTCCATTGCTTCCATGGCCATTTTAGCCGTACTTATGCCCATGGTGGCCAACCAAGCCGGCAATACAGGCCAGCAAGCCTTGGCGGTGATTATTCGACAGCTGGCCACAGAGCGCTTTGACGGCAAAAGATCTTGGCTCGCGGTATTGCGTGAAGGCAAAATCGGTTTCACCACCGGTTCCATCATGGCTGTGCTAGCCTTTTTGGTGGTGTGGGGCTTTACAGGAAATCCACTTTTGGGAGTGGTTATGGGTGGAGCTTTGCTTTTTGATATGATTTTGGGCGCTGTGGCCGGTGGATCCATTCCACTTATTTTGCGCTCTCTAGGGCGTGACCCAGCCCAGGCCTCCAGTATCTTTTTAACCACTATCACCGATGGGGCTGGATTTTTTGTTTTCTTGGGGCTGGCTACGCTTTTTGTTTTGTAGGTGTTGGATAGATATATTTTAAGAATCTTCCTTTACCAATAAAGCTCCTACAAGAGCAATTCGTCAATATTTTCATCGAGCACATTTTATATTCATCGCTGTATAACCGCAGCTGTGCCGCGTAGGCCTACCATGTAGGCCGTAGCCCTGTAGGGAATCCGCTGAGAGCGCAAGCGAGAAGCGAGTCCCGAAAGGATTGGCCACAGCAAGGTGTCCGCGAGAAAAGCGGGGGGGGCGGATTCTAAAGGCCGGCCGGGGCGGCTAGCCCCAAAAGGCCTTTAGCCCCGCGCGGGAGCGCAAACAGAATATAAAGTAAAAATACATTCTCATACAGAGACAACATTCACAAAATACAATACCTCTCAAACAAAAAATTCTCCCCCCCTCTCCTTGCTCTGTACTTTTTCCCCATTTTGAAGTATAGAAACTGCCACATAAAAGGCACTTTGTTACAAAAGACGCCCTTGGAGAGAAATATAGCCCTAAAATAAACGTTCATATTTCTCCACCCTACTAACATTTTATATCTTAGGTGGCCGCATGAGCTTTGAAATGTTCCTGCAACATTTTTTTAATGCC
>CAYJAL010000215.1:0-3213 GCA_964367875.1 uncultured Desulfovibrionaceae bacterium | reverse complement strand
AAAATATATTTAAATAATGATACGGCTCGCAAGCTTAAAATTCAATTCCCTCTGCCTTTACTCACCAATGTGGATAGTATTTATGATGATATGCTGCCTCCCATCAAGTACTAATTCTCTATATTGCCACTTCCGTTCTCATTTTTTTTTACAAAGTAATAGATATAACTTATTGAGATTTTTTTTAGTCTGCCTGCTCATCTTTTTTGCCTTTTTCATTCAAGCTGCTCACGCAACAAGTACAAAACCTAAAACCATAGCCTATTTTGAAAGAGGTAATTTTTGGCTATATACGCAAAGTTACAAGTCTTTGCAGCAAGCCTTACACGAAAGAGCTGTGGCTTGTGAATACCCTGAGCACCTGCATGTAAGCCCGGGGTGGCACATGAGCGAAGCTCAGATGGACCATGCGGCTCGAAGTGTACTTAATAGTGATGCAGATATTATAATTGCCGCCGGAACCAGCGCTGTTAATGCTCTTTTGCGCGTCACTGAGGGGCAAAAGCCCATTGTAGGCATTGCTCTGGCAGATCCTGTGGCCTCTGGTTTTATGCAGGCTCATGGGCTTTCTCATCATCCCTCCTTTGTGGCAGAGGTTTTTCCCAATAGGTGGAGTAGTATGTATCATGTTTTTCATGCCATTATTGGCTTTAAAAGGCTTGGTCTTATGTATCCTCAAGGGAAAGAAGGGCGCATATATGCTGCGGTGGATGATGCTTTTGCCGTGGCAAAAGAGAAAAATTTTGACATAGTTGAAGCTATTATCCCCGATGAAAGCCCTGAATCATGCCGCCAAGGTATTGAGGAATTGCACAAAAAAGGGGCTGATAGCTTTTTTATGTCGCCCTTGGTTTGTTTTGACTGGTCAGAGCATGACCCCAGCGCGCTGCTTAGGCTCATTCACGAATATAATATGCCAAGCTTTGCGCGAGATGGTTCGCCCTTTGTGCAAGGCGGGGCGCTTATGGGCTTTGCCACATGGGATTTTACCCCCTCAGCTAGGCGTGTAGCCAAGGCCATTGGTGATATTTTTCATGGAGCAAAGCCCCAAGACTTACGTTTGGTGGCTACACCAGAGCCGCAAATTGCTCTTAATTTACAAGTAGCTAAAGAGCTTGATATAGTTTTCCCTTTTGATTTATTACTTTCAGCAGATCAAATTTATGAAAAGACTTCGCCCCCAAATATGGAATAGTCAAATGGGCCATTTAGTCCGCCTTGCTGTTATTTCTATAGTACTTTTCCTCTTCAGTGTGGGCTTTAGCCTTGTTCTTTCCAGTAGCACTCTCTACCGCTATAGCTCAGAAGCGGTGCTTAAGGGCTATGATAGCGCGGCCTTGCAATTGCAGGATATGATAACGCGTGGCCTCAACTTTGGCCGTCCTTTACAGGGCTTTGCTGGATTACAGGAACAACTGGCAAGAGTGCAGAGCATGGCTAGTGGTTTAGAAAATATTGTGGTCTATACTGCTCAAGGTGATATTGCTTATAGTGTGAAAGATGCTGCCCAAAGTTTAAAAAATATTCAACAAAACGCAAAGGCTGTTCCACAAACTTCTTGGAAGGTAAGTAAAAATTATTATCGTATCCTCCCCCTTGGGGAGAAGCCCGAAAGTCCAGAAGGCTACTTGGTCTTGAGTGTTGAAGCTTCTGTATTGGATGCACCGTATGATCAATATGTACGGAATATGCTTTTATTAATTGTGCTCTTAGGCGGCATGACGTGTTTTGCACAATTGGGCTGGTTTTCCTATATCACAGCAAGCGTGCGAGATATTGTGAGTATGCGTCGCTCTATTTCATTTATATTCTTTGTTTTTATTGCCGGAGCGCAGCTGGTTTTTGCTAGTATAGCCATGTATACTTTTATGGCAGAATTGCGCCATGCTACGCATTTTTCTGCTGAGCTTTCGGGGCGCTTTTTAGCGTCCAATTTGGAAGTATTACATAATAAGAATGTAAATATTTATACTATTGCTGGCTTAAAAGAGCATATGCAAGAGATGCTTGCCGATAGCCCAACCCTTGGGGGTATGAGAATTGTAAAAGATGGGGGTATGAGAATTGTAAAAGATGGGGATGTGGTCAGTTCGGTGGGTACTGAGCTTACTTCATCTACTTCATTAAGGCCTGTGGTCGCCCCCATATATACATATTGGCAAAGCAATTATGTGCCCCGCACGGAAATTGGTTCTGTGGAGGTTTTTCCAAGCGATACATATATTAATCAAATATTTAAGCGCATGTTTCTTGACCAAGGTACATCCATTGCCATTTCCTTAATTTTACTGTGGCAACTCATAAGCTTTGCCACCGGTAGCGTTATCTTGACGCATTCGGGGCAATTTTTAAAAAGGCGCAGCTCAGATGGGCATAGTCTTGCCACAGACGGCCTTGTTGCTGCTTCGCTTAGCCCTTGGGAGAAGCAAAAACTCTTGCTTGAAGCCGCGTTATTTATATTTTTCTGTGCATACGATTTAGTCATGTCATTTATTCCCTTGGTGGCAAATAAGCTGCCCTCTGCGATATTACCCCTTTCAGAATCCTTACAACGAGCTTTGCCCATTTCAGCCGAGGCCTGTTTTGCAACCATAGCCGTACTGCTATCCGGTGCGCTAAATCGTAGATTTGGTTGGAAAAACCTTATGTTCTTGAGCGTTATCTCTGCCATGCTGGGTAGCAGTTTGGCCTATCTTTCCTTTGATGTGGCTTTATTTATTGTCTCAAGGGCTCTTTCCGGCTTTGGTATGGGTATGATGCTCATAGCCTCTCAATTTTGTGTGGTGGAAAATACTGAGCATCGCCTGTCTGGCCTTTCTGGTATTTATGCCGCACTTTTTGCCGGTGCCATTTGTGGCAGTGCTGGCGGGGGTATGCTGTATGATCTTTTTGATTATCATGCGCTTTTTATGCTTTCTGCAGTGATTATGGGTATAGTTATGCTTATTTTACGTTATCTTAAGAGTAATAAAGTACATTATACTAAAACAATAGAAAAGAAAGTAGCATCAGCATGGAGCCACTATTTACGCCCTTCTTTCTTGGTTCCGGCTCTTTTGGTGGGCTTGCCTGCGGGCATGGTGTTAACAGGATTTTTGTATTTACTTGTACCAACCACCATGAAAAATCTTGGTGTTAGTCAAGCCGACATTGGGCGACTTTTTATGCTCTATGGTTTATGTTTTGTGTTTTTGGGGCCATATTTGGCCAATT
>CAYJAL010000214.1:0-3253 GCA_964367875.1 uncultured Desulfovibrionaceae bacterium | reverse complement strand
AAAAAAAGACTGCGAATTATGTCGCAGTCTTTTAGACGCATACAAACCCCACTATGCGGGGTTTGCGCCGCTATTGTCAGCAAAGCTGCCAAGCGGAAAGACACAAAAATCAATCGCATTACGGCGTAAGTAAATGACGCCTACTCTTGATTTTTGGACAGTGCCGACTTTGTCAGCACTTAAAAAAAAGACTGCGAATTATGTCGCAGTCTTTTTTTTATATCACACAAAAATTTTAGCCTATTTCATCTTTTCAATATACTTAGCTAAAGTGGCCTTTTCTTCTACGCTCATGGCATCAAAAAGGTTTTTCATGGCGGTAAACTTACTCTGCTGATAATACGCAAATTTTTCCAATAAATACCCTTCAGATTTACCAAAAATAACACGCTTTTGCTCTGTATGACAGGAGGCACAAGGTTTATACAAAGCCTCGCCGGACATTTGGGCCTGCGCTGAAGGAACAAATGAAGCCATGGACAAAGCTGAACACAAAAAAACACCTAGAAAACACGAAACTTTTTTCATAAAACCTCCGAAATTTACAAGGTTATGTCATGCAATAAGTAATCCTTACGTAAAAACTAGGCTTTGTCAAAGTAAATCTTTTGTTAACAGCTATTTTCCCACATTGGCCACAATGATAATGGCTTTTTCATGGTCATCTTTAAGCATGTCTTGTAAAATGCTGGCATCGGCAAAATTTGTAAAAGGGCCTAATCTTTCCACAACGCCTTTTTTCTTTTTTTGCACTTGCAGGTAAAAAGCTTCCGATGCATTCAGCATATTCCCTGAGTCATCGCTCACAAGACGCATGGTGACCGGCGTTACACCGCGCACGCCAAGGTCTAATTCCATGGCGGCAGAGCGCGATAAATCCACACAGCGCTTACGGGAAACAGGTCCGCGATCGGTAACAATAACCACAGTTTTCACACCAGATGTCGTATCTGTTACCTCTAGTACAGAACCAAAAGGCAAGGTGCGGTGAGCAGCTGTGGGCCTGTTCATGTCATATGTAGGACCGCTGGCTGTGGTTTTTCCATGAAAATTATCCCCATACCACGAAGCTTCCCCCGCCATCATATGGGTTTTTTCTTTAGTTTTTTTTCTCGCCTGTGCTTCTTGGGGCACAAAGGCCATAAAAAGACCACAACACACTGTAAGTCCTAAAAATATTTTATTAAACATGAATTTCTCTATCTCCTTACTCTTGCTCCGCGGTAGGGAACACGGAGGCACTAGGCTCTACCTAATGGAGCATAGGGTCTTTGTCAAGGAAAGTACTTGCTATTTTATGGTAAAAATATGTTCCTCTCATTGGGCTTAGGCTAAACACAAAAAAAGCGGAGTCTCTACATGCAGACTCCGCTTTATTCCATAAATATAAGACCTTATAAAGCCGGCGGTACATATTCTCCGCGAGAAACCATGGCTTCCACTTGTGCCACATCTTTATCGCCGCGACCGGACAAGTTCACTAAAATATTCGCTTCTTTAGACAATGTGGGAGCTAAACGCATGGCTGCTGCCACAGCGTGAGCAGATTCTAAAGCAGGTAAAATACCTTCGCAACGTGAAAGCATAAAGAAGGCATCTAAAGCTTCTTTATCATCCACACTTGTGCATTGTAAGCGATTATTATCCTTCAAATAAGCCAAGAAGGGGCTTACGCCTGGATAATCCAAACCAGCCGAAACCGAGTGCACGGCATGAGGCTCGCCATCATCATGACACAGCACATACGACTTATAACCATGTATAATGGCAGGCTTTCCATGGCACAAAGAAGCCGCATGCTGACCATAGCCTGTGCCGCTACCGCCAGGCTCTACAGCCACAAGGTTTACTTGAGCATCATTAAGATAATGCATGAACGCGCCCACAGCATTAGATCCACCGCCCACACAAGCCAAGACAGAATGCGGTAAAGAACCCGTTAAGGCCTGTATTTGGCGGCGAGATTCTTCACTGGTCACAGCTTGAAAATAGCCCACCATGGCCGGATAAGGATAAGGGCCCACTGCAGAACCTAGCAAATAAAAGGTGCTGTCCATATTTTCAATGAGGTCTTCAATGGCCATATCCACAGCATCTTTAAGGCCCTGATAGCCCTTGGTGGCGGCCACCACTTTAGCACCCATCATTTCCATGCGAAACACATTCAGACGCTGACGCTCAATGTCCTTTTGGCCCATATAAATAACGCATTCCATGCCCATAAGAGCCGATGTAGCCGCTGTGGCCACACCATGCTGCCCTGCACCTGTTTCAGCAATAATGCGCTTTTTACCCATGCGTTTGGCCAAAAGAATTTGACCCACGGTATTATTCACCTTATGCGCGCCAAGGTGATTTAAATCTTCGCGCTTAAGGTATATTTGCGCGCCGCCGCAATGGTCAGATAAACGCTGACAATGAAAAATGGGCGTTTCGCGGCCTTGATAGTGCTGCATATAATGGGCTCTTTCGGCCACAAATTCCGGATCGTCTTTATAACGCACAAAAGCCGCGCCCACTTCATTGAGGGCCACTTGCAAGGCTTCGGGCACGTACTGCCCGCCGTACTCACCAAAAGCCCCATCAAAACCTATATTTACATCAAACATTGTGAACTCCTTAATTTTTTGATTTTTCTGTTCTCATTCTGTTAGGCATTGTATACAATATACAGAGAACCCTGTCAAAAGTTTTTTATAAGGATTTATCAGCCCATTTTTACAGTGTTTTTCCTAAAAAAGATTAGGTGACGCTTAACCGTACATGCTGTGCCAGACAGCCCTTTTCAAACAGTTATTTCTAGCAGGCTGTTCTTTTTGAACAGCATGCCACAGGACGTGGCTACCGCGTAGCGGAGCAAGCCAAAGGCAAGGCGAAATTCACTTTCGCAGCAGCTGACGCTTGCGATAGCTTGTGTCGCATAGGACATGCGACCAAGCGTCATGCGTACTGTTCAAAAAGGGTTGGATGCGAGGCCGACCCAAAGGGCAGCGAAGCCGTTTACGTTTAGATGGCTTGCTCCTTACGAGGCTAGGCTACCTCCTGCGGCCTTGGTGGCACGTTACTTCCTGCGGTAGTCAGCCCTTTCATTAAAACAACATATCTACAGTTCGCTCAAAATGAGTAAGATGCAAGGAAGATGACGTTTTTTGCGGAAGAAGTGTATAAGTAATACATGACTGGAAACCGACCCAACGGGCGCACAAAGTGCGTTTATGTTAGGTGAGTCTACGAACCTTACATAAATCGAGAG
>CAYJAL010000213.1:0-3261 GCA_964367875.1 uncultured Desulfovibrionaceae bacterium | reverse complement strand
ACCATGGGCTTTGCAGAAATTATTCGCGTACTTATTGTTAACTTTACCTCCATTACCAATGGTTCGCTGGGCATCAAAGGTATTCCCGACTATGCCGACGCCTTCACCTGCTATGTATGGCTATTAATTACCCTTATATTCATGGTGCGTCTGCTCAACAGTAACTATGGTAATGTCTTTAAATGCATACGCGATAATGAAATTGCCGCTAAAGTTATGGGCATTAACGTATTCCATTATAAAGTATTATCCTTTTGCCTCGGCGCTTTCTTTGCCGGCATTGGCGGCGCCTTGCTGGGCAGCCACCTTTCCACCATTGACCCAAAAATGTTCAGCTTTTTGCTGACCTTTAACGTACTTATGTTCGTAGTTGCCGGTGGTCTGGGCTCTTTAACCGGTTCCTTACTGGGCGCAGCGGTTATTACCGTTTCGCTAGAATGGATGCGTATTTTAGAAGAGCCCATGAACTTTGGCTTTATAGAAATTCCCGGTATCCCCGGCATGCGCATGGTAATCTTCTCCTTGTTTTTGCTGGCTATTATTCTCTTCCGCCGCGAAGGTATCATGGGAATGCGTGAAATTACTTGGTCTAGCCTCTTTTCATTTTGGAGGAAAAAATGAGCCAACCTTTCGTAAAACCTAAGCCGCAAGAGGCTATGCTCGCGGTAGAAAATATCACCATGCGCTTTGGCGGTGTTGTTGCCGTAAACGATTTATCCATGGCCATTCCGCGCGGTAGCATTGTAGGTCTTATTGGTCCCAACGGCGCCGGTAAAACCACGGCTTTTAACGTTATCAGCGGATTCTACACCCCGCAACAAGGGCATGTTGTCTTTGATGGCAAAGAAATTACCGGTCATGCGCCGCACCTTGTGTGTAAAGCAGGCATGGCGCGCACCTTCCAAAACATTCGCCTGTCGCAACACTTATCGGCGCTGGAAAATGTTATGGTGGGCTGCCATGTGCGCCGTAAAATGCCTTGGTGGATGGCACCGCTGGCCCTGCCCATGTTCAATAAAGAAGAAGAAGCCATGCGCCACAAGGCCTCCATGCTTATTGATAAGCTGGATCTTACCGCCTATGCCCATGAAAAAGCGCATAGTCTGCCCTACGGTGCACAGCGCAGATTGGAAATTGCCAGAGCGCTGGCCACAGAGCCACGCTTCCTCTTGCTGGATGAACCGGCAGCCGGCATGAATCCCCAAGAAAGCATTGAGCTTATGCACTTTATTGGCCATATTCGCCAAGAATTTGACCTGACCATATTGCTTATTGAGCACGATATGAAAGTGGTTATGGGCGTATGCCAATATATTTGGGTCATGGAATACGGTAGCCTTATTGCAGAAGGCTTGCCAGATGAAATTCGCAATAATCCCGATGTGATAAAAGCCTATCTTGGCGATGACATCATCAGCCTAAAATAAGAGTATTTATGCTACATATACAAGATTTAAAAGTACGTTATGGCGGCATTGAGGCTGTTCAGGGGGTGGATTTAAGCATTCCGCGTGGCAGCATTGTCACCCTTATTGGAGCCAATGGCGCAGGCAAAAGCAGCATTATTCGCTCCATAGCAGGGCTTAATAAAAATATTAGCGGCGCTATAGATTTTAAGCGCCACGAAGATTCACCCACTACCTCCCTTGTGGGTTTACCCCCCGAAGATATGGTGCGCCACGGCATCTCCCTTTCTCCCGAAGGGCGTCGCATATTGCCGCACCTCACTGTGGAAGAAAATCTGCAATTAGGTGCCTATAGCCGCAACGATAAAGATGGCATTGTCGATGATATGGAATGGGTATACAGCCTCTTTCCACGCTTAAAAGAGCGCTCTTGGCAAAAAGGCGGCACCTTGTCCGGCGGCGAACAGCAAATGTTGGCCGTGGGTCGCGCCCTTATGAGTCGCCCTGATTTACTTATGTTGGATGAACCCTCCTTGGGTTTGGCTCCTTTGCTGGTAAAAGAAATTTTCAACATTATCTTACGCATCAATGCCGATGGTAAAACCGTTCTCTTGGTGGAACAAAATGCTTTTGCGGCGCTGTCTATTGCGCATCATGCCTATATCTTAGAGGTGGGGCGTATTGTGCTGCAAGGCACAGGGCAAGAGCTCCTAGCTGACCCCAAGGTTAAGGAAGCCTATCTCGGCGGCTAATTTTTTGAGGGGAAAATGGGTGGCGGCAGTGTCAGGCTTGTTTTTTATTTCGGTCACGTATTATTTATACGCATCCCTACATAAAAAACTACGCCTTCCTTGCCGCCTTCCCATTTTCCCCTCAAAAAACACAGCATTATAAAAAACTACGCCTTCCTCGTTTCTGGCACTTTTACGGCACAAAAAACTCTTTATACAGTAACTTTTTGGATGCGCATCCCTACATAAAAAACTACGCCTTCCTTGCCGCCTTCCCATTTTCCCCTCAAAAAACACAGCATTATAAAAAACTACGCCTTCCTCGTTTCTGGCACTTTTACGGCACAAAAAATTATTTATACTTTTCCTTTTTTTCTCATACGCATCCCTACATAAAAAAGACGCCTTTTTTTACTACATTCATTTTTATCTGCATATATTTTCTGCTTCCCCTAAATTTTTTGTATTCTCATATTTACAAAAAAATAAAATTCTTTTCCTTTCTTGCTAGACTTTACTCTCAAAACTCTTATACTGTATGCAATATACATTTTATTTCATCTCTACAACAAGGGGGCGAGCATGCAACTGAAAAAAAGTTCATTGGGGCAAGAAGCCACTTTTCTTATTCGTAAAATGGTCTTAGATGGTCAATTTGACGAAGGGGAGCGATTGGTAGAAGATCGTATTGCCTCAGAGCTTGGAATCAGTCGCACTCCTTTGCGTGAGGCATTACATCGTTTAGCCCAAGAAGGCTTGCTAGAAAAAAGACGTACCGGCGGCTATATTTTACGCCCCTTACAGCGCACAGAAATTGAAGACGCTGTGGCCATTCGCGCCATGCTAGAATCCTTTGCCACCTCATTGGCTGCCACACGTTGCACCGAAGAGCAAAAAAAAGCTCTGCGCGACAACCTCACCCAATTTAGCAATACAGATATGCGCGATATTCCTGCCCTGGTGGAGCTGAATGAATCCTTCCATGGTATTTTACGCGAAGCCGCCCATTCCCCCTTACTGGCGCAATTGCTCACAGAATTGGACGGTGTGGTAGAAAGGCTGTTACGCCCCACCATTTCCCATGCCGAAGCCCAATGGTCTGACGAAGACCATATACGCATTGT
>CAYJAL010000212.1:0-3358 GCA_964367875.1 uncultured Desulfovibrionaceae bacterium | reverse complement strand
GAAGTAGCCGATACAGGCATTGGTATGAGCCCCGATCGCTTAGCAGCCATTTTCCGCCCCTTTGAGCAAGCTGAATATAATATCACACGCCGTTTTGGAGGTACTGGTCTTGGCCTTACCATCAGTAAGAATATTGTGGAGCATATGGGCGGCGAAATTTCTGTGCATAGCCAAGAAGGGGCAGGCACCACCTTCACTTTCTATGTGAATGTGTTATCGCAAAAAGAAAATGGCTGGCTCGATACCGAAGTTGCCCGTAAGGAAAAATTTCTCATCATTGACGATATGCCCATGTCCGGCTTTGTACTGAAAGAAATGCTGGAGCATTGCGGCTTCCATGCAGACGCTGTGCAATCCACCGCCAAGGGTTGCGCTCTCTTGCATCAAGCCGAGCAAGAAAATGCCCCTTACACTTTTGCCATCATAGATTGGAAAATGCCCGATATGACCGGTTGCGAAGCGGGGAAAAAAATTCTTGGCGAGGGCTTAAAAAAACCGCCTACGCTTTTGCTCACCTCTGCCTATGGCGCCGCCATATTAACACATGCCTGGAAAGAAGATTTTGCAGACTTTATTCCAAAGCCTGTACTTCCTGTGAATTTATGGGCCACCATCATGAAAACCTTACACATGCCCATACCTGAACAAGTGCAAAAAAATGCCGCGGAAGATATTTCTAAATATGAAAAATTATCTGGACGCAAAGTGCTTCTCGCAGAGGATAATGAAATCAACCAAGAAATCGCATTGGCGCTTTTACAAGATTTGCAATTGCACATTGAGGTGGCCAATCACGGCCAACAAGCTTTGGAATTATGCAAAAAGCAAAGTTTTGACCTTGTCCTTATGGATATACAAATGCCCATTATGGATGGCCTTACCGCCACCAAGGAAATTCGTACTCTTCCTGGTTATGATAAAGCCAGCATTCCCATCATTGCCATGACAGCCCATGCCATGCAAATGCATAAGGATCAAAGCTTAGAAGCGGGCATGAATGATCACTTAACAAAACCCATTGACCCAACAGTATTACGTAATATGTTGTACCATTGGCTTTGTGAACAAACATAGCAGGCTGTTGAAAAAGCAGTGTCTACTGCGTCAGACTTGTTTTTTGCTTCAGTCACGTATGTCCAATACGCTCCTTACGCAAAAAACTGCGTCTTCCTTGTATCCACTACTTTTTGAACAGCCTGTATTGTGACAGGACGGAGCAAGCCAAAAGCCAAGCATGGATTTACTCCATGCGCCACTGACGCTTGCGATAGCTTGTGTTGTGCAGGGCGCACGACCAAGCGTTATCTAGCAGCCTGTAACAAAGCGGTTCAAGTTCCCAACATGGAAGATGTTAGTACTATGCTTATTTTTCAGCAGACCACGAAACACCCGAGCTCTACTCCCTCACAAAAGGCTTGACAGGCTTTTTCATGAGGTGTATGTTGCCCTTGCTTTTACGAGAAAGTGGCCTTTCTTCACATCTTCTTCGCCTCTCGCCGCTTTCTCCATCCTGATGCAGAACACGTGTTCACAACGGGGTGGCCTTTTTTAGGCCCCCTTTTTTTTATGCTAAAGCCCTTAGCCTAGCAAAACCGTCGCACTTGAGAGATTATGGCAAAACCAGAATTATTAGAAACATTACACAGCATTGCACAGCCCATCGTAGCCTCTAAAGGCTTAAGCATTTGGGGTATAGACTTGCTGCAAGGCGCCCGTCCCTTGGTGCGCGTCTACGTGGACGCCCCTTATGTGGAAGGCCAAAACTCTGCCGGCCATGGCATAGAAAATAGCCCAGAAAATGGCACAGAACATGACGCGGTCGAGAGCACCAACGCAAAAAACCAAGACATGAATAAAATTTCCGCCACGGTGGAGCGCTGCGCAGAAATCTCGCGCATAATGGGCTTAACCATGGAAGTGGAAGACATCTTTTCTTCTTCCTATATATTGGAAGTCTCCAGCCCCGGTTTTTCACGCATGTTTTTCCACCTAGACCAATTACGCGGTTTCGTGGGCGACAACCTTGAAATTACCCTCAATGATTTTTTACACAATGGCCCAGACTTTTTGCACGGTCGTAAAAAAATCAAGGGCAAATTAGAATCGGTAAACCTTGAGGAAAATAGCTTTGTCCTTGGCATGGACCATGGCAAAGATCATATTACCCTCACCCTTGATTGGGACTCGGTGCGCAAGGCTGTGCGCGAACATATTTTTGTTATGCCCGAAAAGCCAGGCAAAAAACGTAAAACTGAAAAATAGTTATTGTAGATTGACCCTCATTGGGAATACATCGGAGGCATCATGAATCCTATAGAACTAAAAAAAGCCATAGATCAAATCAGCAAAGATAAAGGCCTTGAGCGCCAAATGCTGATTGAAACCTTAGAAGATGCTGTAAAAGCATCTATGATACGTCGCTTTGGCGAAGATGCCATCATTGAAGTGAGCTACAATGACGAAACCGGCGATATTGAAGTATACCAATTCAAAATCGTGGTGGCCGATGGTGACCTTGCCAATGAAGATTCTGAAATCGAATTGGAAGAAGCCCGCGAACACGACCCTTCAGTACAATTGGACGACGAAGTAGGTTTTCGCATCAAAATGCAAGACCTTGGCCGTATTGCTGCTCAATCTGCCAAGCAAGTTATTATTCAGCGTATGCGCGATGCTGAGCAAGGCATCATCTATGATGAATACATCAGCCGCGTGGGCGAAATTGTATCGGGTATAGTGCAGCGTCGTGATAAGGGCGGCTGGATTATTAACCTTGGCCGCACCGAAGCCATGCTCCCCCGCGATGAACAAATTCCCCGCGAGCATTTTAAACGCGGCGACCGTGTACAAGCCATCATCTCTGATGTGCGCCGTGAAGGCCGTGGCCCACAAGTTATTATTTCTCGTGCCCATCGCGATTATATGGCGGCTCTTTTCCGCCGCGAAGTGCCAGAAGTGGATGACAATACAGTACAAATCATGGGCGTTGCGCGCGACCCCGGCTCTCGTGCCAAAGTGGCTGTGCTTTCCCGCGAGCGTGATGTGGACGCTGTGGGCGCCTGCGTAGGTGTGCGTGGATCTCGCATTCAAAACATTGTGCAAGAATTACGCGGCGAGCGTATTGATATTGTTATCTGGAGCGCAGATATTGCCACCTATGCTCGCAATGCTTTGGCTCCTGCTTTGGTATCGCGCATTGTGGTAGATGATGAAAGCAACTTGCTGGAAATCATCGTACCTGATGACCAACTTACCAATGCCATTGGACGCAAGGGTCAAAACGTAAAACTTGCAGCCAAACTTCTTGGCTGGAAAATAGATATTTTCACCGAAACTCGCTACAACGAAGCCAATGCCA
>CAYJAL010000211.1:0-3403 GCA_964367875.1 uncultured Desulfovibrionaceae bacterium | reverse complement strand
ACAAAGAATGCGCCGCTTTAGTAGGTACCTACCTTGCCAGAGCTGCGGCTGTGCGTTTAGCCCTTTATAGCGGTTTTGCCGCCAAGCAAGAAGCCTTTGAGCAAGGAGAAATTGATAATCCTTGGCAAAAAAATTACTGTCCCGTGTGCGGACACAGCCCCAATGCCGCCTACTTATGGCACAAAGAAGGCCATCGCTATTTGCATTGCTCCCTCTGTCACAGCACATGGCGCTATTCCCGCACCACCTGCCCCGCTTGTGAAGATGCCACCCCTGCCAACCGCGTGGTTGTGAGCTTAGAAGATAGCGCCGTGCAACGCGCAGAAGGCTGTACTGAATGTAAGCATTATATGCTAGTTTCTGATATTCGCGAAATGTCTGATAAAATCCCCATGTATGCCTTACTCTACTGTCTTATGCCCATGGATGTTCTTATGCAGGACGAAGGTTATAGCCCCTTGGATTAAGAGTTTATAATATTTTTTATCTTCTAATACAGAAAGAAGGACATAGAGCGTTGGTTTTATGTCCTTTTTTAACAGCTTAGATAACGCTTTGTTGCACGTCCTGCAACAAAACAGGCTGTTCAAAAAGTAGTGGATACAAGGAAGGCGAAGTTTTTTGCGCAAGGAGTCCGACCCAAAGGGCGCCAAAGGCGTTTGCGTTTGCGAGGTACGAGCAATTACGCAAATCGAGAGCAACGCGTATATAGACATACATGACTGGAGCAAAAAGCAAGCTTAACGAAGCAGACAGCCCTTTTTCAACAGCCTGCTATCCGTATTGACACCTAGCGAAGATTTTGCAATTATATTCCCCTACATAGCCTTATTTCCATTACCTTTAACTTAAGGGGCACACATGTCTTCTAAGCTGTACGTTGTTATGGTTGGCCTACCCGCCAGAGGAAAAAGCACTCTTGCCAAGCGCATTTGCGAAAGATTGCAAGAAGAAGGCACCAGAGCCTCCATTTTTAATAATGGCAATGTGCGCCGCCTTTTGGCCGGGCCCGAATCCTCTGCTCCGCAATTCTATTCACCGGACAATGTGTATGGTCGTGAAGCGCGGGAAAATATTGCTTGGGAAAATATGGCTGAGGCGCGTAAATTTCTGGCTCATGGCGGTGACGTGGCTATTTTAGATGCCACCAATGCCAGCCGAGCTCGTCGCCAAGCCACCAATGAAAACCTCACCGACCATCCTATATTGTATATAGAATGCGTCAACGAAGATCCCTTGCTCCTCGAAAACTTCATCCGCATGAAGTGTAATCTTCCGGAATTTAAAAATATGGAAGAAAGGGACGCTTTAGAATGTTTCCGTACGCGTATTGGCTACTATGAACAAATCTACACCCCTGTGGGCGCCGATGAAAAATACTGGATGCGCGTAGATGCTGCTGCCAATCGCATTATTCAAGAATGCCCCTGCAATGGATCTCCTCACTATACAGCCATACGCGATGTGGTGGTTTCGCGCTGGGTGCGCTCCCTTTATCTTATGCGCCATGGGCAAACACAATTTAATCTTGAAGGGCGCATAGGCGGCAACCCTCCTCTCACAGAAAAAGGATTGCAACAAGCCGACGCCATGGCTATGCATATGGAAGGACTCGATATTCCATGGCTTTTCACTTCCACGCGTCTGCGCTCGCACCAAACGGCAGAACCCATGCTGGCTACGCGCCCCAATACACGCACCATAGCCCTTACGGAATTTGACGAAATTTGGGCTGGAGATTGTGAAGGCATGAGCTATGAAGACATTCGCGAAAAAATGCCCCATGTGACCGAAGGACGCAATGCCGATAAATTTGGCTATGCCTACCCTAATGGCGAAAGTTATGCCGCCTTACATGAACGCGTAAGTAAGGGCCTTGGGCGAGCGCTCTTTTTAGCAGGCGACTCCCCCTTAGTCATTGTGGGACATCAAGCTGTAAACCGCAGTATTTTATCGCTTTTCATCAAGCAAAGACCAGAAGATGTGCCCTATATCTATATACCGCAAAATCAATACTATCATATATCAACCACGCCGCGGCGTAAGGTCTTTGAACTTATACGCTTTTTTTAAACTATAAAAAATTACCCATAAAAACCGTGGAAGAATGCTGCATCCTTCCACGGTTTTTATGCACAATATATCAGAGAAAGGCTCTGTATAGATTAACAAAAGCGTACAAATTACACGCAGGCAGGATTGGTTAAAATAAAGCGCTCATCCATATTTTTTTCGCCCCACGCACACATAAGCTCCAATATGGGCATAAGGGTTAGGCCTTTTTCTGTAATGGAATACTCCACGCGCGGTGGAATTTCATTAAAGCTTTGGCGCAAAATAAGACCATCTTGCTCCAATTCTCTTAATTGATTGGTTAAAGTTTTTTGCGAAATACCTTTTACTTCCCTCATTAAATCTTTAAACCTCTTGGTACCGTCTTCTGCAAGCATATATAAAATCAGCGGCTTACACTTGCCCCCTATCATCTTAAGGGTCACTTCAATCTCTGATGCCACCACAATAGTTTCCATTAGTCACCTTCCTTTCCCTAAGAGAAAAATATGTACCGTATTGACTTTATATTTAAAAAAATACATTTTAACTTCAATAGTAATTTTTACTATAACAATACATGTGCATATGGTAAAGGGCACAGTTTCGAAAATTAAAAATATGGTTATTCACACCTAACATGAGGAAATTATGAAAAAACTCGTAGTTATCACCGGCGCCAGCTCTGGTTTTGGTAAGGCATTGGCACAACAATTTAGTGCTGCAGGTCACCCTCTTTTACTTATTGCCCGCAGACTTGAGCTTATCGAAGCCTTAAACTTGCCCCATACCCTTTGCAGAAAAGTGGATGTATGCAACAAAGAAGCCTTTGAAAATGCCGTGCGTGAAGCTGAAGCCCAGTACGGTGCAACAGATTTACTCATTAACAATGCCGGTGTTATGATGCTTGGCAGTTTGGCAGACCAAGACGCCGCAGAATGGAAAACCATGTTGGATACTAATGTGATGGGCGTTATGAATGGCATGCAAATTGTTATGAATTCCATGAAAGAACAACAATGCGGTACCATTATTAACCTAAGCTCCATTGCCGGTGTGAAGGCCTTTGGCAACCATGGCGCTTATTGTGCTACAAAGTATGGCGTTGTGGGTGTGAGCGAAGTGGCAAGAGAAGAACTCTCCCCCTTCAATGTGCGTGTTATCACCGTATGCCCCGGCGCAGTGGCCACAGAGCTTTTAGGCCACACTACCAATGACGACATCATCAAGGGTTATAAAGAGTGGACACAAGCTGTGGGCGCCACCTCCATTAGCGCAGAAGATGTGGCCACCACCATTAAATTTGCCTATGATATGCCGCAAGGCGTGTGCTTACGCCAAATTCAATTGG
>CAYJAL010000210.1:0-3403 GCA_964367875.1 uncultured Desulfovibrionaceae bacterium | reverse complement strand
AAGGTTCTCCCCCCAGCCCCCCCTTCCAAAAAACTTTAATTTCGGCAGTATCTTGTCTTTGAAAATAACTTTTTGCCGCAACGTAAAATTATGAAACTTTTTTTGTGGTTTTGTCAGTAGTTTAAGTCCTTTGTAGCAATGCAAAGGCCTTTTGTCTTTATATTCTCCAGCCAAGCACTAGACTAAGCAAAACCAAGACTATGCTGCCCCCCAAGGCCCAATAGGCTCTTCTGGTGCGTAAAGCCAGCACCGCGCCCAATAAGCCCACGCCGTAGAGAATATTCCATGTAAGGTGAGGTATTATGGGAAAAGCTTGCTTTTGCACCAAGAAAGCAAAGAAAAAATATAATAGTCCAAAGCATAGGCCATAGAGCAGGGCTGAAGACCATAATACACGCCAATGAGAGCGCCATATATAGGCTTCGGGGCTTAAGGCCTTTGCTGAGGGGGCTGAGGTGGGCTGTTCTATCCATGCTTCCACAGCCGTATCATGGCTTGCATTGCGCTTTCTTAGCCAGCTTTCTTGCCAAGCAGAGACATGGGCAAAGAGAATGCAAATAAGCAAGGGTAGGGGGAGCTGCTCTGGGCTTTGCCAGCCAAAAAGCATGCATAGGGGATAGAGCAGAAGAAATGAGAGCGTGGCTGATGGGGGAACCACCGTGCCAAGGCGCAAGCCATCTATCCAAAATAGCTCCAGCACCAGGCCTAAGGCTAAAGCTTCACCTAGGGTGTCTGTGGCAAGCCCCATAAGCAAGGCGGCCATGAGGGGGCGATCTAAAAAGCCTATATTGATGCTAAGGCGCGCCACTTGGGAAAGGACAAAAAAAAAGCGCCCATACACATTAGCAGCATGGTAAATAAAGAAAGAAGCATGTTCATGTGAGTGGTATCAAGGGCAGCTAAAATCATAACATATCGTCCAAGTGCAAATACTTTTCGCCGGGTATGGAGCGAAAATCTAGGGGGAATTTTTTACCAAGCTCCAAAAGGATGTGCCATTCTGTTTCTGTAACAAAAACGTGGGGGCATAATTCTCTTTTCTGAGGTGCGTAGTGGTTATTTCCTATATTTAAGGTTATTTCCGGTAGTTTTTTCAGCATTTGTTGGGCTGTATATAAAATTACCGCCGAAGATAAATCTTCTATACTTTCCACAAGCACCATAAGCGTTTGCGAAGCATATTTTTGTAGTATAAGGGGGAGTTGGCTTAAACCTACAAAGTGCAATTGTACGCGTTGAGGTATGGCAAGAGTCATAATTTGCTGACGTAAAACATCGTTGGCCAAAGCATCATTGGCCACGATGAGGTGTTTGGCGTCCAAAAAAGGCAGCCAAGCTTCGATGACCTGCCCGTGAATGAGCCGTATATCCACCCGAAAAACTATCATAAGGCATGTTGCTAGGCTTTATTTGGGGTCCAGCATTTTTCCGGCCACCACAATACCGCTCTTGCCTGCTTCGCCTGCAATGACGGCAAGTTCTTCCAAGGCTTTGCTGCGGGAGGAAAACACCTTCATGAGCATGGGCAAGTTCATGCCTGTGACCACTTCCACACGATGTTTGGCCAAAAGAGCCAAGGATAAATTGGTGGGAGTGCCTCCAAACATATCTGTGAGAATAATAACGCCGGCGCCTTTATCTAGGCGCTGTGCAGCGTCTTCGAGGCGTTGCACAGTGTCGCTCACATCTTGCGTCACATTGACAGAAATGGACGCGCAATCTTCTAAGGGGCCTAAAATCTGCTCTGCCGTGCGCAAGGTGGCCGTGCCATAATCGCCATGCGCTACCACAATAATACCTACTAAATTTTCTTTCTGACTCATATTTTCTCCCTAGCTCTGACTTTTAAGGGCAAGCTAGAATGCTATGTGCTCTTACTTTTTATTATTACTGGGGTCTAAAAGCATATGCCTGTGCTCTACAGAAACAGCGTAGGCAGATTGCTTTAACACTTTACTCAGCCTTTCCACCGTGGCCACAGAGCGGTGTCGCCCGCCCGTACAGCCTATAGCTAAGGTTACTCTATAGCGCCCTTCGGCTTCCATAAGACTTAGGGTAAAGAGCATAAAATTTATTAAAATATCTGCAAAGGATTGTTCTCGATCTTCTTTGTAAACGTATTCGTCTATGGCGGCATCAAGACCGCTTAAGGGGCGAAGCGCTTTTTCAAAATGCGGATTGGGTAAAAAACGTACATCAATAACCGTATCCGCTTCCTTGGGCACACCGTACTTAAAACCAAAGGAAATAAGATTTACCTTAAGAGGACGTAAAAATACGCGATTTTGATTTTGTCCGTGGGTATCATAATGTTTTTGTAAAACGCGGCGTAAATCATGGATGGAAAAGTTGCTGCTATCGATGACAAGATCTGCCATATTACGCAAAGGGAGAAGATTGTGCTTTTCACATTCTAATGCCCCTTCAAGGCCCAGTCCGCTTTGCTCTAAGGGGTGTGGACGCCTTGTGGTGGCATAGCGGCGCAAAAGTTCTGTTTCGCTGGCTTCTAAAAAAAGAATATGGGTTTGAATACCCTTGGCACACAGCTTTTGCATAACAGCGCTGACTTCTTCTGCAAGGCCAGAGGAATGCAAGGAAATGCCAAGTACAATACCTTTGAAGCGGCACATGGAATCATGCTGCATCATGGTGACCATTTCGTGTACAAGGGATACAGGTAAACCTTCCGCCGTAAAGTATCCTAAGTCTTCAAATACCTGAAGGGCGGTACTTTTACCTGCTCCGGAAAGCCCTGTTACAATATAAGCCGCCAAGGGCGCTTGATCCTGCATGTGCTGCATAAAGCTTTTCGCTTCCCTAAAATAAAAAAAGCTCTGCCCCCGCCAAGGAGCAGAGCTATAAAACTATACTACAGGGTCAATGAGGCCGTAGTCACCGCTACGCTTGCGATATACCACATTGATACGATGATGCTCTTCGTTTAAGAAAACGAGGAACTCACTGCCTACAGATTCCAATTGCAACACAGCCTCGTCCAGCGCCATGGGCTTTGGCTCAAAGCGACGTGTGCCAATGGGTTCATCATCTCTTTCGGCGCCAAAGTTATAGGTGAAAATTTCCACCTTGGCATCACGTGCTTGACGATGATGCTTCTTTAAACGTGAAACATGCTTTTTAATTTGAGACTCAAGTTTATCCAGCACTAAGTCGATGGAAGAGTACATTTCTTCCGTTTGCTCTGTGGCTGTTAAGGAAAGGCCTTCGCCGCTGACGCGTACATCACAGGCGTGGCGAAACTTATCCACAGAAAGGTTAACTTGCACATCAAGTCCCGCGGCTTTGCCGAAAAAACGGCCAAGCTTTTCAAAACGGCGGCGAGCATACTTCTTCAGGTGATCCGATGGTTCAAAGTTCTTGAACGTGAAGGCAATATTCATAACTT
>CAYJAL010000209.1:0-3404 GCA_964367875.1 uncultured Desulfovibrionaceae bacterium | reverse complement strand
GAGGGGGAGAGGGGAGAACCTTTTTTCAAAAAGGTTTCCCCTCTCCCCCTCAAGAAAAAAATAAAACAAAAAAACTTAATCTTTCAAAGCTTTTTGACGAAAATTTAGCCCATGCTCATCCATACCTCGACCGGCATCATAAATGCCTACTACATCTTCTATGACCCTTGTGCTATGGGCACGGCGTGAATAGCGTAGCATATTTTCGTAATCGGCTTCGTATTTGTGCCCTAACCAACCTTGGCAGCGCGTATAGACGAGCTCGCGAGATAGGCAGAGGCAAAGAGGGTCTATATTGCAGGGACGTACAAGGGGCTTACCTTCTGCTTCTTGGGGCAGATAGGGGATGGGGTGGGCGCGTGACACATCTATGCGCGCTATGAGCATTTCCACATCGGTGTGGGCTTCGTAGATGCTTATGGCTTCCTTGGTGAGCCTGTTGTCATCATCGTGAAAGATAATACGTGCGCCGCGGGCAGCTTTCAGCAGTGCATGGCGTAAGGCATTGCCAAAGTCATTATTACTTGGCAGGTCATAATAGCGTATGCAGGGGTAGGGGCGCACCCTATCTCCGCGTACGCCATCAAAACCTACGAGTATTTCAATGTCATTGGGGGGGAGTTGCGCATGGTCTACAGCTTCCATAATGCCATCTAGGGCATGCCCTAAAGCCAGCGGCCTGTCACCACGGCTAGGAATTATAAAGGAATACTTTACCATATATGCGCCTTTTATATTTAACGAACTTGCCCGGAACCAAAGACCACAAATTTTGTGGTGGTAAGCTCTTCCACACCCATGGGACCGTAGGAATGCAGCTTGGAGGTGGAAATACCAATTTCTGCACCAAGACCGAGCTGGCTCCCATCATTAAAGCGTGTGGAGGCATTAACGGCGGTCATGGAGGCGTCTACTTCGCGCATAAAACGCATGGCATGGGTGTGATTGTTGGTGCAAATAATTTCAGTGTGTTGCGAACCGTATTGCGCTATGTGGTCTAAGGCTGCGTCCATGGAAGGTACGACGCATACAGCTAAGATAAGAGCGTGGAATTCTTGCCCTAAGTCGCTAGGCTGTTGCGGTGTTGCGTTTTTACCCAAAAGGGGAAGGGAGGCTGGGCAAGCGCGAAATTCTACATCGGCTGCCCCAAGCTTTTCTGCTATGCGTGGTAAGAGGTCTTGGGCTTTATCTTGGTGAATAAGCACGCATTCTAAGGCATTGCATACACCGGGGCGCTGTACTTTACCATTATAAATAATTTCTAAGGCTTGCTCCACATCTGCGTCGGCATCAATATAGGCATGACATACACCCATATAATGCTTGAGCACTGGCATGGTGGCTTGCTCGGCCACGGCGCGTACCAAGGCTTCGCCGCCGCGGGGGATGATAACGTCTATGTATGCGTCTAATTTGCATAAGAGAGGCACAGCGGCTCTGTCGGTGGTGGAAAGAATTTGCGCTGCATTTTGAGGGAGGCCGGCTTTTTCTAGGGCTTCATGCAGCAGAGCGGCTAAAGCGAGGTTAGAATGCACGGCTTCGGAACCGCCACGTAAGATGACGGCATTGCCGGCTTTAAGGCATAAAATGGCCGCATCAATGGTGACGTTGGGGCGCGCTTCATAAATCATGGCAATAACGCCAAGGGGGATACGCATTTTGCCCACAAGTAGACCATTGGGTCTTTGCCATTGTGTGGTCATGGCGCCTATGGGATCAGGTAAATGTGCCACATGGTGACAGGCGGCAATCATATCCTCTAAAGTGGCTTCACTGAGGCGTAGGCGGTCTAAACGAGCGCTATCCATGCCTTTATCTTGTGCAGCTTGCAAATCTTTGGCATTGGCTTCCAATAAAGCGCGTTTTTTATTGCCGAGTAGCTCAGCTAAAAAGGTGAGGGCAGCCACTTTTTGCTCTGGGGTGGCGGCCATAAGCTTGCGAGCTGCTTGTTTAGCTTGTTTACCTATGGATTCTATGTAATTTTCTAAATTTTGCATGGTATTTCCTTTATATGGCAGCGTCTAAGAGGAGATTATCTCGGTGAATAACTTCTTGATAATGGGCATTGCCAAGAACGGCCGCCACTTCATGTCTTTTAAGCCCCATAATAC
The DNA here is from genome assembly GCA_964367875.1 of uncultured Desulfovibrionaceae bacterium. GTDB lineage: Bacteria > Desulfobacterota > Desulfovibrionia > Desulfovibrionales > Desulfovibrionaceae > CAYJAD01. The sequence goes on along the minus strand of CAYJAL010000209.1, from coordinate 1,293 downwards.
GCTTCAGTTCTGCTGCGGAATAATTGCTTAATCCTACAGCAATACTGCGCGTGGAGGGGGCATTTTCTTCTTGCGTCACAATGCGTACAAGGCTGCCTTGTTGAAAATTGCCTTCTACGGCGCAGATGCCACCGGGCAATAAACTGCTTCCCTTATTTTCAAGGGCGTGAACGGCGCCGGCATCTACAGTAAGAGTGCCGCAAGGGTCTGATTGATAGACTAGCCAAAATTTGCGGCGCGAGATGCTGTGGCTATTGGCGCATACCCATGTGCCGCGATGGGTTTGATTTTTTTCATCTTCTGTAAAGACGCGGCGTACAATATCATGCTCACGCCCGGGGAGAATAAGGGTAGGTACGCCCAATTGCGCCACGCGCCTTGCGGCGAGTAATTTTGAATACATGCCCCCTGTGCCCACAGAAGTTTTACCGCCGCACAAATCGTTCAAATCAAGGTCATGTACATTTTCTACGCAGGGCATAATGGTGGCGTCACTGTGTTTATCGGGATTTTTATCCAGAACACCGGAAGCGGACGTTAAGTTGATAAATAAATCGGCGCCCACTAAGTTGACTAGCAGGCTGGAAAGACAGTCATTATCGCCAAATTTTAATTCTTGCACAGAAATGGTGTCATTTTCATTAACCACAGGCACCACGCCCCAGGATAAAAGCTCCGCAAAGGTATTACGCGCATTTAAAAAACGCTGGCGCGAGCGTAAATCATCGCGAGTAAGTAACACTTGGGCTGTGCCTAGGCCATGATGCGCAAAGGCTGTATCGTATTGCTGCATAAGGCGGCTTTGCCCCACGGCAGCGGCGGCTTGCTTGGCTGCAAGGCCGGAAATTTCTGTATGAGCCCCCTCTGCATGTGAAGAGGCGCAGCATTGACGCAGCGCTGCACGGCCCGCGGCCACAGCGCCGGAAGAAACTAAAATAATTTTTCTTTCTTGCACTTTAGAGGTGGCAAGAGAGCGGATAAAGGCAAGCTGCGCCACAAGGTTTTGCAAAATAGGCACATCTAAGCCTTGTGTATGGGTAAGCACGGCTGAGCCCACTTTTACTACTATACATTGCGCTTGTTTAAGACTTTGCCATTTACAATCTTGCCATTTCATAAAGACTCTCGATTTTACTAAAGATGTTTTTTTGTCGTATAACGACCTTGTATGTATAGAAAATTTTGCGCAGAGTGACAAGTGAAAATAAGCTTTATATACAAAAAAAGCCCTGTGAAACACAGGGCAAAATTTGTGGGGCGAATGATGGGGTTTGAACCCACGGCCACCTAGGC
>CAYJAL010000208.1:0-3421 GCA_964367875.1 uncultured Desulfovibrionaceae bacterium | reverse complement strand
GCGATGGTTTAGACGCGCTGTTTAATAGTGTTATGAATGATGAACCCGTTGCAGAGCCTGTTGCAGCTCCCGTGGCAACTCCCGTGGGCGAACCCGTTGCTAAGCCCATGGCGCAGGCAGCACCAGCTCCCACAGCCGCACCAGAACCTGTGGATGTTTCTACATTAAATTTTGGTACAGAAAACCCCACAGCCACAGTGGATCCTGCCCCCGTAGATGATTTTGATGCTTTATTCCAAGATGTCTTGGGTGAAGCCCCCTTATCTGCCGCCGATGTGGCCAAGGCCGTTGTGGAAAGCTCGCAACAGGGCAGTGTAGAGGCTGAAGAGCCTGAGGCATCGCCGCAAGATGATACTGAATTACTTGATATGCTTTTTGGGCAAGATGATCTTTCACAAACGGTGGCTACACCTACTATAACTGCATCTGCCATGGTTTCCATTATGGATACAGTGCCTGCGGCGCCTAAAGTAGAAAAAAGCGAAGAGGCAGTGGATTCTGTGCTGGATATGCTGGATGAATTTTTGCCTAGTGATTCTGAACAGGAAGCTTCTTTGGAAAAAGGCTCTGACGATTTTATGGATTTTATGAGCGAAATGGCAGAATCATCTGGCACAGATGATATGCCAGATGATATAGCAGACGATGGGCTTGATGCAGATTTGGATGCCATCATGGGTGAGGATATTTTTGCGCCAGCCGCTGCAACCATGGATGAGCCAGCGTCTACGCCGCAACCTATTTCGCAACCAAGCCCGCAACCTACTTTAGACGAAATGGCTGTTATGGCCGCCGCCGCCACTGCGGCTTCTGCTGTATCTGGTGCTTCTGACGCTGCTAACCCCCATATGTCTCATGCTGAACAAGAACAGCGTTTCGAAGGTTTAGAGCAACGCTTAGGCCTTGTGGAAGAGCAGGTAACACAAAGTTTTGGCCATATGGCAGAGCAACATGCTGAAGCTATGCAGTCGGCCAAGACGCATATGCAAGCTTTACAAGATGCTGTAGACGCACAAGAAGTGCGCATGGCGGCTGTAGAAGCCTATGTGCAAAGCGAAAAAGAGGCTGCCGAAGAAGCCGCAGAACAGGCCGCAGAAGAAATGGCGGAATGGGCAGCAGATTTGGCCGCACAGGAAGCTGTAGAGCAAGCTGCCCAAGAGTTTGCCCAAGGAGCTGCCCAAGAAGCTGCACACGAAGCTGGGCAAGATTCAGAGTCTCTTTCTGAAAGTGTGACCACTGCAGACGCTAGCGGTGTAGATAGCCACATTATTGAGCAAGTACAACAAGATTTTGAAGTATTACGCGCCGAGGTGGCCGCGCAAGCAGAGCGTATAGCCCAAGCAGAGGAGCTAAGCCAAACGGTGGCGCGCGATGCCGGAGCTAGAGATATGGCGGCTCGCGAAGCTTTATCTTCTTATATAGATAAGCTGGAAGCTGTGGCCAAGGAGGCTGTGAGCCGTGAAACTGCCGCCCATGAAGATGTGCAAAGTACCATGCAAAAATTGGAGCAGGCTTTGCAAGATCAAGAAGAGCTTTCTAAAGCTTATGCCAAGCGTATTACAGATTTAGAAGAGCGTTTGCAGGGCTTTGAAAAAGCAGTGGAAGAGAATCTTGAGCGTATGGCAGTGGCAGCCGCCGCTAAAATTTTGCGTGAAGAAATTGCCGCACTCATGGCGGAAGGCTAGCAGGCCATAGAGCTAGTGCTTATAGAAGGCTACGCTAGGGCCTAGAAATTTTATACTATCCAATTTAAAGGAGGGGGCGGGGGAAATCTTTCGTCTTCTCTCCCGCTCGGCACAGCCCATAGGGGGCCTAGGCCATTCCCCAAAGAGCGGGTTTTTTTAACAGTGCTATGGTAATACAAGGTGATGTATGGATAAATTGCAAAAAGAGGCCTTGCAGGTGGCCAAGGAATTGGTGGCAAAGTTCATTGAAACGCGCACCATTTCCCCTTCTAATTTTGCAGAAACCTTTCCCGCTGTGTACAAGGTGGTTTTAGAAACCATAAGGCACAATACTTCAACAGATAATGGGCAACACGGGCGACATGAGCAATAATTTTCCATCATCACAGCCTACAGCAGGCGAAAATACGCAAAATCCATCCTCACAATGCTCCACAGATACCGTAGGGCATTGTCCTAAAAAGGCTCATGAACAAGCTGTTTCCACCATGTTCGGGCGCATTGTATCTTGGTATGATATTTTAAATACCGTGCTATCTTGTGGCTTTGATAGAATATGGCGTCGCCGCCTTGTGCGCGAAGTGCGCCTTGGACCCACGGGACGCGTGTTGGATTTAGCCGCCGGAACCATGGATTTGTCCTTAGCCATACGCAAGCGTTATCCGCAGGCTGTGGTGCCAGCCTTGGATTTTTGTCCTCCCATGCTTTTGCAGGGGCGCAAAAAATTAAAAGGGGCTCACAAGCGCATGGTGTGGCCCGTGGGGGCTGATGCCAAGCGTTTGCCCTTGCCCGATGCCAGCGTGGACTGTATTACTATTGGCTTTGGTATTCGTAATGTTCTGCCCCGTTCTGAGGCTTTTCAAGAAATGCATCGCGTTCTTGTGCCTGGCGGACGTGTGTGTATTTTGGAATTTGGCTCTGGCAAAAATAAAATTTGGGGCGGCTTGTATAATTTTTACTTGCGTAAATTTTTGCCTAAAATTGGAAAAATCTTTTCCGGTGATGCCAAGGCCTATGAATATTTAGCCGACACTATTATTGCCTTCCCCACAGCCGTGGAACTGGAAGAAGAATTACGCGAAGCCGGCTTTACCTGCGCTTGGCATACGCCACTCACCTCTGGCATTGTGTGTATGCATATGGCGGAAAAAGCACGGGATTAAGTTCTGGTGATGCTTGCACGTACGTCCTGTACGGTGGAAGTAAGTTTCATATGTTTTTTATAAAGTAATTACTTAAAACAGGTTGTTCAAAAAGGGTTGGATGCGAGGCAAGCGAAGCTTTTTGCGGAGGGATTGTATAAGACATACATGACCGGAGCAAAAAGCAAGCTTAACAAAGCAGACAGCCCTTTTTCAACAACCTGTCTTATCTCACCAGCCAGATCAAGAGTAACCCAAGCCCCATTAAAAATAGCCCCATAATGCGTAATTGCCCTTCTGCCATGCCCGCCAGCGAAAGAAGAAAGTTGCGCATGGAATTGGGGGAAAGTATCCATGGTAGGGATTCTAAAATAAAGGCTAATCCTAAAGCTGTTAAGAAGAGAGAAAGGTCAAAATTTATCATATATTTAATGCCTGATGTAAAAAATTGTCTTAGGTGTTTTTGCGGCGCATGGTTTTTCTTTGAGAAAGATTATGCGCTGTGTTGTATGGAATGCCTTAGTATGTACGACTCGTAAATGAGCAAAAAAAAACGCCGTACAAGTACGGCGTTTTCAAGCAAGCTTGCTTTTA
>CAYJAL010000207.1:0-3431 GCA_964367875.1 uncultured Desulfovibrionaceae bacterium | reverse complement strand
GCTCTGTAGCTGTATTCAATGGCTTCCACGCGAAAACCCTTGAAGCGTAATAAAAGAAAATAATAAATCATAAGCATGGGAATGGCGATGGAAAGACCCATAATAGTGGTGAGCAAAGCCTCCCAAATACCGGCAGCCAGCACAGTGGCATCGGGGCTACTATCGGTGGCAATGGCTTGGAATACACCCACCATACCCATAACCGTACCCAGTAAACCCAATAAAGGGGAAATTACTGTAATAAGACGAATCCAATATAAAGAGCGGTTTACCGATTCAAAATTTTTATGGAAAAGGTAATTTACTTCGGCGCGCAAATCATCGGAGTGCCCTTGGTGGGTTTGCACTACATCCCACACAATGCTGAGGAGGGGATTTTCGCGGATATGCTGGGCTTGCTCTGTGCCCACCTTGGCATGGGTTAAAACATCACGATAGTTTTTACGAAATTCGCGGCGTACCAAGCGAATATAAATGATATTTCTAAGGCCAAGGTATAAACCGTAAATGGCAAAAGCTATAAGGGCAAGGCCGGCTATACCTACACTGGTATAGATGACGTTAAAAAGTTCTAACCATTGTTCCAGATTTGCAATGTCCATGAAGTGTTCACCCTTTTTATTAATATGCTTTTTATTGTGTTTTTGGCGTGGAAGTTAAATAGGCTATGCTTAGCTCTGTTGTCCGCCGATCGCAGCACTTTGGCCACGCTCGCCACGATCTTCATCGCGATGCTCACGATCTCCGCCGCGTTCGGGGCTTTGATCTCTTTCTGGGCGGCGCTGCGTATTTTCTTTTTTATCTTCCATTTTTTGCTTGGGTAAGGAGGCAAAGTTGGTAAGCATCGTTTCCATGGCAGTAAGGCCACCGCTATTCAAATACCACGTATTTTCAGGGCGTAAGAAAATAAGCTTGCCTTCTTTAAAGGCTGCAGTTTCCATAAGCTTTTCTTGCTTTGGAAGCACATCTTCAGCCTTGTCAGTTTCGGCATTGATGGCGGTATTTTTATCTAAAACAAAGATAAATTCAGGGTTTTTTTCTAGAATATAGTCGTAAGATGTGATTTCTGTGTTGCTGCGGTCAAAGTCTTCGCCCATATTGTCAAAGCCAAGGTCAGAGATAAGCACCTTGCCTGTGCCCTTACCACCTTCTACAGTTTTGGCACCCAAGATATGCAGTTTATCGCCCACAAAAATAGCTTGAATGGCGCCTCTGCTTTGAGCTTTAAGGCGAATTCTGTCCATTTTTTGTTCAATATTGGTTAGGTATTTTTGAACATCTTTTTCTTTATCCAGTAAAACTCCGTGCTTTACAGCCAATTGACGTACGCCTTTAAAGAAACCGTCCTTAGCATCCACGGCCACAATCATGGTGGGGGCAATGGCGGAAAGTTCTGCGTACATTTTGGCTGTGCGTCCACTGGCAAGGATAACATGCGGCTTTAGCTCAGCAAGGGCCTGGAGGTTAGGCTCTTTCATTTTGCCAAGATCTATGATGTCGGTATCTTCTGTGTATTTTTGTAAATGCTTGGGGGCGCTGATATCTTTAATCATGCCTATAATGCGATCTCCCATGCCAAGCTTGTCTAAAATATCCACTGAATCATAGTTCAGGCACACAATTTTCTTGGGCGCTAGGGGGAATTCCACTTCCACCAATTCACCTTTGTCATTATTTACTTGTATAAGCACTGTCTTATATAAAGAAGCTGCCACAAGGCCCACTCCAGAGAGGGTAACAAGTATGGTAAATGTGCTTGCTAAAATAAAGGATAAAGTTTTTGTTCTCATGCTAACCTCTTATGGGAGCAGCTAAGCGCATATGCTGCATGTACTTTGAAGTTGAAAATAGCTTTCAATTGAAAAATGGAATAGAGAATTAGCCATGTGAAGTAAAGGTTAATTTTATTATTTTACGTTAACTTTTTGTTAATAATGAAAGGTTCTTTAAAAAAAAACAGTGTATTATCATTGTTTAGGGCAGGGTGTAAAAAAAGCTATACCTCAGAAGAAGGTATAGCTTTAGATGGAGAAATTTTATGGAATTTTGTTTTTTTATGCAGGCATAAGTTTGAATAGCGCTATTTCTGGAGGGGCACCAATACGTAAAGGTGGCCCCCAAAAGCCTGTGCCACGGTTTACATATAGATGCGTATTTTCCACTTTGTACAAGCCGTGAATGTAGGGCTGTACATAGTCTGTGACCAGAGTCCAGGGAAAGAATTGGCCGCCGTGGGTATGGCCACACATATGCAAATGATAACCGTATTGTGACGCTTCATAAATATTTTGCGGTTGGTGAGAGAGTAATATTTTTATATCCTCTTCATGGCTGCCTTGTTGGGCGTGTTTGGGGCTGGATAGGGAGGATTGTTGAATATCCGGCACACCGCATATGAGTAAGCGTTGCGTATCTCTTTGTATAACTCTGTGCTCATTGCGAAGTTCGTCTATGCCAAGGCGTGCCACTTCACGTCGCCACTGGGCGATGCTGGTATAATATTCATGATTGCCGCTTACAAAGTACACACCATCCGGTGCTCGTAAGGAAGCCAAAGGGGCTAATTCTTCCCGTATTTGATGGGGAAAGCTGTCGGACAGGTCGCCTGTTATGGCTATGGCGTCGGGTTTTTCTGCATGAATTTTATCTACAATGCCTTGCATTCTGGAGGGTGGAATGGGCTTGTTGATATGTAAATCTGTGATTTGTGCAATGCTATATCCGTGGAATTCTTTGGGTAAATTTTCTATGGGTATAGTGATATGTTTGACTTGTGGTACAGGTAAGGCTTGTGATGTGCCATAGCTTACAAAACCGCCGCCCACAGCTAAAAGGCCTGCGCTGACGGTATTTTGCATAAAATTGCGGCGGCTTTTGTCTATGGGATTGGGGGGATTTGGGTTTTTTGTTTTTTTGGGGATTTTTTGTGTGGGTTTATGCAGTAATGTGTAGATTTTTCTGCCTATAAGAAAGATGTCGTAAGCAAAGATAACCGTGGCTAGCACGGAGAGGGTGCCTATGAGTACGTGGCTGCAAAAGAGCGCCATGTCCAGCTCCGGGGGAATGGGCACGCCGGTGGCAGCCATGTTACGCGTTGTGTAACGTAAGGGGACATAGAGCATGGGGCTATAGCACAAAGCGTAAGCAAGGGCTTTTTTCCAGCTTTTTAAGGATGTACGAGGGATGAGGCGCAAGCTGATATAGGTGCAGCCTATGAAGAGTATGGAAGTGAATATGAGATAAAATGGCATGGTGAACCTTTTGAGCGTATGAGCAAGTATAAAATAGGGTGTAATGGCAGATTGTCAAGAAGGCTTTGAGGAGGGGGCGTGTAAGGCAATGAGGTGACTTTTGCGCCCTGTATATATTTAGTTATTGTCATTATGTGTATGGTGCGAAGGAATAATAAACGCGTTTTGAAGGGAGAGGGG
>CAYJAL010000206.1:0-3466 GCA_964367875.1 uncultured Desulfovibrionaceae bacterium | reverse complement strand
GGATAAGGAGTTGATGGCTTATGACTTCGGCATCAGCCGGAGCTTCTTTCAATGTGGGAATGTAACTAGTGCTAAAGCGCATGTTGATCCTGCTCTTTTCTTTGGGTAATAAGTTTATCAAGTTCTTCCATAAAAGCCGCAAGTAAAGCATCTTGTCCCTTTACGGTGCGAATTACTTCACCTTTACAAAAAATACTGCCTTTATCTCGCCCGCCGGCCAGGCCAATATCCGCATGGCGTGCTTCGCCGGGGCCATTGACCACACAGCCCATGACAGCCACCTTTAAAGGCACAGTTTCCGTTTTTAAACGCTCTTCCACCACGGAGGCCAAAGCCATAAGGTCAATTTCGGTGCGTCCGCAGGTGGGACAAGAAATAATTTCCGGCCCGCGCTGACGCAAACCTAAGGAGCGTAACATCTCATAGGCAGCAATGACTTCTTGCACAGGATCTGCCGTAAGAGATACGCGTACCGTATCTCCAAGACCCTGCCAAAATAAAATACCAAGCCCCACTGCAGACTTAGCCACGCCGCGCACCAGGCCGCCGGCTTCGGTAATGCCCACATGCAAAGGATAGTCACAGCGCGTAGAAAGTAAGGTATAGGCAGCAATGGTATCTAAAACCGAGGAAGATTTTAAAGATATTTTCATATCATAAAAACCTTTTTGCTCCAAAATACGCACATGTGATAAAGCGCTTTCCACCATGGCCTCTGGGGTGGCGCCGCCGTATTTTTTGAGTAAATCTTTTTCCAGCGAGCCGCCGTTAACGCCAATGCGTATGATGGCGCCACGGGCTTTGGCAGCAGCTACCACACTATCTACATTTTCCGCGCTACCAATATTACCGGGGTTTATGCGTAAACCTTCAACACCGGCTTCCAGCGAAGCAATGGCAAGTCTATGGTCAAAATGAATATCGGCAATAAGAGGCACAGAGGCTTTTTGCTTTATTTGCGTTAAAGCTTTGGCGGCCTGCATATCCGGCACGGCAAGGCGCACCGCCTCACAGCCCACGCTCACAAGAGCCTCTATTTGCTCAAGACTTTTTTCCACATCCTTGGTATCGGTATTCAGCATGCTTTGCACCAAAATGGGCGCACAGTCGCCCAAAGTAGCGCTTCCAAGCTTAAGTAAACGTGTTTTTTTTCTTTGCAGCATAGGCAGCCACCGTCCTTTTCCGCCATTTTCTGGGGGATCACTCTAGCCTACTTTGCCCCAATAGCCAAGCATTCTCCCCTTGCCTAACCCACATTTTATCCTTTTTTTTCTTTATGACCTATGCTATAGGCAATACATTGTATATGTAAAAATGAGTGCATGCACTTAAGTTTTTATTTTCTTTTACGATACATATACATAAGACCCCTTCATCAATATAGAGTAAGGATTTTTATATGCCCAATATTGTACGACTTTTACTAATTGCCCTTCTCTTTTCCACACTCTTTGTGGCCGGTTGTGCAAAGTCTGCCCGAGATAGTCAATATATAGACGCGCAGGAACTTAAACTAAAAGTTCGTGAATTAGCAGACCAAATGCTTGCCACCATGGATAATAGCACCCTTACCGGCCTTGTGGCCATGCCTACTTCTTTTGTGGACATGAATAATAAAGGCCAAACCTCTGCCTTTGGTAATTTTTTGGGTGAATCCCTCATTTATGAATTTAATCAGCGCGGTTTCCCTGTGCGTGAATACAGACTTACAGGCAATATCGATATACAGCTTGCACAAGGTGATTTTGCTCTCTTGCGCAAAGGGGTTGTAAACACCAATGAAAAATGGGCCGCCCTTATGGTGGGTACCTATTATGTGGATAAAAACGCCGTCTTTGTTAACGCGCGTTTAGTGCGAGCCCTTGATGGCATGGTATTGCGCACAGGGCAATTGGTTTTGGTAAAAACGCCTGTTGTTTATAGAATGACCAAGCATAAAATGGTGCCCTATGTGCCTGCTACCACGGCGACTTATAAAGGTAGCGTAGCTACGCAACCTAAGCCCTTACCCAAGCCTGCTTTAGGGCTTACAAGCGGCACCATAAACATTGAACAAGAAGTGGCCCCTGAGCCGCAACCTCGCCAACCTGGGCTTTATTAATACGTACCTTTGCGGAGGACTTATACCTATGCTAAAATATAAAAATTTACTGCGCCGTTCTTTGTGGCTCTTGCCTTTTTGCTTGCTCTGCACATCTCCCTTAGGCTTTAGCATTTCTTCGTCAAACCAAGGCCTTGTCTTTGCTGAAGAAAGTAAAGAAACCATACATAATCTTAATTTAGCCCGAAAATATAAAAAATTAAGACGCTATGAGCTGGCACGCCAGCACTATCTCTTAGCCCTTGCCGCCACCACCACTACCGCCACGCGCGACAATATTCAGCGTGATTTACAAGTGGTTGAACTTCAAATAAAAACTTTACGGTAGTACTATGCGTATACTCACTTTTCCCCTTCTCTTATGTTTACTGATGTTCAATGTAAGTTGTGCTAATATTTATCATGAAATAAGCCCAGCCTATGGGCCGCGCGCGGCAAACACCATGGCCGAGCAAATGGATGCACAAATTATGGCACGCTCCAACGTGTATGTGGAAGGCGTGAAACTTACCAAGGAACAAATTGCCGTAAGACAAAGGCAAGTGCGTCAAACCATTACCATAGTGACAACTGTACCGGTAAATATCAATAATTTTGACCTTACCAATGCTCTTTCTCGCCAAATTTCTGAAGAAATGGCCCGTTGGTTTGTGGATGCTGGCTATAGAGTGCAAGAAATCCGCAAAGGTACTGACATTCGCATTCAAGAAAAACATGGCGAAGTTATTCTTACTCGTAATAGAGAAGAATTACTTAGAACCAAGGCTTCCAGTGTTGCCATCCTCACAGGCACCTATGTTATAAGCCCAGAGCAAGTGCGCTATAGCATGCGTTTGGTGCATACTCCCGGTACAGAGGTCATTGCCATGAGCACCGCTACTGTGCCCATTACTCCTGATGTGCCACCACTTTTAGAAGAGAACGGCGACCCTGTAAAAGTGACACCTTCCGTGAGCACACGTTTACAATAATGACGCAAGAGCGCAAACGCCTTGTGGTGGGTATAAGTGGCGCAAGCGGCATGCCCTTAGCCCATAGACTTCTTAAGACTTTAAGCTCATTAAGCAGTGCAGAAGTGCATCTTATTATTTCTGAAGGGGCGCAGCGTGTTATAGAACATGAAGGCGGCGCCCCTTTGGAGAGCTTTACCCAATTAGCCCATACCAACTACGACGCCCAAGATATGGCGGCAGGCCCAGCCTCTGGCTCGTGGCAGCATGCAGGTATGATAATCTGCCCTTGCTCCATGTCTTCACTGGCAAGTATAGCCCATGGTTATGGTTCAAACCTTCTCCACCGTAGCGCTGATGTGTGCCTTAAAGAGCGCCGCCCCTTAGTTGTCGTGCCGCGCGAAACGCCCTTAAG
>CAYJAL010000205.1:0-3522 GCA_964367875.1 uncultured Desulfovibrionaceae bacterium | reverse complement strand
CACCGCCGCGCACACCGCTTCACACAAAGCCGCCACATCTTCCGTGGTACTCACATAAGGCGGCATCACATACACAAGCCGCCCAAAGGGACGTATCCACACACCTTGCTGCACAAAAAAGGCTTGCAATTTCGCCATATCCACGGGCTGACGCATCTCCACCACCCCTATGGCACCCAGCACGCGCACATCTTGCACTGTTTCATGTCCTACACAAAATTCGGCACAAGGCGCTAAGCCTACTTTAAGTTCCGCTTCTATACGCAGCACCTGCTCTTTCCACGTGCCGTCTGCAAAAATATCCAGCGAAGCCGTCGCCACAGCACAAGCTAGCGGATTAGCCATAAAGGTAGGCCCATGCATAAAGACCCTACCCTCAGCGCAAATCCCCTGCGCCACCGCTTCGGTGCACACAGTGGCGCCCAGCGTCATTATGCCACCGGTAAGCGCCTTACCTACGCACATAATATCCGGCGCCACCGCCTTGCCAAAATCTTCGCACCATTCATGGGCAAACATCTTGCCAGTACGTCCAAAACCTGTGGCAATTTCATCAAAAATAAGTAATACCCCATGGGCATCGCACAGCTCTCGCATTCGCTGCAAATAACGCGGATCATAAAAATACATGCCACCAGCACCTTGCACCACAGGCTCTACAATGACGGCGGCAAGCTCTGCCCCATACGTAGCAAAAGCCAGCTCTAAAGGCTCTAAACACGCTGTATCAAACTCCGCGTGCACATCCCCTGTAAAAGCACAAGACGGCCTTTCTATAAAAATATGCTGCGGCAACACATGATTAAATAAAGAATGCATACCATTTACAGGATCACACACGGCCATGGCACCTAGAGTATCACCATAATAGCCACCGCGCGGACTTAGCACCTTCACACGCTGTCCCTGTCCCACACCCTGCTGATATTGCAAAGCCATCTTCAGCGCCACTTCCACCGCCACAGAGCCAGAATCAGCCCAAAATACACGCGATAAAGCGGAATACTGCGGCAATAAAGCTAAGAGTTTTTGCGCCGCACGCACGGCAGGGGCATGGGTAATCCCCCCAAACATCACATGAGACATGCGCGCCGCTTGCTCTTGCGCCGCCTGCACGAGCGCCTCATGCCCATAACCATGCACCGCACACCACCAAGAGGACATGCCATCTATGAGGGGCGTGCCATCTTGCAAGTAGAGTCGCGTACCCTTGGCATGACGTACTTCATATACAGGCAAAGGCTGCACGGCAGAGGTATAAGGATGCCATAAATGCTCTTTATCCCAAGCTAATAGGGATTGACTGGCCGCTAAGTTTTTCTTTTCTTGCACACGCCAAACAGCAGTACAATGCCGCGCCAAGGAACGCAAGCTGCCGGCTAAGACGTCCCACCCGGCAACATCTAATGCTTCCACAAAGGGCATTTCATACACAGACGTACCGGAGCCTTGCACATATTCTTCTAAAAAAGCCACATTGTCGGCGCCAATACGCTTTTCTTGCACAGTAGAGGCAGCATGCACATCTTTACATATGATGGCGAGTACCTTACAGCCCCTTTGGCGCAAAGTCTCCAAGGAAAGCAAAGTATGATTTAGCGCCCCTAAGGTATTTTGCATAACCAAAACCACCGGCAGCGCCAAGGCTTGCATAACATCCAACATGCTTTCCTTGGCATTAAGGGGCACATAGACCCCACCTGCCCCTTCCAATAATACAGGATCTTGGTAGTTCTTCTGGCCAAGAACATGTATAATATCTGCCACCTGCAAAGATTGGCCTTGAGCAGCGGCGGCTAAGTGAGGCGAAGCCGGCAGGGCATAAGAAAAAAGCGTTTTGCCTTGAAAAAGCTCTGGCAAGGGATGTTTTTGCAGCATGGGCAAGCCCTGAAGAGCGTCACCATATAAAGTTACGTCAGCATCGGCAGCACAGCGCACCCCTGTTTGCACAGGCTTAATGGAAACATGCGGGGTAAATTCTTGCCATAAAGCGCGCGAAAGCGCTGCCATCACCACAGATTTGCCCACATCGGTGCCGGTGCCTGTAATAAAAAGACCACGCTCTAAACACATATATGCAGCCCCTGAGTTTCAATGAGAATTATATCGCCCTCTATGCCCTTACCCTTGGTGGTGAGATAATCCCCCGTCATAAGGGCATTGGCGCCGGCGGCAAACATATCTTTTTGACGCTCGCCCAGCACATGAGGACGCCCACCACAAATGCGCAAGGTAGCCGTGGGTAAAATATGACGAAAAATGGCAATAATGCGTAAGGCTTCGTTGGCAGAAAGGGGCGGTACATGCTCCAGAGGCGTGCCCTTATGGGCGTATAAGAAATTCATGGGTACGTGGCAAATGCCCTGTTCGCGTAAGGAAAAAGCAAAATCAAGCCGATCTTGCCAGCTTTCCCCAAGGCCAAAAAGCCCCCCGGCACACACTTCGAGGCCAGTATTTTGGGCGCGCTGCACTGTGGCAAGGCGGTCTTGCCATTTTTGTGTGCTGCAAATGGTGGGATAAAAAGCCTCTGAGCTTTCTAAATTATGATGATAGCGCGTAAGGCCAGCGTCATAGAGTAAGGACAAGGCCTCAGCAGGTAATCGCCCCAGAGAACCACACACTCTACCCTGCCAATGGTTTGGCAAAAGCTCTAAGGTGCGCACAAGACTTTGCACATCGTCCTGCCCAAGGGCGCCGCCGCTGGTGACCAGCCCCACACGCTTTATGGGATAATCTTGCAAAATCTGCAAACGCTGCAAAATTTCATCTGGGCTGAGCAAGTCAAATACCGGAGCCTCGGCCCCATGGAAACGGCTTTGCGAACAAAAGGCGCAATTCATATCACAGTGACCACTACGACTATTTATAATGGCGCATAACTCTATATTGGCACCAAAAACATTATGGCGCAAAGCGTTTGCAGAAGAAAAGAGCGCATCATCATCTAAGGAAAGCAAAGAAAGGGCGCTCTTTGGCGTTATGGGGCTAGGGAGTGTCAGGGTGTTATGCAAGGTTTCCTCGTAAAAAGCAGCAGTAAATAGGGTCTGAAAGAGGGCTATACGCAATGCAAGAGCGAAATGCAAGCCAAAGGCTCACAGGGATAAAATAAAAATATCATGTAAAATTCATTATTTAAAAAAAAGTTGTATTTTTTTTAAAAATAATACTTGCCAAGGGTGCTCGCCTGTGACATAAGGCTCTTGGCGAACGGAACTGGCCCTTGCTTGAAACGCTCCAAGCGAATCAGACAAGAATGTTCCGGAGAAAGAACTTTGCTCTTTTTTTGAAAGAAAAAAGTTTTTTTAAAAAAAGTGAAAATTTTGCTTGCCAAACCTTTCACTTTTGCGTAAAGACTTCTCTTGCCGCTGGCGTAGCTCAATTGGTAGAGCAGCTGATTTGTAATCAGCCGGTTGCGGGTTCAAGTCCCATCGCCAGCTCCACAAGTTTTCGGAGAAATCCGAGTTTCTAAGTGGTGGGGTTCCCGAGTGGCCAAAGGGAACAGACTGTAAATCTGTCGTCGTA
>CAYJAL010000204.1:0-3575 GCA_964367875.1 uncultured Desulfovibrionaceae bacterium | reverse complement strand
CGGCAAAGCCAATGAGCGCCACGGCAGAAACATAGGTAGCCACATAGGCAAAAGCCTGCACCACAAAGCCCACAGCGCCGGTGGTGGTCACATCGTAGCCGCTTCCCTTACGCGCAAGCCAAACAAAGAGCCCAATATAGCCTACCCAAATTGCAATGTCTAAAAGCATGTCCTCATCTCCCGAATCTTCTTGGTTGAAAGTAATAAAAAAAAAGCCGCTTCCTTGCGGAAACGGCTTGTTTGCGTCATTCTTTGCTATTTTTAAAGAATATGACAAAACTCCTTCCCGCAACGTACAGGCTGGCTAAAAAAGCTAAAGAAGCTAAAAAAGAAGTTTTGATTGCTATACATGTGTATTCCTTAAATGTAGTGAAGTGACACTGCATCATTTCAAAAAACCTGTCAAGCTTTTTTTGGCTCATAAAAAACACGTGCCTTCCCTAAAAACGCTACCACAAGGCGCTAAGTAAAATATTATCACCCCTCTTGCCTAGTGGGCTTTTAGTGCCTATATATCTCTAACAGCAAGATATTTTGCGATAAAAATCTCCACAAGGACAATAATCCCTTAACTCTGTACAATAAGTATTGACATTTTAGGGAATTTTATATAAATTACCGTTTTAAATTGATTAACGATAACAACAGCTTACGAGGATACCATGCCTACAAATTTTGGCAAAGCCCTTACCTTTGACGATATTTTATTGCTCCCCGGTTTTTCTGAAGTCACCCCAGACCTAGTAGACATCAGCTCTCAACTTACCAAATCCATCCCCTTGCGCATTCCCATGCTGTCTGCAGCCATGGACACTGTGACCGAATCTGCCATGGCCATTTCCATGGCTCGTATGGGTGGTATTGGTATCGTACATAAAAATATGACTATCGAGCGTCAGCGTCTGCAAATTGAAAAGGTGAAAAAATCTGAAAGCGGTATGATTTTAGATCCCATCACCGTAACCTCCACCGACACGGTTAAGCACGCTTTAGATCTTATGGCTGAATACCGTGTATCCGGCTTGCCCGTTGTGGATGGCAATAAGCTTGTGGGTATTTTAACCAACCGCGATGTGCGCTTCATTGAAGATGGTTCCAACATCTTAGTGCGCGACTATATGACTTCCAAAAACCTTGTGACCGTGCCCATGGGAACCTCCCTTGATGAAGCTCGCAATCACCTGCATGAGCATCGCATTGAAAAATTACTTGTGGTAGATTCTGAAGGCGGCTTGCGCGGCCTCATCACCATGAAAGATATTGATAAAGTACAAAAATACCCCACTTCTTGTAAGGACGACAAAGGCCGTTTACGCGTGGGCGCTGCCATTGGCGTAGGTAATTTAGAGCGCGCCGAAGCCCTGCTTGACGCCGGCGCTGACGTGCTTGTGCTAGATTCTGCCCATGGACATTCTGCCAATGTGCTAAAGTCCATTCGCGATATTAAAGCTGCTTTCCCCCATTGTCAGCTGGTAGCCGGTAATGTAGGTACCTATGAAGGCGCAAAAGCTATTTTTGAAGCCGGCGCTGATACAGTAAAAGTGGGCATTGGGCCAGGTTCCATTTGTACCACACGTATTGTAGCTGGCGTAGGCGTACCTCAAGTGACCGCCGTACAAGAAGCTGCCCGCGCCGCTAAAGAATTTGACCGTTGCTGCATTGCCGACGGCGGTATTAAATTCTCCGGCGACATTGTAAAAGCCCTCGCCATGGGCGCCAACACCATTATGATTGGTGGCCTTTTTGCCGGCACCGAAGAAAGCCCCGGCGAAACCATTTTATACCAAGGTCGTACCTATAAAATCTATCGCGGCATGGGCTCCATCGACGCCATGAAGGAAGGTTCTTCCGACCGTTACTTCCAAGAAGCCTCCAAAAAGTTGGTTCCGGAAGGTATCGTAGGTCGTGTGCCTTATCGCGGCGGCGTTATGGATTCCATCTATCAGCTCATGGGCGGATTACGTTCCGGTATGGGCTATGTGGGTGCTAAAGATTTGCAAGAATTGCAAGACAAAACACAATATTGCGAAATCTCCGCTTCCGGCCTGCGCGAAAGCCATGTGCATGATGTTATCATCACCAAGGAAGCCCCCAACTATCGCATAGATAACTAAGTAATCAATTAAATAGTCAACTAAAGCGTATACAGGCGCGTTACAAAAAAACGTAGCCGGCGCGCACAAAAAAATTCAAAGAGGGATATATGCGTTTAAAAAAGCGCGTATATCCCCCTGTTTATTACAAGAGTTTCTCGGCAAAAGTTCGTTAACCTCACCAAGGAAAAAATATGCCAAGTAAAGTTATTATCATTGATTATGGCTCTCAAGTGACCCAGCTTATTGCACGTCGCGTACGCGAAGCCGGTGTTTATTCTGAAATTCACCCCTGCAATGTCACCGCAGAGGCTGTTAAGGCCATGAATCCCAATGCCATCATTTTGTCCGGCGGGCCTGCCTCTGTGGGCGAAGACGATGCCCCCACCTTGGACAAAGGCTTTTTAGACCTTGGCGTACCTGTGCTTGGCATTTGTTACGGCATGCAGCTTTTGGCACAAAACCTTGGCGGCGAGCTGGCGCAATCTGTCACTCGCGAATACGGCCCCGCAGAGTTGACCTTTGTGGCCGACTCCCCCTTATGGGCTGGGCTTGATAGAGGCCAAAAATCTCGCATTTGGATGAGCCATGGCGACAAGGTAAAATCTGTGCCTGCAGGCTTTAGCATCATTGCCAGCACCCCCACCTTAGAAGTGGCTGCCATGGCTGATGAAGCCAAACAAATTTATGCTGTGCAATTCCACCCCGAAGTGCATCACAGCGTAGACGGCGAGAAAATCATCCGCAACTTTATTTTTGAAATTGCCAAAATCACCCCCGATTGGTCCATGTCTTCCTTCGTGACTCGCTGCATAGACGAAATGGCTGCCCAAGTGGGCCCTGATAGCCATGTGGTTTGCGCCCTTTCCGGCGGCATCGACTCCACAGTGGTGGCTGTGCTCTTGCACAAGGCCATTGGCCATCGTCTGCACTGTATCTTTGTGGACAATGGCGTACTACGCCTCAATGAAGGCGAAGAAGTGGTCAACTACTTGCGCGAGCACTTTGACCTTAATTTAAAATTTGTACAGGCGCAAAAACTCTTCCTGGATAAGCTTAAAGGCGTGGATGACCCAGAGAAGAAGCGTAAAATCATCGGGCATACCTTTATTGAAGTTTTTGACGATGAAGCCAAGGCTCTTGGTCATGTGGATTACTTAGCGCAGGGCACTTTATACCCAGACGTTATTGAATCCATCTCACACAAAGGCCCCAGCGCCGTTATTAAAAGCCATCACAATGTGGGCGGCCTACCAGAAACCATGAAGATGAAGCTTATTGAGCCTTTACGTGAACTTTTCAAAGATGAAGTACGTAAAGTGGCTGCAGAGCTTGGCATGCCCGATTCCATCGTATGGCGCCACCCCTTCCCCGGCCCAGGCCTAGCCATTCGTATTTTAGGTGAAATTACCGAAGAGCGCTTGGAGATTTTACGTAGAGCCGATAAAGTGGTACAAGAAGAGCTTAAAGAGTCCGGCTGGT
>CAYJAL010000203.1:0-3582 GCA_964367875.1 uncultured Desulfovibrionaceae bacterium | reverse complement strand
GATAGAAAACACATACCGGGTCTTACTGCCCCTATCTTTGGTGAAGAACCGTCATATTTGGGTCATGGAGCAAATTTCCACAAAAAAAGGACTTAAGTTTTTCAACCTAAGTCCCTGAATTTACATGGTGGAGCTGGAGGGAATCGAACCCACGACCTCTTGAATGCCATTCAAGCGCTCTCCCAACTGAGCTACAACCCCATGTGCTGTGAAAGGGAATATGTACTAAAGTGGCCTTTCTGTCAACAGAAAAAAATAAAAAAGTGTAAAAAATTTTTGAAGTATGTAGCTTTGTGTTTTAAATTTAATAAAAACAATAGCTTAACGATGTGCTAAAGCTGTGTTTTTTTACTTTGTGACAATCTTGTAACAAAAAACTTTTAGCCATAGACAGGCTAGTGTGTATAAGGTATTCATAGCGCATTGGTGTGGTAACATCTAAGTCTGTGTTTTTGCACAGCTCATGCTTAAGAAAAGATGTTTTATCCTTTACTATTTACAAAACAAAATCTTGGAGAGTACTGTGAGAAAGGTTTTTGCTTTTATTTTGGCTACCTTATTGGTAGTTCCTAGCGTGGCTATGGCGGAATTTCCCGAAAAACCCATTACCGTGATTGTTCCATCTAAGGCTGGCGGTTCTACCGATACTACAGCGCGTATCTTTATCAATGCAGCGCAAAAGTACTGGCCTGATGCCAATTTTGTGGTGAAAGCTGTGCCCGGTTCCGGTGGTCAGAAAGGCTTTGAAGAAATTGCCCGCGCCAAGGCTGATGGCCATACCATTGGTATGGTGTTCACTACCCAATTGGTAGCCCACGTGGTGGCCAAGCGTGCACGTTACACTTTAGACAGCTTTCACTTTATGGGCAATACTGTAGATGATCCTGTCCTTGTGGTTGTTCCTGCTGAAAGCCCCATTAAGGATTTAAAAGCCTTTGTAGAGGCAGCTAAAGCTAAGCAACTTACTGTTGCTGTGAATGGTATTGGCTCTGATGATTTTATTGCTGCTAAAGATTTTGAAAGCAAATCCGGCGTAAGTTTCAACTTGCTTCCTACTAAGGGCTCCACCGAGCAAAAAGCGCTTATCTTGGGCAATCACTGCGACGCAGCTTTCATGAACCTATCTCAAATGTATGCTTCGCATCAAAGCGGTAAGGCACGCGTCCTTGGTCTTCTTACCACGGAGCGCAATGCACTTTTACAAGATGTGCCCACAGCCATAGAGCAGGGTATAGCTGTAGAAATGACCGCCACACGCGGCTTTGTAACACCCGCTAAGGTGCCTGCTGAAATTCGCGCAAAATTCGATGATTTATTGGCAAAGGTAAATGCTGATGAACAATATATTGCTGATTGCAAAAAGAATAATTTTAGCCGTCTTCCCATGCCTGGCCCAGATTATTTAAAATACTTGCAAGGTTTACAAAAGCAAACGCAAGTTTTTTATGATGCCAATCCTTGGTAGAATATATGACTAAAAAATCTGTGGAACTCATTATCTTGGGTGCCCTGCTTGTGCTGTCGGTGCTGCTCTATAGTAGCACCGCGGCCTATCCGCAGGCTGTGCAAGGCTCCACCGCTGCTTATGTGCGGTTTTTGGCCGGAGCCATGGGGCTGTTATGCTTATTGGAAGGCGTGTTTTGTTTACGCCGTAAAAATACCTCACCAGAATCTTCTGCGGAATCTTCTGCTGGGGAACATAAGGATGCCCAAGCTGCTACCTTCAGCGTAGGAGCGCACCCTAAAACCTTTTGGATACTTTTCCTCCTGCTCATGGCCTATGGGGGTATTTTCCCTTATCTTGGCTTTTATGTGTCTTCAGCGCTTTTCTTACCCATCACCATGCTTGCTCTTGGTGCGCGTAAGCCAGTGACCATCTCTTTGACAACACTGGGCGTATTGGCCTTTGTGTATCTTGTCTTTGAAAGCGTATTAGAAGTGTACATGCCTGTGGGCACTTTTTTCGAATAGTTTTCACCCTTAGCTCATTGAAGGGGCTTTTGTGATTTTAGAATCCTTATCCTTAGTAATGTCTTGGCCCACGCTTATTGCTGTGGTGCTTGGTACTGTGTCAGGTGTTATCATTGGCGGTATGCCCGGCCTAACAGCCACCATGGCGGTGGCTTTGCTTATTCCGGTAACCTTTACCCTTGAGCCGCTCATAGGCCTTGTGCTTATGGGGGGGGTGTATTCCGGAGCCATGTATGGCGGATCCATTCCGGCCATTTTATTGCGCACACCGGGCACGCCGGCCGCCGTGGCCACAGCCATAGAAGGTTATCCGCTTACCCAACAAGGTCGCGCCGGTTTGGCATTAAAGGTTTCCGTTATTTCCTCTTTTTGTGGGGGGATTTTCTCCACCTTTATTTTGCTTATATTGGCTCCTTTGCTGGCCATTTTTGCTTTATCCTTCGGCCCACCGGAATATTTTCTGCTCGCATTGCTCGGCCTTGCTGGCATTGTTTCCATGGCCGATGAAGAAACCAATCTTATGAAAGCCCTTATTTCCGGATTCTTAGGGCTTGTTATTGCTGTGGTAGGTACAGATCCCATGTCCGGCATGTTACGCTATACCATGGGTATGACGGATTTATACGATGGCGTGGCCTTTATGCCTGTGCTCATTGGTATGTTTTCCATTTCGCAAATGCTGGCTTTAAGTCAAAGCAAGGGCGTGGTGGACGATGCAGCTTTGGTAACCAAGGTAAAGCGCGAACCCATGCCCAAGGGCTTAGGGCGCTTTATTGGCCTTGGTTCTGGTGTGGGCACTTTAGTGGGGATTTTACCCGGTGAAGGCGCCACCATTGCCGCCTTTTTATCGTATAATATTGCCAAGCGCCGTTCAAAGTTTAAAGAACTTTTTGGCAAGGGTAATCCTGAAGGTATAGCTGCCGCCGAAGCCGGTAATAATGGCTGCGTAGGCGGTTCTTTGGTGCCTACCTTGACTTTGGGTATTCCGGGTAATAGCGTAGCTGCGGCGCTTATGGGCGGTCTTTTGGTGCATGGCTTGGTGCCTGGGCCAGAGCTTTTCACCAAGTACGGCACCATGACCTATGCCTTTATTCTTTCACTTTTCCTTGCCAATGTGGTCTTCCTTGTTTTGGGGCTGTATATGGCACCGTATTTTGCGCGTATATCCTTAACTCCTGTGCCCTTACTTATACCCACCGTATGCCTTTTCTCGGTGCTGGGTTCTTATGCCATCAATAATAGTGTGCTGGATATATTCTTGTGCTTGGGCTTTGGCCTTGGGGCGGTGATTTTGCAAAAGGCGGGATTTTCGCTGGGGGCATTGATATTGGGTCTCATCTTAGGCCCCATTGCAGAAACAGGCTTTGCGCAAGCTTTGATTATGTCTAAGGGATCCTTAGGTATATTCTTTGCCAGCATTCATGCTAAGGTGCTTTGGATACTTATTTTATTGCTTATGCTGCCACCGCTGTATGAGATGTATAAGAAGTTTAGAACACGGTAGATAACAGGCTGTTGAAAAAAGGCTGTCTGCTTTGTTAAGCTTGCTTTTTGCTCCAGTCGAGTATTATTTATACACTCCTTCCGCAAAAAGCTTCGCTTGCCTTGCAT
>CAYJAL010000202.1:0-3614 GCA_964367875.1 uncultured Desulfovibrionaceae bacterium | reverse complement strand
ACGTTTTTAGGTATCACCTACTAAGACACTTGCCAAAGAAATCAATATAAGGCATGGTGCAAAAAATAAAAAACATATTTACAGAAGTAGTTATATATAAAAACATGTCCGATACAGCACAAATTTCCTTCACCACCCAAGGCACAAACGTAGTCGTGCAATTTTCTGGCGTTTGGAATATCACCCATTCTCTGCCTGACGTGTCTCCTTTATTGGCTGTTATACAAGAACCACATATAAAAGCTGTGCTTTTCCAAGCTGAAGACTTAACCTTATGGGACAGTTCTTTACTGGCTCTTACAGTACGTCTCATTAACTTTACCAAAGACCAGCACAAAAATTTTGAAGTAAAAGACCTGCCCCAAGGCTTGCAAGAGCTCTTGGACATGGCCTTTAGAGTACCCGAGCAAGAAGACACGACGCCTCATGTTAAGCACCGCACCTTGCGCCAGCGCATGGAGCATTCCCTTGACAGCACAAGCGAAAGTATCCATAACTTTTTAGAATTCTTTGGTGAAATAGCCCTTGGCATGGGCCGAGTATTTCGTGGAAAAGCCGATATTCGCAGTAAAGATGTCTGGGCCGCCATTGAAGAATGCGGCGCAAAATCACTGCCCATTGTCTCCATAACATCCCTACTTTTTGGCCTTATCTTAGCCTTTGTGGGCGCCATTCAACTTACCCAATTTGGCGCTCAACGCTTTGTAGCTCCACTGGTAGGCATTGGTATGTTACGCGTTATGGGCGCTGTCATGGTAGGCATAGTTATGAGTGGACGCATTGGCGCGGCCTATGCCGCCCTCATCGGTACTATGCAGGTTAATGAAGAAGTAGACGCCCTACAAACTTTTGGTTTCTCTTCCGTAGATTTTCTCGTGTTGCCACGTATTTTTGCCATGATATGCATGGCCCCCCTACTCACACTGTATGCAGATTTCATGGGCATGCTGGGCGGTTTTATGGTGGGCGTCTTTATGCTTAACTTAAGCCCACAAGAATATATTTCTGCCACGCTAGCTTATGTACCCATTAAGCACCTTGTCATAGGCCTTGTTTACGGTACGGTTTTTGGCGGTATCATTGCCGTATCGGGTTGTTATCACGGCATGCGCTGCGGACGCTCGGCTGAAGCCGTGGGCCAAGCCACCACCACTGCTGTGGTGCATTCCATTGTGGGTATCATTGTGGCCACAGCCATTATTACCATTATTTGCAATAGGCTGGCCATATGAGTAGGCAAAATACAGACATTTTGGGCAAAGAAATTGTACGCGCAGAAAACCTTCGCGTAGGTTATGGCGCACGCGTGCTTATGGATAAAGTAAACTTTACCGTGCATGAGGGGGAAATCTTCATCATCATGGGCGGTAGTGGTTGCGGAAAAAGCACACTTTTACGCGTTCTTATGGGCTTAAAAGAACCCATGGCAGGTGCTGTTAGTTATGAAGGCTTACCCTTTTGGCCCGGCCATGAAGACATGCGTCAACAAATTATGCGCTGCGCCGGTGTTCTTTATCAAGGTGGAGCTTTATGGAGCTCCATGACTTTGGCAGAAAATATCTCCCTGCCTTTAGAACAATATACAAGCCTAAGCCCTGCTGAAATTCGCGAGCAGGCAGAATTAAAATTAGCCCTAGCTGGCCTTGCTGGCTTTGGGGATTATTATCCGGCAGAAATTAGTGGCGGTATGCGTAAACGCGCCGGCCTTGCCCGTGCTTTAGCCTTAGATCCTGACATTATCTTTTTGGATGAGCCTTCTGCTGGGCTTGACCCCGTAAGCGCACGCATGCTTGATGATCTTATTTTAGAATTGCGCACCACCTTAAAAAAGACCTTTGTGGTGGTTACCCATGAATTGGCCTCACTTTTTGCCATTGCAGATACGGCTTTATATTTAGATGCCGGCACTAAAAGTGTGGCTGCTATGGGTGCGCCCAAACAACTTTTACACGACCCGCAGACACCTGAAGTGGTTCTCAATTTCCTCACTCGCGGTGAAAAGGATAGTATATGAATAAAAAAAATAGCAAAGCCACCGTGGGAGCTTTTGTACTTGGAAGCTTAGCCTTTCTTTTACTGTGCATTATGACTCTTGGCGGTAAAAACTTTTTTAGTAAAGACATGGAATATGTGCTCTATTTTGAGGGCTCTGTGAATGGTCTTTCTTTAGGCGCTCCTGTGGTTTTTCGCGGTGTGCCCCTGGGCACGGTGACGCAAATTCTATTGGTGGCCAACCCGCGTGACGAAGAAATCACCATTCCCGTGCACGTAACCATCAATGCCAATAGCATTGCCTTTGATTCTGCCTCGGGAAGTGTTTCAGAAACGGCGCGCACTGTACTTATGCAGCGTATGATTCAACGCGGCCTTCGCGCTCGTTTACATATGCGCAGTCTTGTCACAGGGCAATATGATGTGGAATTGGATTTTTTCCCCAATACGCCGGCCAGATATTATTCTTCCGATCATTCACACGAAATTCCCACCATTCCTTCTACTTTTGACGAATTTGAGCGCACCTTAAACAACCTTCCTTTAGAAGAAATGTCTCGCTCTTTAAGCGCCGCGCTAGATGGTTTTGCCACCTTAAGCACCTCGGAAGATTTGCATAAATCCATAGCCGCCTTACGCGTCACCATGGAAAACATGGCAGAACTCACCTCGGGGGCAGGCTCTTTACGCGATGACATTCAGCGCACCATCAATGCCTTTGGCGATACCAGCGTTACCCTTGACCAACAGTTACCAGAAGTCATGGCTGCTGTACAATTAGCCCTAGGCTCTTTTGCCGCTGTGGCTAAGGAATTGGAACAAACGGTAAGCTCTGCCAATAAAATTGTTTCACCCAACTCTAAAACCTTACAAGAAGTACACAGGGCGTTGGATGAATTTTCACGCACAGCGCGTTCTTTCCGCGAATTGGCTAAACTTTTAGAACAAAAACCCGAAGCTTTAATCATGGGAAAAGGTAAAAACTAATGCGTAAACCTCATTTTTCTTCTTTTGCTTATCTTGGTGCCTTGCTCTGTCTCACCTTACTTAGCGCGTGCGGCGGTAGTCCGCCCACATCGTTTTATATGCTTGAAAGCAATAGCCTTTCCCCTGTGGCACAACTAAACGAAGCCAATACCAAAAAAATGCCTAAAGTTATTTTGCAAGAAGTAGATATTCCTGCATATTTAGACAGAACCAATATCACCACTCGCCAGGCCAATGGCGTTACCTTACAAATTTCAGAATTTGATTCTTGGAGTGAAGATTTAACCGACGGCGTACAACGCGTTTTATCAGACACGCTTATGCCGGCTTTGCTTGAAAAAGAAGTGCTTTTACTTTCCATTGATGATGACGATGCCGATGCCAAAAAAATATTTGTTTTCATTCATCGCTTAGACGGTGCATTACAAGGTCAAGTAACCTTGGACGCACGCTGGACAGTACATACCTATGACAATAGAGCCCTTGTGAGCGGCGCCTTTGTGGAAAGCATGCCTGCCGGCGAAACCTATGCCAGCTTAGTAAAGGCCCAAAGCGCCCTTATTATAAAGCTTGCACAAAGCATGACAGAACCCATGAGCGAAGCTTTGAGTAAAAGATAGCGCTTGGTTGCACGT
>CAYJAL010000201.1:0-3657 GCA_964367875.1 uncultured Desulfovibrionaceae bacterium | reverse complement strand
GCCCTTGGCAACAATCTTGGCGCTATAATACTTCCGGTCCGCAAGAGTCCATGGTCACGCGCGGTCTTTTTCCTCGGCAAGTAAACCGCGAAGGGACACCCCTTTGTTGCTTTGACGATCCCATGTATAAAAATTCTCGGGAATTACGCCAACAAGAAAGAGAGCCGGCCTTTGAATCGCTCTTTACGCGCTCCTCATTAATGCTCTTCATGGTGGGGGAAATTATCACCCAAGCTCTTGTAACCATGAACTCCCCTGCCACGCGCTCACGCCGTGAGCTGCCCAATATGCCGCGCCGCTTACGCCGCATTCTTTTTACTGTACCCACAGCCATGCCTGTGGCAGAAAAGCGTATTTTTAGACGTTGGGTTTCTTGGGCTGTACGTGTTATTTGGGAAGCCCTTGGTTGGGGTGAATGGTATGTGGGTAGTAAAGAGACGGCAGGTAAAAGCGCTAAAGATTATCGCATCAGCCCGCAAGTGCGCTGCGATTGGGACGAAGCATCCTGCTCTCAAATTGTCTATATCTACAATGAACTAGCTGTAAAATACCATGGAGATGCCCATCATCTTTTTGCTCTTTTAGGCAAAAATTACGAAGCCTATGGAAATAAACCTTGTGTGCGCATAGCCTCCATAGATACAGGCGGCGGCACCATGGATTTATCCATTGCCACCTATGAGCTAGCCAGCGGCATGGGAGATACAGCCCGCATTAGCCCGCATATGGAATTTCGCGACGGCTTTAATATAGCCGGTGATGAAGTGTTGCGTGATATGGTAGCCCAGCACATCATTCCTTGCCTTACTGAAGCCTTTAGTAAGGCTGGCATCATTGAGCCACGCTCTGTTATTGGACAGCTTTTTGGTCGCGATGCCATTGGTATTTCCCAAGACCAACGTAATTTACGGGCGCGTTTTGTACGCCAAGTGGCCGTACCCGTGGCTTTAGGCATGCTCGGTTTATGTGAGCTTTTGTATCAAAATGCCACAGAAATTCAGGAAAATCATCCTCCCTTTACATGCCGCTTTAGTGATTTCTTTACGCAAAGAGAAGTGGAAATGGGCGAAGAAACAGAAGAAAACGCTCAAAAAACTGCTCCCTTTGCTGGCTTAGAAGGCATTCATCTGCCTGCTTCTTTCTTCTATCCCCTACCGCAAGAACATATTATTTCTGCGGTGGAAAATACCATTCAAGCCCATGTACCTGCAGGAGAAACCTTCTCTCTCATGGATGTGGAATTGCGTATTAATCCCACAGCGGTGGAAAATACCATTCGTGCCACCTTAGGGCCAGCCTTGGCGGCTTTATGTGAAGTGGTACATCTCTATAATTGCGACGTACTTTTGCTTACTGGTCGCCCCAGTGCTTGGAATGGCATAGTAGGTCCTGTCTTGGCTAAACTTCCTGTGCCCATGCACCGCATTATTCCCATGCGTCAATACCATGTGGGCAATTGGTATCCTTTTGCCGATGTACATGGCCGCATAACTGACCCCAAAACCACTGTGGTTGTAGGAGCTATCCTATGCGCCTTAGCTGAAGGCCATTTAGAAGGCTTTTCCTTTGATGTTGGGAATTTGCAATTAACATCCACGGCGCGCTATGTGGGAGAAATGGATATTAATGGGCAATTACGCAAGCCCAAAGTGTGGTTTGAAGTGGATGTAGACAGCAATAAAGAATGCGAATTGGTGCGCCAAGTGCAATTTGGCGGGCCACTGCCCATTGGCTATAGGCAAATTGATGCTGAACGCTGGCCCACCACGCGCTTTAACCTCTTAACTTTTTCTTCCGAAGAAGCTCGCTCTCGAGCTGGCGGACGTCTGCCTTATACCGTAGAAGTGCGTCTTTTCGTTTCTGAAGTGTGGGATGAAAAAGATGATAGAGATGAAGGCGATTTTGCCATTGAAAGCATTACTGATAAAGAAGGCAATTCTGTCAATATAAAGGATTTGGAAATTCGTTTGCAAACCCTCCCCTTAGACGAAGGATATTGGCTTGATACCGGAATTATTAGCAACGTTTAAAAATAGTACAGCATTGAACAGGTTCTCTCACCTGAGGAGATATATATGCAGGCAGAAGATCAACGCTTAGCAAGTCATTGCCAAAACTTGCAACAAAATACCCAGCAAGCCTTACAATGGCTCACAGCCAATAAAGAGCTACTCGGCAAAGAGTTTGATTCCATCCATGCGGAATTGCGCCGTGCCGGTCGTTCTTTTTACAAATGCCAAGTGGCGGCCCAACGCAAAATGTGTGTGGGCGTTTTTGGGCCCAGCCAATCAGGCAAGTCCTACCTTATTTCCACTTTGGCCCGTGATAGCAAAGGCTCTCTTATAGCGAATTTTGCTGGAGAGCATCATGACTTTATTACAGAAATCAACCCAGAAGGTGGCAAAGAATCCACAGGGCTTGTAACGCGCTTCACCACCACAGCGCCGGAAAATACACCGGCTGGTCATCCCATTCGTTTGGGCTTGCTCACAGAATGCGATGTGGTGCGCGTGCTCGCCAATACCTATTATGCAGACTGTGAACACAAAGAAAGTCCCGACCAAGAAGCTCTTTTGGCAGATATAAAAAACCTTGAGTCGATCTACTCTGCCACACATAATAATGAAGTAAATGCCGATGATATGGAAGAATTGCGCGAATATATGGCACGTAATTTTTCTTCACGCCCAAGGGTACAGCTTCTGCAAAGAGCGTATTGGCAAAGAGCCACAGAACTTGCTCCCGGCCTGTCCTTACAAGGGCGAGCCAAACTTTTCTCATTGCTTTGGGATAAAGTGGAAGCCTTTACAGAACTATACATGAAGCTTTGTGAAGTTTTACAAGCTTTGGGCCGCTCCAAAGAAGCCTATTGCGGCATTGAAGCCCTTATTCCCCGTGAAAATAGCATTATTGACGTAACTTTATTGCAAGACTTATTACAACAAAACGGCAGTAATAGCGACACCTTAAGCCTTGTGGGCAGTAATGGCACCACAGCGCACATTGCGCGTACCTTAGTGACGGCACTTACAGCAGAAATAACCATTCCCATGCTGGAAAAACCCGATGACTTCTTTGATCACACAGATTTACTGGACTTTCCTGGCTATCGCTCACGCTTAAAGCTAGACGATGTTCGCCGCGAGCTACAACGTGAAGGCACCTTAGAAAATCTCTTTTTACGCGGTAAAGTGGCCTATCTTTTTGAAAGATATTGCGCAGAAAAAGAACTCACCAGCATGTTGCTCTGCATTGGACCTGGCAACCAAGAAGTGCAAGATCTCCCCCGTGCCGTGCAACAATGGATTGCCACCACCCATGGAGAAACACCAGAACGCCGCGCCCTTTCCAAATCTGCCCCTGCGCTTTTCTTTGTGCTCTCTAAAATGGACATGGAATTTGAAAAGAAAAAAGGCACACCTTCGGTAAGTGAACGTTGGACCACGCGTTTTCAGTCTTCCTTGCTGGATTTTTTTGGTAAAAATGACGATTGGCCCAGAAATTGGGATGGCAAAGGCCCTTTTAATAATGTCTTTTTATTGCGCAATCCTAACTTCCGCTTTGAAGCTATTTTTGCTTTTGAAGGAGATAAAGAAGTAGGCATTCGCCCAGACCAAGAAAGCTATGTCCAAGAGGTGCGCCAAGCCTTTTTACAAT
>CAYJAL010000200.1:0-3688 GCA_964367875.1 uncultured Desulfovibrionaceae bacterium | reverse complement strand
CATTTTCATCCCAGCGAATATGCAGGGTGCCACCGAGCAAATGTATATTTACATCGCGTTCGGTAAGGCCCAGACGTGCGCATACCACACCCACAGCACAGGCGCCTGTGCCGCATGCTTGTGTTTCGCCTGCGCCGCGTTCCCAAACGCGCATACGTACATTGTTTTTATCTAGAACTTGAATAAATTCTACATTGATGCGTTCTGGGAAAAGGGGATGGTTTTCTATGGCTGAGCCAATGGCTTCAATGGCAAAATCGTCGAGGTTTTCGCCTTGAATGACCACATGGGGGTTGCCCATAGACACACAAGAGCCTACATACTTTTTGCCAAGGGCTTCTATGATGATTTCCAGTGCAGTGTCACCCTCATGCTTCACGGGAATACGCGCAGGCACCCATTCAGGCGTGCCCATATCCACCGTGGCGCCGGTCACTTTATCGCCCTCCATAATAAGGGTGATGATTTTAATGCCGGCTAAGGTTTCCACTGTAAGCTCTGGCTTATGCACAAGGCCATGCTCGTAGGCATATTTACCTACGCAGCGAATGGCATTGCCGCACATTTGCGACTCGCTGCCATCACTATTAAACATGCGCATACGCACATCTGCCACTTCAGAAGGAAGTATAAGCACAAGACCGTCAGATCCAATGCCTTTATGTCTGTCGCTCACCTGTATGGCCATGGCGGCAGGATCTGCCACGGGGCTAATACGTGCATCCATATACACATAATCATTGCCAATACCGTGCATTTTCGTAAATTTCATGGACGTCTCCTCAATCATTTTATACAAAAAGGTAGTTTTTTCTAGTAGTTAGAAAAACCGTTTTTCCTTAATAAGCTTTGGAGTGTACTAAAAAAAACTACAAAAAGCACATAAAATTTTACAATTTATAATGGCTTGATATGATTATTTATTGTCCTTAATCCATGCATTTAATGGGGTGAGATCTTCTGACCAAGGCCATTTGGTGGAAGCAAAAGCTTTGCCGCGTCCGTAAAAGAGGGTGTCGCAAGCTTCGGCGGCAACCATATCGGTGCCGGCATCGCCCACCATAAGTACTTCGGCAGGGTCGGCCTTGGCTTTGCGGATAATTTCTGCCAAGAGCGGCGTTTTAGAAGGCGGTGCACCGCAAATTTCGGTGAAGTATTTGTCTAGGCCGCGTAAGGGGAGGATGTAGTCTAATTCTGCTTGAGGGGCGCCGGAGCACACATAGATGGGCATTTTTCCGGCCCATGTTTGCAGCACTTCTTCTATGCCGGGCACCAAGGGGCAGGTTTTAACAAGGTCTAGGGTGAGTTTTTCAAATCGTGAGCACCAATCTTGCATTTCTGCTTCTGTAATGCTTTTTCCAAGGATTTCCTCAAAGAACCAAGAGAATTTTACGGTGCGATTAATGCCACCGTGCAGTATATGATATAGCTTGAGGCGATCTGCGGCTTCCTTACCGTAGGGCAAGGCTATTTCGTACATGGCTTGGGTTTTAATATCCATGCTTTCAAGGATAACGCCGTCACAATCAAGAACAAGGGTAGATATGGGCATGATTTTTCCTTTAATATAAAGAACGTTACAAGGTTTTATTCTTTTAATACTGCGTGTTATCGCTTTAAGCGTCTTTGCACATACACTACCAAGGGTTGCACTAGGGAAGGGCAAATCTTCCAGGTGAGCGCTCCATAGCAGAGCACAAAAGCCAGTAAGGAGCCTGCCAAGGCCAGTACATAAGGCCATACCGAGGGCAAATGTGTAGTGCAGCGTAAAATACTTTCAGAAACATACCAAGCCACAAGGCCGCTGATGAAGGAAAGGAAAAGGCCAAAGAGAAACATGGTGCCTAAGCCTTCAAAAGCTTGCATGCCTTGGCGCTTTTTCCAAATATACATGATGATAACAATGTAGGCCACCACACCCCAAAAGCTTACCAAGGCAATGCCCAGAGCTTCCCAGCGTAATGAATAATAGAAAATGGGAAGGGATACCAAGGTAATAAGAGTGCCGCTAAGAGCCGGAGTTAAGGTGTCGCCAAGGGCATAAAAGGCGCGCCCCAAAACCATTTGCACGCCCCACATGGGCACCATAAGCATCATAATTTGCAAGAGCGGCGCAGAAGCCAAAGTGTTGGCCTTATTAAAATCGCCGCCTTCAAAAATAAAGCCCATACAAGGCACCGCGGCGGCAATCATCCACGCAGAAATGGGAATAAGCACCGAGGTACTGCCCAGCATGGCCGAGCGTAAGGTGCTGTTAAAGGCTGTGAAATCCTTTTTGGCGGCCAAGGTGGCCAAGAAGGGATAGGAAGCCACCGCTATGGCCTGCCCCACCATGCCCACCGGTACCTGCGACATGCGTCTGGCATAGCTTAAAAGGGATACGGCGCCTTCTCCGGCCATGGAGCCAAAAATACGCATAAATTGTTCGTTAAGCATGACCACCGATTGCCCCAACATGAGGGGTAAGGCCATAAAGAGGAAAGAGCGTAACAGGGGGTGGCGTAAATATTCTTTACGTAAGGGATAGAGGCGCAAACCGCCTTGTTGCCACGAGGGTAGAGGCGCTTGATCTTGTGGTGCATTTTGTTTTGCCGATTGCGAGGCCGGATGTAAAATGGCCCAATAAGGCAGGGCGAAAGCGCCCACGGCGGCTCCCAAACTTACGCCTATGCAAAAACCCACCATGCCATCGGCTATGCCCAGCATGGGTACAGCGAGGCCGCACAGGATGATGGCGCCATTATAAATGAGGGGTGTGAGCGCAGGCACCACAAATTGTTTGCGCAAAAATAGTAAAGCAGAAAAACAGGCGCCGCTTACAAAGAAAATTTGTGCCGGCAAGATGATGCGTAAAAATAATGTTAATCTGGCGCTTTGCTCGGCACTGAAGCCGGGGGCTACCCACTTGGCCAAGGGCGCTGCCCATATCCATGCCACCAAGGTTAAGGTCGATACGGCCAGCAATGCCCACCAAAAAACGGCAGAAAAAAAGCGCCATGCTGTATCTTCGTCTTCATCGAAACAGCGTGAAAGCAGGGGCATAAGCGTTATGGAAACATAACCGCCGGCCAAGAGGTAATTGATAAAATCCGGCACCACAAAGGCGGCAAAATACAAATCTGCCTCGCCTGTGGCGCCGTATTGCCAAGAGATGACCTTATCGCGCAAAAGCCCCATAAAGCGCGAAATCAAGATACTTATGCTCATAATCAAGGCTGCAAAGCCCATATGTTGTATGCGTGTTGCTAAAGACATAAACCCTCTTGCCTGTATGGTTGTATGCCCTGTGCTTGTGTTTTCGCGTGGGCATACAGCTTTGCAGAGCTGAATTTTTTATGATAATGATTGTTCGTCGTTTTTTGTACTGGCATTTGTCTCAGATAGCAAGTGAGAGCAGCGCTAACAGGCTGTTGAAAAAGAACAGCATGCCACAGGACGTGGCAAGCCCCGCAGGGGAGCAAGCTAAAGACAAGACGGAATTCACTTCCGTCGCAGGCGACGCTTGCGTCGTTTTAGAGGTCAAAAAAAGAGCACTATGGCAATATTTAAAAGCCTTGCGCACCAATCTACCAAAGTGTGAAAAATGGAAGGCATTTTCTTTACGCTTCATGACGCTTTTTTGCTTGTGCTTGGGGGGTAATTCTGTTATCTCTCCCAGACCCCCTTATAAGGGAAATTATTGTTTGGA
>CAYJAL010000199.1:0-3732 GCA_964367875.1 uncultured Desulfovibrionaceae bacterium | reverse complement strand
CATGGATTTCCCAAAACAACACATACTTGCCCGTACTACGGCGCAAGCAATAAAAAAGGATTTAAAATTATGAATTATCTTAATAACTTCCCACTATCTGAGCAGACTGTTGATGTTACCCCTCTTGCCCCCTTTAAAACACGTCCTGTTGACCACAGGCATAATTCTTGGCTAGGCAAGCCGACTGAACTCAAAACAAAATCCGTAATAGCGGAAATATACGCCCCTAGCCGCAGCATTAGCAAAGAGTGCTCATACCTAACGGAAGCTAAGGTACAAGAGTGCCTCAAGCTCCCAATACCGAAGAGCCTTAAAGCTACACAGGACAAAGACTTTGCTTGCGACCTTATAGAACATAAGTTTAATCGCATGCTTGAGGCCGAAAAACAAAAAACTCTGGATGGTGACAACTTAATTAAAAGGCAGCAGCACAATAGCTCAAGCCTTTTTTATCCTAACATACCGCAGCCAAATAGCATAACTCTTTACATTTCACAGAAGTATGGAATTTTTCTCATCGAAGCCATTCATGTACTACTCATACACTTTGGGATTAATTATGACGATATCTTTGCCCCTAACCCACCGTGTAGATTAGCACAAAACGATGCCTTGCATTCACCAGCATTTGACATCATGACAAAGTTTTGTGTGGATGGTACTGAATTCGTTCTAAGGCACGTAGATCCACAATACGGGCTCGCTGACAATTTAGAGCAATGCCTCCTGACGTATAAAAGCAATAATAGAAAAAGAGTTAATCTGATGGCCACACTTTCCCAGCACGGGAATCAATATGAGCTCAGCATTGGTCATGGTAAAATACAGGCACACTTACTCTCACACGTGGATATAGACAGAAATTCCCGCGCTCGTGTTATCATTTTTTGCGACTTAGCCCAAGCCGTTGACTTACGCCAGTGCGCAAAATCAGTCTATAATGGCCTTGATGATACTATCATCACCAGTTACTTCGGTGGTCAAAAAACCTTAAAAGTACTTGATGTCTCTGTCCTTGCAGGACGCGAAGTCATTATAGTGCCTGCCATGACACTGGAAGGACTTAAGGAAGCTAAAGAGCTGTACGAATTATGCAAGAAAGAAAATCCGCACAGTATAAAGATTTTCCTTGGCATGGTTGTATTTGACGATACGTTGCCCCCAGAAAACATGCATAGCCTCCCCTCTTGGCAGCAGTCTTTTTGGGAAAATATCGTTACTATTCGTTCTGATGCGCCATTTCATATGGCGCTTGAGGATATTTTTGAGCGCGCAGTCGATGACAAAGCTTATAAGCAATGGGAAAAAGACCATGCCTTGGCCGGAGTAGATGAAACCACAGACGCTTCACCGCTGGCCATAGAATCATCCGATCTTATCCAGTGCCAGAATTTGACAGACATTGTAGCTGCCGCAAGAGATTATAACCAGCCCGTCACCATTGATGAATATTTTGCACAGGGAAACACCACAATGTGGTGGGGAGATTCTGACGTTGGAAAGTCGTGGTTTGCTCTGTATATTGCTATAAGTATGGTTTGGGGTCATGAGGCCTTCTTTTTAGCACCTTCTCTGCGTACCACAAAACGTAATGTTGGCTATATTGATGGGGAACTTGGCGGAGCTGAGATTAAGCAGCGTTCTATGCAGTTTTGTAATGTCCGTGGAATTAACTTTGAGGAAACACAACAACACATCAAAATCATAGACCTTAACGGCAATAAATTACTTAAACAGGACATGCAAGAAAAACTGATAGAAATAGTAAAAAAGAATACACTAGACGCCATCATCATAGACAATCTTCAAGCCTGCGTACCTGAGGCTACAACGGGAGAAGGCACAGCCCTAACCAACCTTATCAAAAAACTAAAACGTATTGGAACTACAGCTTTTTTAATAAATCATGCGACAAAGCACGGGAAAACTTATATAGGTGATGTGGCTCTAAAAAACTTAATTCAAAACATTGTCCAACTTGAATGCGCTCCCTCTGACGAGTCCCCTGAAAATGATGAACTCGAAGAACCTATCTTGACTAAAATGACCGTAACTAAATGTAAGGTTAACGGTAATTTATTGAAAAACAAGAGCAGTATATACCAATTGCCCCATCTCGGCACCTGGGAATACGTGGGCGGCAACTTACCACACTTTGACGGCTCCACGCCTCCCCCTGCACCGGCGGAGCCCCTTCCTTTGCCTGAGGGGGAAGAAAGCACAGCAGATGCCACACAAGATGTTGATCCGCATAAAGAATTTGTACGTTCCCTTCATCCAAAAGAAGAGGATCTGTACCATTTCATGAAGCAAAAGCGTAGGTTTACCCGCGGGGATATTGAAAAAAATCTTAACATTAAAGAAAAAACTGCCAGAAATAAGCTAGATACATTCATTAAAGCTGGCATTATCACCCGTCACGGAGGAAAAGGCATTAAAGGCACTTATTACACCTTCAACGGTTAATCCTTAATATCTAGCCCCCGTCATGGGGGCTTTTTTATGCCTTTTTGCCTTCATATCCTTGCCCCTTATTCTTTCCCACGTTATACTGCCCCTATGACAGCATTACAACATATCCTTACATTGTATCGGCAACGCGCCCACACCGAATACGAAAAAGGCACCTACACTGCCACCGCCACCACTAAGGTCGGTGACAGCGTGACCAAAGATCTTACCGCCCTATCCTACATTCCTTTGCATGCATACGGCTATGTAATCAATAGCAAATCTGCCATTGATTGGGTGGTAGAACGCCAATGCGTGAAAACAGATAAGGCCAGCGGCATAATCAACGACGCCAACCTCTGGGCTACGGAAACCATTGGCAATCCAAAATATCCCTTGGACTTACTTTTAAGCGTTATCACCGTGAGTTTAAAAACGCTGGATATTGTTGAGGCACTGCCTAAGATGGAGGTGTAAGGTGGTTTTGAAACACATACCTAACGACGCACTTGAATGGGGCATAGACCACTTCACAGAAAATGAGCTGGTAAAATCCTTACCTGTGGTCAGCACAGTGGTTTCGCTCTATGGCACTGCCAAGGATATTTCCAATCATCTCTTTATGAAGAAATTGCAAAGCTTTCTTAACAGTCTTGACCTTCAAACAGGGGAAGATATTGAAAAAATGCGTGCTTGCCTTGGCAATGAGAAAGAAAAGCAAGATATTGGCGAAAGACTGCTCCTTATACTCAATGCCAGTACAGAAATGGAAAAGTCAGCACTTATGGCAAAAGTTTTTAGGGCATACGTAGACAAGAAAATAGAAAAACAAGACCTTGATAATATTTGGAATATTCTAGACAAGTGCTATTTAGAACAATTAAAAGAATATGTACATATGGAGTATATTGTGGAACCGGACGTTCCAAATGTACTTCCACTCGCAGCGCATGGTCTTTTCTCAATGCCAAGCGGTGTCAATTGGGCAGGAATTCACTATAACAAAACAGATTTTGGCTTTTTTGTATGCTATATTCTCTTTGATATACCAATTCCAGACAAAGAAAAATTAAAGCAAGACTATCTGCAAAAAGATGCCCTTAAGAATGCTGATAAAATTAGTTAAGCTTTAAACACTACCCAAAAAATCCACCACACGCCTATCCAATATGGCATCTTCTTCTCGTATGGCTTTAAGCAAGTGCATATCCGCCTTGGTGCGTGTTCGGCTTAAAGCCACATAGAGCTGCCCGTGAGCGAAGGCGCCACGGCTCATATCAA
>CAYJAL010000198.1:0-3754 GCA_964367875.1 uncultured Desulfovibrionaceae bacterium | reverse complement strand
TTGCGATAGCTTGTGTCGTACAGGACGTACGACCAAGCGTTATGTAGACAGTTGAAAAAGGGCTGTCTGCTTCGTTAAGCTTGCTTTTTGAACAGCCTGTTTTGCTTGAAGTATTAAGTTGGCCTATAAAAAAACGGCAATCCCAAAGATCTCCTATGGAAAACAAAAATACAATAAAGAATTCAGGTAGTAATAGAGAAAAGAAACAGTTTTTTGTTATGGTAGTGAATGCCATTACCAATGTATTACTTTCTATTGCTAAAATTGCAGTGGGTTTTATGTATAATAGCCAGCTGCTTATTGCCGATGGTATTCATTCAGCTAGCGATCTACTCACAGATTTCTTTTCCATTATTGGTTTGCAATTTGCAAAAAAGCCTAAGGATGAGGCGCATCCTTTTGGGCATGGAAATTTGGAATACGCTTCTTCTTTGGTGGTTTCTGTGCTTATTTTCTTTTTAGTTTATGAGCTTATTAAAGAACTTATGGCTGATTGGAGTGTTTTGGCTACCGAAGTAAGCTTCTTTGTTTTGTCTGTGTCTTTTGTTACATTTATAGTAAAATTATTGCTTAGCTGGTATGTGCTTTATCAAGCAAAAAAATTAGATTCGCACACATTGAAGAGCAGTGGCATAGAATCAAAAACCGATGCCTATTCGACGATAGTTGTTATTTTGGGTTTATTAGTCACCTATGTAGGATTGAAATATTCTATCACTTGGCTTGTTTATGCTGAAAAAGTTGCAACTATTGTCGTTATTTTTATGCTTATTAAAGCGGCTAGCGAAATATTTTATACTTCTATTGTGGGAATTGCAGGCACCTATGCCAGCGATGAAATAAAGGAAGAGTTTAAAGATATAATAGAAGAAATAATAAAATTGGATGACACAAACTATACCTTTGATGATGTTATTGTTTTAAAGCAAGGCGTGCACTACGCATTATTGGTAGCAGTCATTTTTGATAATAAAACATCTCTTGATGATGCAGCTAAGGCCATCGATATATTACGAGAAAAGCTTTACTCACAAGAGCAAGTGGCAAAAGTGAGTATTGAATTTAAGGTGATTTCCTAAAATAGTATGTGAATACTTCATACTTTTTTTAATTTTAATGTAAGAGTCTTTTATGTCACAACACCCCTTTACACTGACAGAGTTTTTAGCAGAAGAAGTGAAGCCGGCTTTGGGTTGCACAGAGCCGGGGGCTGTGGCCCTTGCAGTGGCTAAAGCTAAAGAATATTTACAAGGAAGCTTTACACGGGCCAAAATCATTGTAAGTGACGGAATTTTTAAAAACGGCGCCTCCGTGGGGATTCCCGGTACAGCTGGGATGAAGGGCAATAATATTGCCGCAGCATTATCTCTTTTACAAGGTAATGCGGCTTATGGCTTAGAGGTGTTGAAAGATTGTAAGCCTGAAATTATTCCGCAAGCTGTAGCATTGCTTAATGAGCATTGTATTGAAATTCATGCTGATACCCATTTTCACGGCGTGTATATTCATGCTCATCTTACAGATAATAATGGGCATACGGCACAATGTATTATCGAAGGACAGCATGATGCCATTGTTAAAATATATCAAGATGATGTTGTTGTCTATGATGCGCAAGAATCATATGCTAAAGATACTAGGGCCAAGGCTTGTTTAAGTATTGCCGAGCGCATTCGTGCTATGTCTTATTCGCAAGTGGTGGCTGTATTAGAAACCATGACATCGGCGGATGCTGAATATCTTTTGCAAGGCTCGCGTATGAATATGGACATGGCTCTTAAAGGTGTGGAAATGCCTTTAGGTCTGCAAACAGGGCGCACCATCTTACAAAATATCCCCCTTTTACCGGCAGGGCGAGATCTTGCTTCGCAATCCTTACGCATTAAAGCCTATACGGCTGCTGCTGCCGATGCGCGCATGGGTGGGCTTAAAGAGGCCGTTATGAGCAGTGCCGGTAGTGGTAATCATGGGCTTACTGCCATTATCCCCATTACCATGATGTCACAAGTTTCTGATAAAAACTCTCGGCAATTGGCTGAAGCCTTAGCCTTTAGTCATTTATCTACTTCTTATATTAAAAGCCGCTTGGGACGGCTGAGCCCTGTCTGTGGATGTACTGCCTGTGCAGGTGCCGGTGCAGCCGCCGGGCTTGTATATATGCTTGCCCCCCATGAAGCCCCCCATGAAGCCCCCGCAACAGACGCGGCGCAGCAAAATGTTGCTCTAAGCCCAACTAAAATAAACAAAGCAGCCAATGCCATGGCTATTATCTTAGGCAATTTAGCAGGAATGATTTGTGATGGCGCTAAAGATACTTGCGCTCTTAAAGTGGGAACGGCCGCTTTAGAAGCCTGCCATGCGGCTTTACTGGCTTTAGAGGGGCATTACCCTGAGCTACAGGGCATTGTAGATGAAGGCATTGAAAACACCGTAAGCAACTTGGAAGAAATTTCTCGCCAAGGTATGAAGGATATGGATAAGGTTATCATAAATATTGTGGAGTCGCGTTCTAAGTAGTCGAACATTAAAAATCGCTTTTAGTTTGCATATACTATAAAATATATTTATTTAAGAATGGAATTTTACTCAATAAAAAAGCTGCAAAGAAGCTTAGTATAAAGATTGCCACAGTATTGGCGAGCAGCAAAAAAATGGGGCTATGCGAAGAATTTATCCATCCAAAATCTCTAAAAAGCATATTAAAAAAATCGTGAACAAGATATGCTCCAAAAGATATCTTAGATAAAAATATTATATTATTTTGGGATTTTGTTGATAATTTTATAGAAGAAACTTTGTATTTAAAAAAAACAAATATGGCAGTCGCAACAAAAAATGTATTTGGTAATAAATATTCATACCAAT
Source organism: uncultured Desulfovibrionaceae bacterium (assembly GCA_964367875.1). GTDB lineage: Bacteria > Desulfobacterota > Desulfovibrionia > Desulfovibrionales > Desulfovibrionaceae > CAYJAD01. The sequence continues at coordinate 889 of CAYJAL010000198.1, read as the reverse complement.
AAAATTCAGATTTTTCTGAAATGCCTGAGTATAAATCTGTCATATATATCGTAAAAAATACACTAGCTATTGCTGTTATATAGATTGTGTATTGAAATTCTTTACTTATATCAAGTCTGTTTAAAAAATATCCAAATACAAAATACCCAGAAAAGCTCATAAAAAATTTTAAATTTGACTTACTTTGTAATGTTTCAATTATAGTTGGGAAAAAATATTCAAATTTCAAAAAGTTACCCCCTAAGCAAAATATGAAAAATAAAATAAGGAAATATTTTGTTAGAAATTCATCCTCTGTTATTTTTTTTAAAAAAGGTATAATTAAATATAAACCTATGAGAGTGTATATAAACCATAAGTGATAATGTCCGAAAATCATCAAATAAATAAAATGTGAAAAATTTATATTGGTATTTATATCTTTATATAATAATATTTCATGTAATGCATAGAAAAAATTCCAAAATATAAGCGCTATACCAAGCCTTAGTATTCTTTTGCAGTAAATATCTTTTGTGGAAATATATTTTTTAGGATCAAGAAAGTATATTCCTGAAATCATTATGAAGATAGGAACACAAAATCTGCTTATACTATCATATATATTAAATATTTGCCATGCAAATGAGTTTACTGGAACACTAGCAAAGTTCTTGCTAGATACGTGAATAAGCATCATAAAGAAAATAGAGAAAATTCTTAATAAATCTAATGTTATATTCCTTTGACTACTCATTTTTTTACATTCCTTTGTATGATAGACTACTGCAAAAATAGTAAAAATAACGAAAGAAAGCAAACATGTTTAATATTTTACTTTATTATTCTTGATTGAATAAAGTTTTTTTTATATATTGCTACAGACTGTACAAAAAGCACAATGTAATAT
>CAYJAL010000197.1:0-3869 GCA_964367875.1 uncultured Desulfovibrionaceae bacterium | reverse complement strand
GCAGAGGGAATTGAATTTTAAGCTTGCGAGCCGTATCATTATTTAAATATATTTTGGGCTCAAACTCTAGCTGTATAGCACTATTGGCATGCGCATAATTGGGTAAATGGCGCAAGAGAATTTGCGCAAAAACTGTCCCAATCTCCGCGTAGTTTAAGGTAGAAATACCAATAAGTGCCCCGTGCATGACGGGAATTTTTCCATCTTTAGCATACGTTTTTATATCATTTTCATGTAATATTTCATAAAGTAATTCAGGATTGCCAAGCTCTGGGTCAAAACAATTCAAAGCCGGCACATATACAGCATCCACATCTTGCTCAATTAAATATTCAATACCGCGTTTACAACTTTCCACTGACTCTGCAATGTCAATTTGGTCATAAAAACTTACGCCAAAACCGCGCGCGCGCCCAACCTCTCGTAAATCATGGATATTACAATAGGCTAGCCCCTCAGGAGTATCGGGAGCCATAGTGCCAATATGCTGAAAATTTTGTAAAATATTCAAAATTTCAATACTTCGGCGCCACTTTTGAGGGAAGTGATCCACAACAAAATTCTTAGCCACCGGCCTATGCGTATTGGGATTAATAAGTCCGGAATAGGTCGCATCGGCAACATTTAAACAAATCACTGTCTTTTGCCCATTATTATGCGCCAAAAGCATGCTGGAAGCCACTGTACCCATGGCAATAACCACATCAATGTCAGGATTTTGCATTATATCGGCAGCAATTTTTTCTTTGTGTGCCTTGGGCGAAGTCCAGCCCGGTGAATAGTGATATTTTTGGGGAAAGGCCAAAGCTTTGGATTGAGGATATTTGGCAAGATCATGTTTAATGGCTTTATATATTTCGTCAAATTCCCAATACGGCCCGGCTTCAAAATAGCTCACATTATAGACAGTTTTTTGCTGCGTAAAGGGAGTGACACTATTTAAAATATAATAGCCTTCCTTAATGGGTCTTTCCTCTTGATAACTTGCAGCAATGCTACCATTTGACATACAAAGACAAAAAGCAATTACGCTTAAGCAAGAAAATATGTGGCGGCCCAGTAAAAGCATAAAAAACTCTATGCTACGCCTGTTTTTTTTTGCCGCAAAAAGAAGCCAGCAGCATCAAAAAACCTATGAAGGGGGTAAATAATAAACTTGCAAAAAAGAAGCCCCAAAACCCAAAACCACGATTACGCCCAAAAAAGCCAATAGTGGTGGCGAGCAAGACATAAACGAAAAATACTTGTAGCATACTAACCTCTTACGGTGTTTTTTGTTCAGAGTTTGCACCGGGAACTATAACTTGGGTCAAAGCTTTTTCAATATCTTGTAAAAAGCCTTCCCACGCTGCACGTTCTTTAGGAGTTACCTGCACAGCCATACTTGGCTCCATATCTTTTTGGACATCACTTGCCGAATTTTGCACTTTACTATCAATTTGATGCGCATCAGCAGGTTTGCTTATAGGCGCGGTCGGAATAGGATCACTAGACGGCTGCGCAGACACAGCGTTGTCATTGGTATTGAGGATAACTGGCAAGCCATCCTTGCCTCCCCCCACCACCACCAATTTCGCATTTTGGGAGGCTGCCAAGTCGCGCGTTGCCCTAACCCCTTCAAAGCGTAAAAAGTTTGGTGTGAGGCCATTATTAACTAACTCTTGATATTTATTAATACCAAGGCCCTCAATATATTTGCGCTTTGCTTCTGCAACCTCAATTTCATTCAAATACGTATAGCGCTCAAGGTCTTGAAAGGAAACCATCTTTTTTACAATAGCTTCATTAAAAGCAATGGGAAAAGAAAATCCTTCAATAATAAATCTGTGTACAGTTATGGGCAAGCGCCCCAAGGAGGTTATGGCTCGAACAACCATGTCATCTTCAAGCACATTTCGCGCCGTAGCATACAAGTTTTCTGCAGAATACGAACCAATCACTTGGCGCACCACACTTCTGAGCATGGGATACACAATTTTCTCTTGATAATCGGGCCCAATTTGTTGATGTAATTGAGGCAAGCGATTGCTATCCACCTGAAATTGACAAGAAATATCCACCTGAACCATCATACCATTTTTTGTGGGCATGAAGGCTTTTTCAGAAATTTCGATAATACGCGTGTCATAGATATACATAATATCAAAAGGCCAGATAAGATAAAGCCCTTCATCATAACTGCGATCGAGTATGGTACCGTTAAAAAAGCGGCTATACTTAACTCCGCGCTCGCCAGAATGTATGGATATAACTGTATTATTCCAAAAAAACACCAGAAGGACTATACTTAGAGCAACAATACCTATAAGATACGGATATGCTTTGCTATACCATGCAAAAAAACGATTTTTAAAGCTCATTTGTGTACCCTAAGTTCGATATTGTCATATAAGGGAGTGCCACGCCAATATTTATCAAGCATTAAATCTATGCATTGTCGCTCAAATTGTATGCAAAGATTTTGAGAATCAATCTTGCGCATTTCGGTTTGACCTTGACATAGATTATACATAACAGGGCAATAGGCTACATTTTTTAAAAAAATCCCCACCTCGGGACGCCCTTCCACAAATTCTCGTGCCACAGTCACAAGATCATTGCGATACTCATTTAGGCAAAAATTCGCCCGTCTTTGATAGCTAAAGTTATCTGCAAAGCATTGGATACGTTCTTTAATCACTGTGGTATTTTCTAAAACCGCCGTAAATGAGGCCTTGGTTTCATTTACTTCCGTAAAAAGCGTGAGTATATCTTGATCTATTTCAGAATACACCGTTTTTGCTTGCACGGAAAATGGGAATATGCAAAAAAAAGCAAGAAAAATTAGACACTTCCTAAGCATAAAAATCCTTAATTACAAAAATATAATAACGCAATGAAACACTGTGAACATTCTCACGGCAACTTCGTAGAATTATACATTATTTTATGTATCATGGCAAATTATTTATTATCATGTTATGCACAATTTCACGATGTTACATTTTTATTAACGTAATCAATGTATTTTAATAGAGCTTGAAATAGTCCTCAGCTTTTAGCCTTTCCATTGTAACAGCTTGTGCAGAGCAAGAAGCAACCGTAAGCCAAAATTTTTCATCTAAAGGCAAATGCTCCCAATAAAGACCATTAGTAAGGCGTCCCTTGCATCCAAAATTGGTATGTATAGTCAAGGGATCAGCTAAAAAACCCAAACCCTCAGCTTTCAGCGCTGCTTCTTTAATGGTCCAACGTCTGATAAGCTCACGCGAAGGGTTCATTGTAGTCTTAATCTCTGCCACTTCTTCAAAAGTAAAAACTTGTGAAAATTCATCAACTTGCAAAGTTTGCATAGATTCCACATCCACCCCTAAACGCCCTTTCCAACCTAGCGAAGCTAAAGCACAAACAGCATAGGGTGGCGTATGACTGAAGCTAAAACAAAATCCAGCGCATTGAGGGCGACCATAACCATCGACGGAAAGCTGAGATAAAAACTCCCCTCCCGATCTTCCGGTGAGGCTTTGTAAACCATAGCCCAAAAGAACACGAACCAAGACCCGCAGAGCACGGTCCACAGGGCGTCTATTGGCGGCAATACTTTGCGCCTGTTCATGGGGCAACATACGAACAAAAGGTCTTAAAAGTGCCTCTGCCTCATAAAAATCATGGCTTGGTAACTCTGCCACCAAAACCCTTATGGATTCAGTTAACTGGCTTTTCAAAACTTTTCACCTTCAGTAAGCAATTAAAACAATACACTTATTAGCACTACCACTATTATCAGCATAATCTTCCAAAGGGTGTCATATGTAAAGTGCCCCTTTAACTTCACTTGCTATATCCCCTTTACGTTTTCCAAAAAAGCTTTAGGCATTCAAAGCATAAGG
>CAYJAL010000196.1:0-3893 GCA_964367875.1 uncultured Desulfovibrionaceae bacterium | reverse complement strand
ATTTTATGCCTTAATAATTTCTTGTAAAGCGGCTAAAGCGGCTTCAATGCCTTCAGCTTTAGAGCCACCTGCTTGCGCCAAATCTGGTCTTCCGCCGCCGGATCCACCAATATGCGCAGCCACTTCTTTAATGAGGCTTGGCGCGGTGAATTTACCATGCAAATCTTTGGAAACATAGATGAGCATATGCACTTTTGTGCTATCTTCTACATTTTCGCTAGCCACAAGGCAGGCTACACCGGAAGGCAATTTAGAGCGCACATCGTCCATAAGGTCGCGTAACGCTTTTACATTCATGCTGCCCACCGAGGCGCCTAATACGGCTACGCCATGGATTTCTTGGCATGCGCTCATAAGGTCTTTGCCTTGCCCAGCGGCCGATTGCTGCGCTTGTTTTTCTAGCTCTTTGCGTAATTTTTTGCTTTCGCTTTGCAGGGCTTCCAAGCGTGCAGGAATATCTTGGCTTTTGCATTTAAGACCGGCGCCAATGTGGGCTAAGGTTTCGCGTTGCTCCTGCATTAGGGCTATGGCATTCCAACCTGTAACGGCCTCAATGCGGCGCACGCCGGCGGCAATGCCTGACTCAGATATAATGCTGAAAAAGCCTGCTTGCCCGGTGCGCTCAAGGTGCGTACCGCCGCATAATTCCATGGATTCGGTACAATCGTTGCAATGGCCTATGCTGAGCACGCGTACTTCATCGCCGTACTTTTCGCCAAACAGCGCCGTAGCGCCGGCCTTCAGGGCTTCTTCTTGGCTCATGATGGCAGCAGTTACGGGGAAGTTTGCCAAGATAGCGCGGTTCACATCGCGCTCAACGGCTTGCAATTCTTCGGGGCTGAGGCCTGCAATGTGCGAGAAGTCAAAGCGCAAGCGGTCTGGCGCCACTAAAGAACCGGCTTGCTGCACATGGCTACCCAAAATGCGGCGCAAAGAAGCGTGCAAAAGGTGGGTGCACGTGTGATTGCGTGCGGAAGCCAGGCGATCATTTTCTGTCACCGTGAGTAAGACTTCATGGTCAAGCATAAGAGAGCCTTCTTCCACAGTGACGCAATGTACCGTTAAGTCGCTAAAGGGCTTTAAGGTATCGGTAATGCAAGCAGAAGCGGCAGGTTCACCTGTGGCTTTCATATTCCCAAGGTCGCCCATTTGTCCGCCAGAAGCGCCGTAAAAAGGCGTACGTGCCGTGATAACAAAACCTTTTTGACCGGCTTCTAAGCTTTCTACGCTGAGGCCATGATCATCAAGCATGGCTATGATGCGAGATTCAGCACTTAATTCTGTATAGCCCACAAATTCTGAATGCAAACCTTGCTCATGTAAGGGAGTAAAGGCCGCCAGCGCATCTTGTCCAGCGCCGCCCAAAAGGCCGGCACTTTTTTGCGCAGCGCGGGCGCGGGCTTTTTGCTCTGCCATACAGGCGGTAAAACCGTCTTCATCGGCTTTGAAACCGCGTTTTTCCACAATATCATTCACAATATCAAGGGGGAAGCCGTAGGTGTCGTACAGCTTAAAGCATAGCTGGCCGGAAATGGTCTTTTCATTGCAGGAACACAGGCGTGTGAGCTCTTCTTCCAGTAATACTAAGCCTTTATCTAAAGTTAAGGAGAAGCGCTCTTCTTCTTCGCGCACCACACGAAGGATAAAGTCGGCGCTGGCGGCCAGCTCAGGATAATCTTCGCCCATAATTTCCGTTACTTTATACGCCGTTTTGTGCAAGAAGGGCTCGGTAAGTCCCATCAGTGTACCAAAACGTAAAGCACGGCGTAACAGGCGACGCAATACATAGCCACGCCCTTCGTTGGAAGGCAAAGTACCGTCAGCAATGAGGAAGGCCGCCGAGCGGCTATGGTCGGCGATAACGCGTAAGGCCGTGTCCACATCATTGGTATCGGGGGCGCTAAAGCTGTAGCTCACATTGGCTAGGCTTGCGGCATATTGAATAATATCTTGGAAGAGGTCGCAGTCAAAATTGGAGAACTTTCCTTGGCATACGGCGGACACGCGCTCAAGACCCATGCCTGTATCAATGGAAGGATGGGGTAGGGTAGTGCGAGTGCCGTCGGCGGATTGCTCATATTGCATGAACACAAGGTTCCAAATTTCAAGGAATCGGTCGCAATCGCATTGGCCAATGCCGCAATTGGGGCCACAGGCCAGCTCTGCGCCTTGGTCTACGAAAATTTCAGAACAGGGGCCGCAAGGGCCGGTATCGCCCATGCTCCAAAAGTTATCCTTTTCGCCCATGCGGAAAATACGCTCTGCCTCAATGCCGGTGACTTTTTGCCACAGGCCATGGGCTTCATCATCGTCTTTATACACGGTGACGTATAAATGCGCTTTATCCAGCTTTAATTCTTCGGTGATAAATGTCCACGCAAAGCGGATGGCATCTTCTTTAAAATAATCCCCAAAAGAAAAATTGCCCAGCATTTCAAAAAAAGTATGGTGACGAGCGGTGCGGCCTACATTTTCAAGGTCATTGTGCTTGCCCGATACGCGCAAACATTTTTGCGCTGTGGTGGCGCGCACATAGGAGCGCTTTTCTTCCCCTAAAAATAGAGACTTAAATTGCACCATGCCGGAATTGGCAAAGAGCAAAGTAGGGTCATTGCGAGGAATAAGCGGCGAAGAAGGCACCACTTCGTGCTGAAATTTGGCAAAATACGCAAGGAATTTACGACGAATTTCTTTGGCTGTAAGCATGGCTGTATCCTTAATCCTCAAAGTTTTGTAAGGGGGCATCGGCATCAACTGGCACAAATTCTGGGCTGGTGAGGCCAAGGTGCTCTGCCACTTTGCTTTCAATTTCATTACGTAATTCAATATTTTCATCAAGCAAAGCGCGTACTTTTTCGCGGCCTTGACCTAATTTTTCAGAACCAAAGGCAAACCACGAGCCACTTTGCTCCACAACCTTAGCTTCAATACCAAGGTCTAAAAGTTCGCCTGCGCGAGAAATACCCTGGCCATAAATAATATCAAATACGCATTCACGGAAGGGGGGCGCCATTTTATTCTTGGTAACTTTTACGCGTGTCTTGGAGCCAAAAGCCTCTTCTTTATCCTTAAGGGTTTGAATACGGCGAATATCCAAACGCACAGAAGAGTAGAATTTAAGCGCATTACCACCGGTGGTGGTCTCGGGGCTGCCATAGCCGGTGACTCCAATCTTCATACGAATTTGGTTGATGAAGATAATAGAGGTGCGCGATTTATGAATGGTACCTGTAAGCTTACGCATGGCATGGGACATAAGGCGAGCATGGCCACCCACCTGCGTTTCCCCCATGGTGCCGTCAAGCTCTGCCTGAGGAATAAGGGCAGCTACGGAGTCAATAACCACCAAATCCACTGCGCCGGAGCGAACAAGCATATCTGCAATATCAAGGGCTTGCTCGCCGTAATCTGGCTGAGAGATCAGCAACTCATCACAATTTACCCCAAGGCGGCGGGCATAGGCCACGTCCAGCGCATGTTCTGCATCCACAAAGGCGCAGGTGCCGCCAAGCTTTTGGCATTCGGCAATAATATGCAGGGTGAGAGTAGTTTTACCCGAAGATTCCGGCCCGTAAATTTCTGTAACGCGGCCGCGAGGAATGCCGCCTACACCCAAGGCAAGGTCAAGACCAATGGAACCTGTGGGGATAATGGGGGCGGAAACATGCGCATCGTCAGAAAGCTTCATGACGGCGCCCTTGCCGTACTTACGTTCAATACCGCTGATGGCAGTATTTAGAGCTGATAAGCGTGCATCTTCTTGAGATGTGGTAGGTTTTTTGGCCATGGGAATCTCCGAAATAAATTATATGGCTGCCCTTTAGGGGGCGCGTTCATAAACAAGCGCACAAAATTAGCAGAAGGTGGCGCTTTTCGCAAGTCTTTAGCTTTAG
>CAYJAL010000195.1:0-3956 GCA_964367875.1 uncultured Desulfovibrionaceae bacterium | reverse complement strand
CCGGGCGTACCATTGCTTGCGATTGTTGTGCCCGTGTTGTAGCCCCCCTTGCCGCAGGTTGGCTGGCATCTTTATACCCCGACTTTGTAGCCATGGAATGGGATGGCGCCGTGGAATGGGATGCCTATGTAGCTAACAAAAAAATGAATATTGGTGACAATGTTTCTGTGCCCCCCATGAGTGCCAAGTTGCAAGCTTTGGCTGGCAAAACTTTGGATTGCCTCACGGATATGGACGACACCAATAAAGCGCAAAGTGCAGAAATCACCGCTTTGCATGCTAAAATAGAAGTGCTTGAGCCTGCCGAGGCCAAAGCCGCTGAGCTTGAGAAAAAATGCGACCAATTGGAAGCAAAAATCAAGACCATGACCACCGATATGGGCGCTTTACGTAAGGAGCTCTTGCCCTTCCAAGGTAAGATGGCTGTGGATCAAGCTGAGCTCTTAAGCATGATTAAGGGTGCCATTAAGGATAATATGAAAGGTCTTGTGGTGGGTGGCGCTGCTGCTGCCGGTGTTGCCGGTGCTGAGGCCATGGAAGAAGCAGCTGAGGAATTAGCAGATGATACCCCGCGCGGTATCACCGGTGACTTCGGCTTTAACGCTTCCGGTAATGATGATGATGGATTTGGTTTCTAAAGAGCCATAGAGAAAAGTATGGCCCCTGTTATTTCGGTAACAGGGGCTTTTTTTGTGGTGATTTTGTTGCCTTTGCTGCGAGTAGAGCGCGCTAAAAGCATTACAGAAAGTTGTGTGGGTATCTGGTAAACTAGGGCTAATCCCTTAGCAAAACACGATTCAATGCCTGACAAAGATATGGTGTGAGCTCATGCACTTGTGTGGCAGGAGTAGGCTGCGCCAAGGCCGCCAGCTTTCTATTGCACTGCGCTGCGCCAAAGCAGGATTTTTTCATGCTATAGCCACAAGCTAAGAGCCCTGTGACCATGCCTGTAACGAGGTCGCCTGTACCGCCAATGGCTTCCATGGTGGGTACTGAGGGCTGATGCACCGTAGCTATAATCTCACCTTCCTGCACAATATAATCGGTGGTACCTTTAATGATTAAATTCTTGGCCACATTGCCATGGCTTATGGCGCGGGTGAGTAATTCTTGAATGGATTCCGGTTTATCCAATAAGAATCCGCGGGTATAAAAAGGATGTGGTGCTAATTCATCGGCTAAAAATGCCATTTCACCGGCATCTGGGGTGAAGAGGTCATAGGCATCGGCATAACCACTCATTTTTGCCACATACATAAAGCCAGCATCGGCCACCAAGATGGGGCGCTGCCCTGTGCTTTCGCCGTATTCGTCCACTGCCATAAGCACTTTATTGTGCCAATCTACATCAGGGAAGAGATAGTGAAAGGTAATGCCCTTGGGTTGCAGCTTGTCTATATTTTCCACCAAATGGGCGTATACAGCGCGGCTACCATCGCCTTTACCTTTATCGCCACCGCATAAAATATACGGTGCTTCATGCCCCAAATGCTGACACACCAAGGCCGCCGCCGTGGCAAGGGTTTCTATGCCACGCTCCAGACGCAGAGCAGAACCATCGGGACCCACCACCGTGGCGCCATCAAGGGTGTATTTGCCATAAATAATTTCGCCTTCCGGAACTTGAGGCGAGGTGCCCATGACTAACCACATAACAGCCTCCTAGCTTCAGAAAATGCTTTTTGTAGGGAATAACAGCACAGGGTTTGCCCCATATGGCGTGGCTCCGTGGCTTCTTCTAGGGTAAGCCCCATGAGCTTATGGGCAAGATAGGGCACATCGGGGCAACCTCCGCCGGAAATATTCACTATAATTCTGCTGTCTTTTTCCACGGTGATTTTCATATTGGCGGCACGTACCATGAGCCATTGCCCATAATCGTGCACATGATACAGCGATACAGGCTCGAGCATATTATGCGCCAGCGGCAAGACTTGCAAAGGGGCATTGCCACTTTTGTGCAGCACATCTAAAATAGCCACCTCATACATAAGCTCAAAAAGTAAAATCATATCGCAGCCGGAATGTAAATCGGGCGGGGGGCCTTGCACGTCCACAGAAAAACCGGCATCACGTAAAATATTTTCAGCGGCTATAACTTCGCCTGTATGGGCAAAGACCAGCATGCCGCGATCAGAAATATTTGAGACTGAAACGGATTTTTTTTCTGTTGAGAGAAAAAAGTTTTTTATTTTTGTAAGAAATGTCATGTGGAACCTTGTAGTATAATTTTATTGGGTGTGCATGGCCTTGGTATATATAAAAGCCGCTTGCATCAATTTCGCCAGCGCTACGCGCAAGGCTACATCGATACAAATTGCGCTTTTATATATACCAAGGCCATGCCGCCATCATAAATAGACATCTGCACACCTTTTTTATTACTCACAAATAATAGCTTCAAAGACTGTAAAAAGGACATAAAATATTTAGCGTGTTTTGAGGGGGGGTATGGGGGAGGTCCGCTTAAATAAGGGCTTTTGGCGCTAGCAAACCCACCCAAAGGGCGCCGAAGGCGTAGCCGTTGCCGAGTTTACTCGGCTTACGGATATGGTGCGCCTAGGCGTTTCCCTCCCCCATAAAAAAAATTACTTCTTACTTAAATTCAATACAGCCTTGTCACCATCTTTTATTTCTTGCACATCATAACCATTATTTTGGGCGGCGCGGGTGACATTTTCTAAGCTGGCTTCGTTATCCACCACAACGCAGAGGCTTTCGGGGGATTCGGCCTTGAGGCATTGTAGTACCAAAAGAACAGGTTGAGGGCAAGATAGCCCTGAGGTATCGATAGTTTTCATTAGGCGCTCCTTTTGCTTTGTACAAAGCCAATAATTAAACAAATAACCAAGCCCATAATTGTAGCCGCTATGCTATTGGGGCCAATGCCTGCAGGGGAGGCCGCCACGCCAAGATTGTGCGCCAGTGCCGCGCCAACCAGCATACCCACCACAAAGGTGGCGGCGTCATTGTCGCCTTCGCCAGACATAAAAAGCTGACGCCCAGGGCAACCACCGGCTAGGGCAGAGGCAAGACCTACAACCAGCATGGCCATAAAGTTCCACAGGGAATCATCGTGAGCTACGGGCTGCCCCTCAAAACCAGGGTTAAAGGAGCCCATGACAAGGTTTAATACCAAGGCCGTGGCTAACATGGCAATGAGCCCTAAAAGCAAATGGCTGTGGCGGAACAGGATAAAGTCGCGCAGGGCGCCCATGGTACAAAAACGGCTACGCTGTGCCAGTGCTCCCACCAAAAGACCAATGCCAAGGGCTATGAATACAGGGGCGTGCTGAGCGCCGGGGCCTTTGACGGAATAATTGATAAAGCCGGACTTCACTTCGCCGCTTATTTGTGGGTAGAAATACAGTAAGGATAAAATGGCCAGCATAAGGGCAGGGAAGATCATACCTGCTACGCGTGTGGTGACTTGATTGCGACCTAAGGAATACCCGCGTTTAAAGAAGAGGGTGCCTATGGCAATACCCACAAAGATGCCGGAAAAACCAAATATGGCGTTGAAGTCGCCACCGGCTAAACGCAAAATGGTACGCCATGGGCAACCAAGGAATACTAGCGCCGTGAGGGCGGCTATGATGCCTAGCACAAAGCGAATAATAGGCGAGGATCCGCCGCGGGCTTTAAATTCACCACTAAGTAGGGCAGCAGCAAAGGCGCCAAGCACCATACCCATAATTTCTGGGCGTAAGTATTGCACCACAGCGGCGGAATGCAGGCCAAGAGCGCCGGCAATGTCGCGGTTAAAGCACACAACGCATAGACCCATATTGCCAGGGTTACCCATATATTGAAGGAAGAAAGCAAAGGCGCCAATAATGGCTCCTGTCATGATAATGCCAGCGCGAGTGGCAAAGATATTTTTGAGCATATATGCCTCGTAAGTAAAATGATTCAAGTTAGCTTGAACAACGAGGGATATATGTGAAGAGTATGCC